>DASXCX010000347.1:0-8684 GCA_036490955.1 Allostellaceae bacterium | reverse complement strand
GCCAGGCACAAGGTTGGGCATGACGTGAAGAGTGAGGAAACACGCGCGATTACTTGAACGCGCGCACGACCTCGCCCATCAGCTTGATCGAGTTGCGCACGAGCTCCTTCGGCATATGGCCGATCTCGTGATTGGCGCAGAAGATGTCGAAACCGATCTTCTTCTTGCCCTCTTTCAGCCGCTTGATGACCGTCTCGGGGCTGCCGACAATCGCCAGACCGTTCTCGATGTTGAAATCATAATCGCGACCGGCGCGGAAGATCGTCTCGCCGCGCGCCTTGTCGTCGGGACGCTCGCTGTCGCGTCCCATGCCGCGCGCATGCGTGCCCCAGCCGACACGCGTATTCTCGAGCGGACCACCGCCGACCGGCACCGCGCCGCCCTCGCGCTTGGCGAGCCATGTGCGCGCTTCGTCATGCGCCTTCTCGTCGGTCTCGGCGACATGCACTTGGCGCTGCAGAAAGACGCGCGGCATCGGTCCAGGGTGATGACATTCCTTCCATATCTTGCGATAGAGATCGAATTTCCGCGCAATCACATCATCGGTGTCGAGATTTTGCGCGACGTGGTAATTGTTGCGCGCCGCGAATTCCACCGCCGCATCGCTATGCACCGCCGACCAGATCGGCGGGTAGGGCTTCTGGAACGGCTTAGGCTGCGGCAGCGCCTCATCGAAATGGAAGTATTTGCCGTTGAACGTGACCTCGTCCTGGGTCCAGGCCATCTTCACGATCTGCATGATCTCGGTCGAGATGGCGGCACGCTGATAGAAATCCATTCCCCAGCGGATGAATTCATGCTCGTGCACGCCGATGCCGGTGCCGAATTCGACCCGGCCGCGCGAAAGCTGATCGAGCATCGCCACATCCTGCGCCAACCGGAGCGGATGATGGAAAGGCAGCGACCACATCATCGTTCCGAAGCGCAGCTTGCTGGTCGCCCGCGCGATAGCGGTGAGATAGACGCTCGGCGCGGTGATGCGCCCGATCGGCGAATTTTGATGCTCGATCACGAAATAGGAATGCCAGCCGGCTTCCTCGATCTCCTGCGCGAGCCGGATATGCTCGTCATAGACATCGGCCATCGGCCGATCCGTCGGTGCATAGCCCCCGACCGCATCCCAGAGCGCAAAATCGATTTCCGCCACGACACGCCTCCCTCACTAGCTTTCGCCGACGATAGCAGGGCGTCCAGGTTCGGCAAACCGCCGCGCTCGGGGAACCGATGCGACACCATACCGTTGGTTGGTCTGAGCATCACCAGCGGGAGATAACGATGAGTGACATCAAGACTCCGGCGCATAAGAAAACCAAGGACGAGCCGGGCGCGAGCGTCGACGAGCAGATCGACGACAGTTTCCCGGCGAGCGATCCACCGTCATACAACGCCGGCGGCCGTGTCGGGCAGCCGCATCGCGACAAAGAAAGCGAGAAAGAGAAGCGACCAGCTAAAGCCGGCAAATAACGCGACAGCTTGCGCCGATGGCATAAGAAACGGGCCGGGCCAAGGACTTGGAGAGCGGGTTGCTTTGCTCTACAACCACGCAGCCCGCCTATCGCCTTAGCCAAGAAGAGTTGCCATGGCTGCTTTGCCCCGCTCGGTCAGCGACACGCTCGCCCTTTTGGCGAAGGGGCAATACGTGTCCGATCGCAGCCTCGCGACCGCGATCTACCTTTCGCTGAAGCTCAACCGTCCGCTTTTCCTCGAAGGCGAGGCCGGTGTCGGCAAGACCGAGATCGCCAAGGTCCTCGCCGAGACGCTCGGACGGCGGCTCATCCGTCTGCAATGCTATGAGGGCTTAGATGTCTCGTCGGCGGTCTACGAGTGGAACTATCCGCGGCAGATGATCGAGATTCGTCTCGCCGAGAGCAGCGCCGAAAGCAAGGACACGGTCGAGGAGGAGATTTTCACCGACCGTTTCCTCATCAAGCGGCCTCTGCTGCAGGCGCTCGAGCCCGATCTCAACGGCGCGCCGGTGCTGTTGATCGACGAGCTCGACCGCACCGACGAGCCTTTCGAAGCCTTCCTGCTCGAGGTGCTGTCGGATTATCAGATCACCATTCCCGAGATCGGCTCGATCAAGGCAGAGCATCCGCCGATCGTCATCGTCACCTCGAACCGCACGCGCGAAATCCATGACGCGTTGAAGCGGCGTTGCTTCTACTACTGGATCGACTATCCGGCGGCCGAGCGCGAGATCGAAATCCTGAAGCTCAAAGCGCCGACCGCCTCGGGCACGCTCAGCCGCGAGGTCGTTGCCTTCGTGCAGAAGCTGCGCAAGACCCAGGACCTCTTCAAGCTCCCCGGCGTCGCCGAGACCATCGATTGGGCCCACGCCCTGACACAGCTCGATGTGCTGGCGCTCACGCCCGAGGCGATCAACGACACCCTCGGCGTGCTGCTGAAGTATCAGGACGACATCGCGAAGCTGCAGGGCAGCGAGGCGGAGCGCCTGCTGACCCAGGTGAAGAACGAGCTCGCCGCGGCCGGCGGCTGAGTCGGCCTCTCGACGCTGCCGTCGCAACGCCGCGGGGAATTCAGCGCGGCGGCGGAACGAACCAAATCACATGGGGTTCTCAGGGCAACAAAGGAGTTGTTGCCATGAGTTTTCTCGACGCATTGAAAGGCCGCGGCAAAAGCGGCGGATTTCCCTTCTCGCCCGGCGGCGACGAGGCCGATACCGATATCCTCGATACGTTGAAGAAGGAACATGACGAGGTTGCCGAGATGCTCTCGCAACTCGTCAAAAGCGACCGCGCCGCCGAACGCAAAGCATTCTTGAAACAGATCAAAACGGCGCTTGTGCCGCATCTCCGCGCCGAGGAGAAAGTCGTCTACAACGGCATCTATGCCCTCAAGGACAAGAGCGCGAAGCAGGACAGCGCCGAAGGCTATATGGAGCACCAACTGGCCGAGAAGATGCTGGAGACGCTTATCCAGATCGATGATGCCATGTCGCCCGAATTCGCCGCCGGCTCGAAGGTGCTGAAGGAAATGATCACGCACCATGTCGAGGAAGAAGAGAACAACGTCTGGAAGGACGTCAAACAGCATTTCTCGAGCGACGATCGCGTCGGCATGAACCGGAAATTCCTCGAGTTGAAGAAGAAGGTTCGCACGTAGCGCGGGGGTCTCGACCGCGTCGTTGCGTCCCTTCGGGGCGAGGCAATCCAGAGCAACGTTTGAATCTCCTCGATTGCTTCGCCGCGCTTCGCGCTCCTCGCAAAGACCCTGGGCCCGCCCGGGGTCTTTGCCCCTTTGTTTAAAGCGCGTATAAATCGCCGTTATGGAAGGTCTCGGCGAGCCGCCCCTGCCCGAATCCGGACCTGACGCCGGCGGGCGGCTTTATCAGAACATCATGTATTTCGCGCGCTGCCTGCGCGCAGCGGGCATGCCGATCGGCCCCGGTGCCGTGCTCAACGCGCTGCAAGCGGTTCAAGCGGTCGGCATCGAGAACCGGCGCGATTTCTACTGGACGCTGCACGCCGTCTTCGTGACCAAGCACGACCAGGAACAAATCTTCGACCAGGCCTTTCACATCTTCTGGCGCAATCCGCAATTGCTCGAGAAGATGATGTCGCTGATGCTGCCGGGCTTCGCGCCGCAAGAGCCGGAAAAAGGCGAAGAGATGAATCGCCGCCTCGCCGAAGCGCTGCAGGGCGACGGCGATAAAGATTCGAAGGAAGGCGAGACCGAGATCGAGCTCGATTCCACCATGACCTATTCTGCGCAGGAAGCCTTGCGCGACACGGATTTCGAGAAAATGTCGAACGACGAGGTCGCGCTGGCGAAGAAGGTGCTCGAGCGCATGTCGCTCCCGCTAGCCGATCTCAAGACACGGCGTTTCTCGCCCGATCCGCGCGGCAGCCGCGTCGATCTCCGTGCGACGATGCGTGCGCAGTTGCGCTCCGGCGCGATGATCGCGCTGCGCCACAAGAAGCCGCGCACGCGGCCGCCGCCGCTGGTCATTCTCTGCGATATCTCCGGCTCGATGAGCCGCTACAGCCGCATCTTCCTGCATTTCATGCACGCGGTGACGAACGACCGCGACCGCGTCTACACTTTCCTCTTCGGCACGCGGCTTTCCAACGTCACGCGCTATCTGCGATACAAGGACATCGACATCGCGCTCGACCGGGTGGCGCAGGCAGTCGAGGACTGGTCGGGCGGCACACGCATTGGGCAATGCTTAGCCGATTTCAATCACCACTGGTCGCGCCGGGTGCTCGGCCAAGGCGCCATCGTGGTCTTGATTACCGATGGGCTCGACAGGGACGCCGGGGCCGGTATATCCCAAGAAATAGAGCGGTTGCATAAATCCTGCCGGCGCCTCATCTGGCTCAATCCCTTGTTGCGCTACGAGGGGTTTGCACCCAAATCATTGGGTATGCGGGCAATTCTTCCGCATGTCGACGAATTCCGGCCGGTGCATAATCTCGAGAGCATCACGGAGTTGGTCAAAGCACTGAGCAAGCCGGGCCCGCGCCGCCTCGAAGCGGCCTCCGCCTGGCGCGAAGCGGGGTAATCGAAGATGGACGACAATCAGGAAATTCTCGACCAGGCTCAGAAATGGAAGGCCGAGGGCAAGGGCGTCGGCATCGCAACCGTGGTCACGACCTGGGGCTCCTCGCCCCGGCCCGTCGGCTCGAAGTTGGCGGTCGACGAAGACGGCCGTTTTCTTGGCTCGGTCTCCGGCGGCTGCGTCGAAGGCGCGGTCATTCACGAAGCCCAGGAATCGATCAAGGACGGCAAGCCTCGCCTCCTCAGCTTCGGCATTACCAATGAGCAAGCCTGGGACGTCGGTCTCGCCTGCGGCGGCAAGATCCAGATCTTCGTGGAGCGCGCGGAATGAAGCTTCAATATATCGAGCGCGCGGTCGCAGGAAGCCTTGCCGGCAAGCCGTCGGCGATCGCGACCAATCTAAAATCGGGCGATCAAAGCCTCATCGTCGGCTCGGAGATTACCGGCAACCTTCAGATCGACGATCTGATCCAAGGCGGCATCGGCCGTGCTCTGGCGGACGATAAGAGCACGACACTGGAGACGCCGGACGGTCCGGTCTTCGTCGAGGTCTTCAATCCGCCGTTGCGGCTTTTCATCGTCGGCGCGGTGCATATCGCCCAGCCGCTCGCCCGCATGGGGGCCGAGCTCGGTTTCCGGGTAACGGTGATCGACCCGCGTACCGCTTTCGCGACCGATGATCGCTTCCCGCAAATCGAGCTGTCGACCGAATGGCCGGACGAGGCGCTCGCGCGGCTTAAGCCCGATAAGCGCAGCGTCATCATCACCCTCACCCACGATCCGAAGCTCGACGATCCGGCGCTGATCGAAGCGCTGAAATCGTCGGCCTTTCTGATCGGCGCGCTGGGTTCGCGCAAGACGCATGCCGCGCGGCTGAAGCGTCTTGCCGAGGCCGGTTTCCAGCAAGCCGATCTCGACCGCATCCGCGGTCCGGTCGGCCTCAATATCGGCGCGATCTCGCCCGCCGAGATGGCAGTCTCGATCCTCGCCCAAGTGACCTCGGAGTTGCGCGCCGATCGCTTGAAAGAGCGCGACGCTGCATGAAATTCGGCGAGACGCCGCTCGCCGAAGCGCAAGGCGCGATTCTCGCGCATAGCGTCAAAATCGGCGCGCGTGCGCTCAAAAAAGGCCGCGCGATTACCGCCGAGGATATCGCCGCGCTCCAAGCCGCCGGTCGTACCAGCGTGATCGCCGCGCGGCTCGAGCCGGGTGACGTCATCGAGAACGCGGCCGCCGATCGTGTCGCCGCTGCACTGGCCAGCGAAGGGGTCTCGATTGCCCCAGCCTTCACCGGCCGCGCCAATCTTTACGCCGAGACCGCCGGGCTCTGCCTGATCGATCGCGAAACCGTCGATCGCTTCAACCTCATCGATGAATCGATCACCATCGCGACCATCGAGCCATCGACCGTCGTCGAGCCGAAACAAATGATCGCAACGGTGAAGATCATCCCCTTCGCCGTGCGCGGCGACGCGCTCGATACCTGCATCGCCGCCATCAAGAATACGACGCTGTTCCAGGTCGTGCCGTTCAAGCCGCATCGCACGGCGTTGATCCAAACCACCCTGCCCGGCCTCAAGGACAGCATCCTCGACAAGACCGTCGAGACGACGCGCGACCGGCTCGCCGAGTTCGGCAGCACGATCGAATGGGAAAAGCGCTGTCCGCACGATCCGGCCGCGCTGGCGCCGCTGATCGACGAGGCCGTCAAAGCCGGGGCGCAGCTCGTCCTGGTCGCCGGCGCCTCGGCGATCCTCGACCGGCGCGACGTCATCCCGGCCGCCGTCACCGCGCTCGGCGGCGCGATCGAGCATTTCGGCATGCCGGTCGATCCGGGCAATCTGCTGCTCATGGCACGGTTGAGGGGCGTGCCGGTGCTCGGCCTGCCCGGCTGCGCCCGCTCGCCCAAGGTCAACGGCTTCGACTGGGTGCTGCGGCGCGTGCTCGCCGGCCTGCCGGTCGGTGCCGAGGCTATCCGGCGGATGGGCGTCGGTGGGTTGTTGTCGGAGATCGGCTCGCGGCCCTTACCCCGCGCACGTGCCGGTAGCGCCGCCGCGGCGATCGCCGCCAGGCCGCCCCAGCGCGCTCATATCGCCGGGGTCATCCTCGCCGCCGGCCGGTCGTCGCGCATGGGTGCCATGAATAAGCTGCTGATCCCTATCAACGGCAAACCCATGGTTCGCCGCGCCGCCGAGGCGGTGCTGGCCGCGCAGCTTGCGAACGTGTTCGTAATCACCGGCTATCAGCACGAGCAAGTCGAGGAAGCGCTTCAGGGTTTACCAATTACCTTCTTGAATAACAAAGATTTTGCAACCGGCATGTCGAGCACCTTGCGGGTCGGGCTCGACGCCGTGCCGGCGGAATGTGATGCCGCTTTGGTGGCACTCGGCGACATGCCGCTGATTACCGCCGCCGAGATCGGCCAGCTCGTGAATGCTTTCAATCCGATCGAAGGCCGCGCTATTGTCGTGCCGACTCGGCGTGGCAAGCGCGGTAATCCGGTCCTCTGGGCGCGGCGCTTCTTCGGCGAGATGACAGCGGCTGGTGGCGATGTCGGTGCACGGCACCTTTTCGAAGCCTACCCCGAAGCGGTCGTGGAAGTCGAAATGGCCGGGGACGCCATTCTGACCGATATCGACACGCCTCAAGCTCTTGCCCGCCTCGCTGCTGCCAAAATCGACGCATAGTTACTTTTTTTGTTTCGCAAATGAATAAACCGGCCAGCCGCGGCGTTATCGGGCTGGCCACAACAAAAACATTTGGAGGGGCCCGCACATGACCACATTGATCGGAACCATTACGCTTGCCGGCACCGTCTTCGGTGCCCTGATCGGACAGATCGCGACGGGTGCCGAGTTCGCCGGCGTTATCATCGCCTCGCTCGTGCTCATCACCATGCGTGACGTTCGAGACTAAAAGCCTTTTATTTTCAGATCATTAATTAGCATTTTCAATCCCCTACCCCACGTAATCGGCCGCCACGGTCTCGTCGACCGGGGGCTTTGACGCCATGGCCGCGAAGACCGGCGTCAGTACGATCGCGATCACGAAATTCAGGATCACGGTGTAGAGCGCGGCGTAGCCGGGGAAGCTCCAGCCGCCGATCGCCAGCGAATAGGTGGCGCTGAAATTGTTCACGGCCGCCATCCAGGTCCCGGCAACCGTGCCGACCGCCCAGCCGCAGAGCAGCGCCCAATCGTTCAGCTTCCGCGTGAAGAGGCCGAGAATGACGGCGGGGAAGGTCTGGATGATCCAGATGCCGCCCAGCAGCTGAAGCTGGATGGCGTATTGCAGCGGCAGGAACAGTACGAAGACGAGCGCCCCGAATTTGACGATCAGCGACACCCATTTCGCGATCTGCGCCTCATCCCGCCCCGAAATCGACGGGTTGATGAACTCGCGATGGATGTTCCGAGTGTAGAGGTTGGCAGAGGCGATCGACATGATCGCCGCCGGCACCAGCGCGCCGATGCCGATGGCAGCGAACGCGATCCCGACGAACCAGGATGGGAATGCCCAGAGCAGGATCGCCGGCGCCGCGAAATTCGCCTTGAACTGGGTGAAGCCCAGCGAGAATTCCGGCAACTTGTCGATCCCGGCGGCAATGACGAAGAAGCCGAGCAAGGTCAGCAGACCAAGCATCAGCGAATAGGCCGGCAGCATCGCCGCGTTGCGCCGCACCGCATGCGCGCTGCTCGCGCTGAGGATGCCGGTCATCGAATGCGGATAAAGGAACAACGCCATGGCCGAGCCGAGCGCGAGGGTCGCATAAGCGCTGTAAGCGCCAGTGCTCGATCCCTGCGGCGCGGCGAGCAGGAGCTTGGCGCTGGGAATCGCGGCGAAGATCTTGCCGAAGCCGCCGAGTTCGATCGGGATCACGATGACGGCGACAAAGGCCGTCACATAGATCAGCAGATCTTTGACGAAAGCGATCGATGCCGGCGCGCGCAGCCCGCTGGTATAGGTGAAGGCCGCGAGGATGACGAAGGCGATGATCAGCGGCACCTCGCTCGCCCAACCGGTGCCCGAAATTCCCATGCCGCCGATGACGACCTCCAACCCGACGAGCTGAAGGGCGATATAAGGCAGTGTCGCGATAAGACCGCTCAGCGTGATGGCGAGCGCCAGCCAGCGATTGCCGAACCGGCCGCGCACGAAATCCG
>DASXCX010000346.1:0-8143 GCA_036490955.1 Allostellaceae bacterium | reverse complement strand
CAAAAGATTTTCCGAGGGAAATCGATGCCCCAGCCGAAAACGACCCGCGACGGTAGTGGCCGCAAGACCGGTGGGAACGGCGCGTCCAAAATCCCGGCGACGGTGCGTGAGCTGCCGCGGATCACGACCAAGAGCGATACGCGCGATATCCTCGCCCATGCCGCGAAGGACGCGAAGAACCTTGCGGATTACTTCGTCATCGACGTCGACGCGCATGTGACCGAGATCGCGTTCTGGAACGAGATCACCGACCTGATCGATAGCGACGTCTATCGCCAATGGGCGCAATCCTTCCGCGACCGTGCGGGTGGCGGCGGCGGCGCGCTAATGAACATCTCGCCGGGCATGAGCCAACAGGACGTGTTCGGCCGCATCCCGCATGACCACATGCAGGGCGAGAATTCCGATCATGAATCCAAACATCGCCAGGTCGTGCTGACCGAGCGTGCCATGGATGCGATGGGCATTGATTACCAGATCGTATTTCCGACGCCGATGCTGCAACTGGGCATGCATCCGCAGCCCGATGTCGAGGTCGTGCTGGGCAAGGCTTTCAACCGCTGGATGACCGACCGCATCCTGCCGCAGCAGCAGCGCATGAAAATGCTGGTCTATCTCCCCTATTGCGAGCCGGAGGCCTGCCTCGAAGCGATCAAGGAATTCGGCGACAAGCCAGGCGTGATCGGCTTCTGCATCACCGCGACTCGCTATAAGCCGGTGCATCACAACCAATATATGAAGCTCTATCGCGCCATCGAGGAAACCGGCAAGCCGCTCGCCTTCCATGCCGGCTATTACTGGGGCGACCCGTCGATGATGCAGATCAATCGCTTCATCGGCATGCACGCGATCTCCTTCGTGCATTTCAGCATCCTGCACATGACCAATTGGATCCTGAACGGGCTGCCGGAGCGCTTCCCGAAGCTGAAGGTGATCTGGATCGAGAGCGGCCTCGCCTGGGTGCCGTTCCTGATGCAGCGGCTCGACAGCGAATATCTGATGCGCAGCTCGGAGGCGCCGCTCTTGAAGCGTCGGCCGAGCGATTACATGCGCGAGATGTTCTATACGACGCAGCCGCTCGAGACGAGCAATCTGAAGCTCACGGAAGCGACCTTCGACGCGGTCAATGCCGAGAGTCAGCTGCTCTTCTCGTCGGATTGGCCGCATTGGGATTTCAACCCGCCGAGTTCGATCGCCAACCTGCCCTTCCTCAACCAGAAGCAGAAACGCAATATCCTCGGTCTCAACGCGGCGAAGCTCTTCAATCTGAAAGTGCCAAAGGGCAAGCTCGCGAACATTCCGGACTATCCGCTCGACCTGCCCCAGGCGGCTGAATAAAAGGGACGGCGGAAGAGGACGCGCTGGTATGAAGCTCGGGCGTTATCGTGGTGCACTGATACCGGTCGTGTTGATCGCCCTCTGGGAGATCGGCGCACAAACCGACATGCTGCCGCACGATACCATGTCGCAGCCGAGCGAGATCGTCGTCGCCGGCTGGAACGCGCTCCTCGACGGCAGCCTACTGCTCGCCACCTTCCAGACCTTCCAAAGCGCGCTCCTGGGGCTCGCCCTCGGCAGCGTCATCGGCATCATCCTCGGTATCTTTGTCGGCCTGTCGCCGATCCTCGAAGGCATCATCGGACCGATGCTCGACACGGTACGGCCGATCCCGGCGGTAGCGCTGATCCCCTTGGCACTTCTGATTTACGGCTTCGGCGTGCGGATGGAGGTGCTGGTCATCACCTACGCCACCGTCTGGCCGGTGCTGATTGTCACGATTTCGGCGGTGCGCGGCATCGAGCCGCGGCTTCTCGAAGTGGCCCGGACCCTGGAAATGCCCACCTTGAGCCGCATGCGCCGCATCGTGCTACCCGCGGCGCTGGCGCGCATCGCGGTCGGCATCCGCGTTAGCGCCGGTGTGGCGCTCGTCGTCGCGGTGACCGTCGAGATCGTGCTCAATCCGCAGGGCCTCGGCTATGGCATGATCATCGCCGCGCAATCGCTGCGCCCCGAGCTGATGTGGGCAGAGTTGCTCTGGGTCGGCTTTGCCGGTTGGGCGTTCAATACCCTTCTCCTCACTATCGATCGCCGCTGGCTGCGGCGCTATCAGCCGGGAGGCACGCAATCGCCATGATGAGCCGTCGCGGCATATTGCTGAAGGTCGGCGCCGTCATCTTCGCCGCGGCGGTGATCTATCTCTGGCAGATCGCCGCCGATGCGCGCCTGATCTCGCCGGTCTTCTTCCCCTCGCCGGCGCGCACCTTTGCCGCTTTCCTTGCCATGGAAGAGCGCGGCGATCTTTGGGTGCCGATGGCGTCGACGGCCCTGCGCATGTTCTACGGCTGGGTGCTCGCCTCGCTTGCGGGCATCGTACTCGGCGGCGCGATCGCGCGCTCGGGCCCGATACGCGCCTATCTCGAGCCGCTCTTGGAGTTCCTACGCCCGCTGCCGGCTTCGGCGATCATTCCGCCGGCGATCCTTTTCCTTGGCCTCACCAGCAAGATGGCCGTGACCGTGATCGCCTTCGGCGCGCTCTGGCCGGTGCTCCTCGGCGCCTATCACGGCTTCCGCAGCGTGCCGTCGCAACTCGTCGAGATGGCGGCCGCGATCCGCATGAAGTCGCCCGCCTTCCTCTGGAAGGTGGCGCTGCCTAGCGCCCTCCCCGACATCTTCGCCGGCGTGCGCGTGAGCCTCGCGATCGCCCTCATCCTCGCCGTCGTCACCGAGATGCAGGCGGCGCAAACCGGGCTCGGCTTCAACATTCTGATGGCACAGCGCAGCTTCCGTAGCCCAGAGCTCTATGCCGGCACCATCGTGCTCGGCATCCTCGGCTTCTTCACCAACTATGCCCTGGTGACGGCGGAGAAGCGCCTGCTGCGCTGGCGCACGCTGACGCGCTGACCGATCGTGGCAGAGTGGGCGCTCCGCCGCTATCTTCCCGCAAAATCTCGGGAGGAAGCATGTTCGTTCGTATCATCGGTGTCGCGGCCCTCGCCCTCGCCTGCTCGGCCGGCCTTTGCCAGGCGGACGAGAAGGTTCGTGTCGGCACGCCCGAAGCCACTGGCTTCTCGTTCTCCGTATCCGATGTCGGCAATGCGGTCGGCATCTTCAAGAAATACGGGCTCGATGTGGAGCGCATCGATTTCGCCGGCGGCGCCAAGATGCATCAGGCGATGGATGCCGGCGCGCTCGATGCGATCAGCGGTACGGGCTCCGACCTCCTATTCCTGACTAAAGGCGCGCCCGAGAAGGGCGTCGCCGCCTATGCCAACGATCTCGCCGCCCTGTCGTTGGTGATCAACGCCGACGACACACGCATCAAGACGATCGAGGACCTCAAGGGCAAGACCATCGCCGTCAGCACGACGGGCTCGTTCACGAGCTGGGTGGCGAAAACCATCCTCGGCCAGCATGGGATCACACCCGACCAGTTCACCTTCGCCTATCTGGGCACGATGAACGGCATCGTCGCAGGGCTCATCACCAAGAACGTCGACGGTATCATCGGGCCAAGCTCGCGGTCGCTGCAGCTCCAAGGCGAAGGCAAGGTCAAGATCCTGGCGAATGCGGGCAAGGAGATCACGAATTTCATCGCCAACATCGTCTATGCCAGCGACACGATGATGAACGAGCATCCCGAGACGCTGAAGAAATTCCTCGCCGGCTATTTCGAAACGATCCGCTACATGAAGGCGCACAAGGCCGAGACGGTGAAGTTCACGCAGCCGGCGACGCAGCTGCCCGACGCCATCGCCGCCCAGGGCTACGATCTCGAAATGCCGACCTTCTTCGACGACGGCCATTTCGACCGCAAGAAGCTCGCCGCCGTGCAGCAATCGCTGGTCGATCTGAAGCTCATCGACCACGCCTTCCCCGACGATCAGCTGATCACCGAGAAATTCCTGCAATAGTTCCGCTTCGCAAAAGGAGAGTGCTCATGTCACGGCCGATGATTCGCCACCTCGCTATGTTCGTCCGCGATCCCGATAAGGTCGCGAAATTCTATATCGATGTCTTCAAGATGGATGTCGCTCATAAGACCGACGCCACCAAGACCGAGGGCAAGGCCTGGTTCCTCACCGACGGTTATATGAGCCTCGCCATCCTGCCGCAGCGCCTCGAAGGCGAAGCGGCCTGCGGCCTCAATCATTTCGGCTTCGCGGTCGACGACGTTGCCGATATCTCCGAGCAACTCGTCGCCGCCGGCACCGAAGAGCCGAAGAAGCGTCCCTCGACCCGGCCATATGCCGAATATCGGGGCTGCGATCCCGAAGGCAATTGGTTCGACATCTCGAAGCACGGCTTCGATAGCGTCGAAACCGACGCCGATCGCGCAAAGAAGAAGACCCCGGTGCCGGCGAAGTAAACGCCGCGTTCTAACAACAGCATCATTGCGAGCAGCGTCAGCGACGAAGCAATCCAGTCAGCGGACACACTGGATTGCTTCGCTTTGTTCGCATGATGACGATTGCTAAGCCCGTACGTTCGTGCGCTTTTTGTAAAACGCGACGAGCGAAAACTGTGTCAGCATCTGCCCCACGCAAAACGCAAAAGCCCAGAGGCTCCAAACGATAAAGCAAAAAAGTCCGGGGGCATCGTATACGGTCGAAATCGCAAAGAGAAAATTCGTATAAAGCAGCGCGAGAACGCCGCTTAAAAAAAGCGCGATAAAGAGTCGTGACCTACCCAGCGGATCGCTCAGCGCCGCACGGATCAAGGGATCGAACAGCGCGCTGCGCGGTAGACTTATATAAATGCGCCATCCCGTGTCGACATAGGAAAGGAACTCCTGCTCCTTCTTACGAATCTCGCCGGCGAGAACAGCGATCATCGCCGGCACAAAAAGGACAAAGAGGACCCAGTTTTCGGAAGTGAGGACGCGGTACGGGGCGATAAAACCTGGATGACCCTGCCCCTCAAGGTAATCACGCATTCCGTCGATCGCCGGCACGAACTTGGACATGAATTCGGCGGTGCCACCAAAAATCGTCAGCGCCCCAGAACTGCCACGATGCAAAGTTACGTACACGAGCAAATCAAGAATCGCGGTGGCGAGAAGATAGAACATCAGCACGGCCGTCGTCCGGGGTGTCTTCGGCCGGAACCGCGTTCCAGTGCCGACAATTTTCGTAGGGTCCGCCATTGAAATGCTTCGCCGCTACGTTCCTCGCAATGACAGGGTAATCACACCTTCCGTCCGGTCGCGCCGACCGGCTTGTCCGTCGCGTATTGCGGCAGGATGCCGGTCAGGTTCGTACGATCTATCCCGCGCAGCTCCCAATTGTCGAAGACGCCGGATTGGCGCAGTCCATCGACATGCTCCTTCGCGCCGCGATAGGGGTAGTCCGTGCCGAAGACGAAATGGGAGGCCGGGATCACCTGGCGCGCGCAGGAGAGCGCGACGGCGTTCGAGGCCTGCGCCGTGTCGTAATAGAAGCGCTGTGCCTCGGGCAAAAAGCCGCCCGGCAGCTTCTTGCGCCATTCCGGAAAGGTCGAGGTACGCATGAAGCGCTCGATCAGGAACGGCATCGTGCCGCCGGCATGCGACCAGATGATCCGAATATGGGGGAAACGCTGCGCCGCGCCGCCGAAGATCATGCGCGCGATGGCCCGCGTCGTGTCGGTGCCATACTCGATATTCGCGTCCTGGATGCCGGGCACCAGATTGACGCAGCAATCCGGCGTTGCCGGATGCACATAGATCACCGCCTTGCGCCGATCGAGCTCGGCGAAGATCGGATCGAAAGCCGGATCGCCGAGCCATTTGTCGTGATACGAGGTGTAGAGGCCGATGCCGTCGGCCTTCAGCACATCGAGCCCGTATTCGATCTCCTTGAGGCAGCCATCGATATCGGGCATCGGCAGCGCCGTGAACATGCCGAAGCGACCACGATGATCGGCGACGAGCTTCGCCGAATAATCGTTGCATTCGCGCGCCAGGCGCCGGACCTTTTCGCGGTCTTCGATCCGCATCGTGATTTGCGTCACCGAAAGGAGGGCGGTCGCGACCTCGCCCTCATCCATGTCCTCGAGCGATTTGGCGAGTGACCAGTTCTTCAGCGGCGGCCCGACCTCCTCGCCGAGCGCTTCGAGATAGGCCGGCGGCGAGAGGTGATGATGGACGTCGATACGAAAGAAATCGGTCACGATTATTCCCCGGCAGTTGCGACAATCGGCATATGGAACTGACGCCGGAAGATGCGGCCCAGCATGAAATTCAGCACCATCACGACGAGATAAGGTCCCGCGACGGCGTAGAGCACGGTATCGAGCGACACCTTCGCCGAAAAGACATAGCCGATCGCCAACGGGCCGGTGGCGTCCCCGATGCGGCCCATCGCCGTCGCCCAGCCGACCCCGTTGCCGCGAATGCGCGTCGGATAGAACATCCCAACCGTGCTGTTGAGCGAGTTGTGCGTGCCGGCGCAGAAGGCATGCGCGATGACGGCGAGCAGCATATAGATCGCGACCGAAAACCCCGACACGCCGATCGTCAGCATGCCGCTGATGCCAATAATTGCGGTGACGACCGACGCGGTCGGGCCAAAGCGATCGAGCAGCCGCGACATGCCGAGCAGCACCAGGATGCCGCCGAAACCGGCGTAGGAGAAGGCGAAGGCGGCCTCGCTATGCGACAGGCCGGCCGTCTCCATGATCGTCGAGAGCCAGGCGGTGAAACCGAGATAGGTGAAGGATTCGGCGAAATAGCTGAACCAGAGCAGCGGCGTGGTTATCTTGAGATCGCCGACGAACAGTTCGCGCAGCGCCACCTTCTGCGCTTTCTCTTCCTGCACTAGGATAAAGCGCGTCTCCGATCCGATGCCCGCATCCGGAAACAGACGCGCCGCGCGTCGACGCAACGCCGGCGAGGCAGGATCGGTGACGACGAGATAGCGCAGCGATTCCGGCAGGCAAAAGAACAGTAGAACCACCAGCAGCGAGCCGGCGATGCCGACGGCGACGAAGACCGAGATCCAGCCGTAGATGGGTGTGAACCAGCCGGCGATCTGGCCCGACGAACCGGTGCCGATGGAATAGCCGAGAAAGGCGAAGACGACGAAGCTGGCGCGATAGCGCTTCGGCGCCGCCTCGTTGAGCAGCGCGATGGTGTTGGGAATGGCGCCGCCGATGCCGAGGCCCGTGACGAAGCGCCAGATCATGAGCTGCTCCAGCGAGCCGGCGAAGGCCGTGCCCAACGCCGGCAGGCTGTAGAACAGCACCGACACGATGACACCGAGCCGCCGGCCGTACCGGTCGCCGATATAGCCGAAGATGAGGCTGCCGAAGAACACGCCGATCGAACCCCATGCGAAGACCCAGCCCATGACGCTGCGCTCGGCCGGAAAGGCGCGGAGGATCGCCGGCGCGGCGACATTGGCCGAGCCGGTATCGGCGGCATCGACGATGATGATCAGCGCGCAGAGCAGAAAGGTACCGAGATGAAAGAGGCCGAGCTTCTGCCTATCCAGCAGTTCGCCGTGTCGCCACGTTACTCCTCCCCACCGTTGCCTTTGCGGCTTTTCTTGGTACTCGTCATTGCGAGTAAAGCGAAGCAATCCAGAGTCCCACGTGTTGCTCTGGATCGCTTCGACGCTGACGCTCTTCGCAATGAGGTCTCTGGTTGCCAGAGTTATTTGAACTGCGGCAGTATCCGCAGGGCGTTCTCGCGGTCTATCTGGCGCAACTCATCGGCGTTGAAGACGCCGCAATCGGCGACGGCTTGCGCGATCTCGTCACAATGACCCCAAGGCACATCGGTGCCGAAGACGATCTGGTCGACCCCGACCACTTCGCGCAGGCACAGAAGCGGCGCGCGGGCATAGCAGGCCGCGGTGTCGTAATACATTTTCTTCGCCTCATGCACGAAGCCGTTCGGCAGGTTCTTGGCAAATTGCGGCGCGCGCGAGCCGCGGGTGAAGCGCACCAGCAGGTAAGGCATCGTGCCGCCGCCATGCGACCAGATAAATTTGATGCCGGAGAAGCGTGCCGCGCGGCCGGTCAGGATGATCTGCGCGATGCAGCGCGTCGTGTCGGTATTATATTCGATCATCGAATCGCCGATGCCGGCGCTGGTCAGCAGGTTGGTGCAGCAGGTCGCGGTGGTCGGATGGGTGTAAACCACCGCCTTGCGTCGGCTGAGCTC
>DASXCX010000345.1:0-4861 GCA_036490955.1 Allostellaceae bacterium | reverse complement strand
CGAGCCGAGCGTCGCAGATATCCAGGCCATTCTCGATGCGCGCGGGCCGACGCACGGGACGGTGCGCGTTCTCGACATTGCCTGGGGCTCGCGCTTTCATGTCCATCATCGCATCGCGTGGCAATTCCGCAGCGGGCGCGTCTTGCTGCTGGGCGACGCGGCGCATGTGCACAGCCCGGCGGGGGGACAAGGGATGAACACCGGGATTCAGGACGCAATCGCGCTCGGCGGCGCGCTGGCCGAGACGTTCGCGACCGGCAATGAGCGGGCGCTCGATGCCTGGGCGGGATGGCGCCATCGCGTCGCCAGCGACGTCATTCGCATGGCGGACCGGATGACGCGGACGGCGACGATCGAGAACCGCGCCGGGCAAGCAATCCGCAACACGCTGCTGCAAATCGCCGGGCACGTGCCGGCGGTGCGGCAGTCGCTGGCGATGAAGCTTTCCGAACTGAACAATCGCGCGGCGTGAGCAAGAAGCTTCTTACCTCGGACGGCCGGGCCGAGCGCTTTCCGCGCTCGGCCGAGACCCAAGCGCGCATCATCGCCGCGGCGCGCCCGCTTTTCGCGAAACACGGCTATCACGGCACGACGATCCGCGCCGTCGCCGCCGCCGCCGGCATCCACGCGTCGATGGTGATGCGCTACTTCGAGAGCAAGGAAGGGTTGTTCGCCGCGGCCGCGGAATTCGATCTGCGTCTGCCCGATTTTTCCCAGGTCAAGGAATCCGAGCTTGGCGCCGCCTTGGTGCGCCAGTTCCTCGATCGCTGGGAAGGCGAGGGCGGGGGCGAGGAACTGCGCGCGCTCCTAGGCGTCGCCCACACCAACGCCACGGCGCGCCAACGGCTGATGGAGATTTTCACGCGGCAGATCGAGCCGATGGTCGAGCGCGCCGCCAATGTCGCGAACAAGGAGCAATGCGCGGCGCTGATCGTCACGCAAATGCTCGGCGTCGCCTTCACGCGCTATATCCTTCACCTGCCGCCGATCGCGAAGTTGTCGCGCGCCGTGCTGGAAGAGCAGATCGGCGCGACGATCCAGCACTACCTGCGCGGCTGAGCGTTCAGTCCATCGGCCCTCTTAGTCCAAAGGCAGGCCGACATAGACCTCGGCAAGCGCGGTGGCGGCGGCGCGCGAGCTGACGACGGTGTCGAGATCGGCGAGGTGGATATGCTTCTCGAAGCTGCTCTCGGCGGCGTTCTGGTGCAGCATCGTCGTCATGTACCAGGAGAAGCGCTCGCCCTTCCAAATCCGCGGCAGTACATTGGCGCTGTAGCAATCGAGCCCGGTGCGGTCGTGCTTCTTATACCAGGCATCGAGCGCGCGCGAGAGCACGAGCACGTCGGCGACGGCGAGGTTGAGGCCTTTGGCGCCGGTCGGCGGCACGATATGCGCGGCGTCGCCGGCGATGAAGAGACGGCCATATTGCATCGGGTCGCAGACATAGCTGCGCATGCCGACGATGCCCTTCTGGAAGACGGGCCCTTCGGCGAGGGTCCAGCCCGGGAACGCGAAACGCGCCTGCATCTCCTGCCAGATGCGGTGATCGGGCCAGGCCTCGATCGCGTCATGCGGATCGCATTGCACGTAGATGCGCTGCACCGTCGGCGAGCGCGTGCTGAGCAAGGCAAAGCCGCGCTCGTGGCGCGAATAAATGAGCTCGTGGAACGAGCGCGGCGCCTCGGCGAGGATGCCGAGCCAGCCCCAGGGATAGATGATCTGATGTTCTTGGATCGCGCTTTGCGGCATCGCCTGGCGGCTCGGACCGTGAAAGCCGTCGCAGCCGGCGATGAAATCGCAAACCAGCTCGTCCGGTTTTCCGCTGCTGTCGCGAAAAGTGATGCGCGGCTTATCGGTATCGAGATCGTGCAGCGCCGCGTCCGAGACCGAGAAGCGGATATCGCCGTTGTCCTTCAGCCGCGCCGCGACGAGATCCTTGATCACCTCATGCTGCCCATAGACCGTGACTTTCTTGCCGCCCGTTAGTTCGACGAAATCGACGTGATGGCGTCGCCCCGAAAATTGCAGCGTGATGCCGGTATCGAACGCTCCCTCGCGCATCATGCGCTCGCCGAGACCCATTTTGTTCATCAGATCGACGAGCCATTGCTCGAGAACGCCGGCGCGGATCGTTTGCTCGATATCGCCGCGGCTGCGATTTTCGAGCACTACCGATTCGATGCCGAGACAATGGAGGAAATGCGAAAGAAAAAGTCCGGCGGGGCCAGCGCCAATGATGCCGATCTGCGTGCGCATGAACCGAGGTTAGGCCGCGGCGCCGCGTCTCGACAAGCATGATCGCGCCGCCTATTGATCGCGCGAATCAAAAAAAGGGGAGCGACATGGCGGCCGAAAAAAGGGTTGGCGAGAAATGGGTTGGCGCCTGGGTGACGGGCCTCGTCACGGTCGATAAGAGCGGCTTCAAGAACCAGACCTTGCGCCTCATCGTCCGCGCGACACTCGGCGGCAAGCGGCTTCGCATCCGGCTCTCCAATCTTTATGGCAATCGGAAGCTGACGATCGGCGGCGCGCATATCGCGCTGCGCGACGGCGCGAGCGAGCGCATCGCCGCAGGTAGCGACCGCAAGCTGACTTTCGGCGGCGATGCGGCGGCGGTGATCGGCCCCGGTGCGCTCATCGTCAGCGATCCCGTCGATCTCGAGGTCACGGCGCTGAGCGATCTCGCGATCAGCCTCTATATCCCGGACGAGGTGCCGGAAGCCTTTCCGATCACCGGTCACGGCAATTGCCATCAGACGAATTATCTCTCGCTGGAAGGCGATCACACGGCTGCGATATCGTTGCCGGTGAAAGAGAAGACCGAGAATTGGTATTTCCTGAGTGCCGTCGAAATGCTGAGCCCGGGGGATACCGGCGGAATCGTCTGCTTCGGCGATTCACTCACCGAAGGCAATCTCTCGAGCCTCGATTCCAACAGCCGTTGGCCGGATCAGCTCGCGCGCCGCCTCGACGCGCGCGGCGGCCGCGCTTTTGGCGTGATGAATCAAGGCATCGGCGGCAATCGCATCCTGCACGATCTGCGCGGCGACAGCGGCCTCCGGCGTTTCGATCGCGACGTGCTGGCGCAATCCGGCGCGACGCATGCGATCGTCTATATCGGGACCAATGATCTCCGGAATCAGCGTGGCAATCCGGCGGAGGTCGTGACCGCCGAGCAGATGATCGCAGGGCTCAAGCAGCTTGCGCTCCGCGCCAGAGCCGGGGGGCTCATGGTCTATGGCGCGACGATGATCCCCTACGAGAACGAGACCTATCATCCGGGCGCCTGGACGCCGCAAGGCGAGGCCAAGCGCCACGCGATCAATGAATGGATGCGGGGGGCCGCCGCGCATTTCGACGCGCTGATCGATTTCGACAAGGCCGTTCTCGACCCGTCGCATCCGACATCGATGCGCGCCGAATACGATTGCGGCGATCACCTCCATCCGAGCGACACCGGCTATCGCCGCATGAGCGACGCGATCGATCTTAAGCTGTTCGAGTAGCGGCCGGTCTATGGCTGCTGGGCGGTGGCGGGCTTGTTGCGCTTTACGTCTTGTTCTGGGCGGTATGCGTCATGCATCTCGCTTTGAAATACGGGCGAGACATCCCACACGTGGCCGTATTTCTGCTCGTAGCGGACAGCTGCTTTTTCTGCCATCGCCTCATACGTCTTGGCGATGTGAAGCAGGCTGTCGCGTGCTTCGCCATTTTCCATTTCATTTGCGAGCGCCCGCGCCTCGCGCGCCCGCCCGAGCCATCTAACCGGATCGTTGATCACCTGCATGCTTCGAGATTTAGTCGAGGAATAAGGCGATTTGACGATGCGTTGCCGGCCGGCGGCGTATCGGCGCGGTCATTTCGATTGCGGATCTCCCTCGCCACAAATTCGCCAAGATGTTATCCCCATCGCGGCAATCTCCGGAGATATTTGACGCCGCTTTTTGCTGATCGATAATTTCTTTCGGCGTGGTCAGCCAGCGTGGAGCAGACATCGAGCAACTCCGATTCTATCTCCGCTGTTTCACGCGCGATCTGATCGGCGATTCGGAGCATCTCGGGCGAGACCGGGCCGATATTTTACCGCGCCGGCTTATGTAGCCTGGCTGCCAGTGAGCCAGTACCCCACCCCGCGAATCGATGGATCGGCGCGTTTACTGGAACCACACATCCTCGGCCTTGGGATTGCCCTTGATGAGGCCCTGCTCTTTGCAGATGTCGATCCAGAACTGGATCTGCTTCGCGGTGAGATCGACATTGATGATCGGTGGCGGCAGCGAGCCGACGACCTGCGCCGGCAGCCCCGTATATTTGCCGATCGCCTCGTTGGTCTCGTCGCGATGATCCTTCATGTAGGCGAGCGCCTCGCGCATCGCGTCCTGCATCGCGTTGATCTCTTTCTTGTGAGCGGTTGCCCATGAGCGCGTCGCCGCGAAGATCACGGTTGGCGTGCCGTCGGGGGTCGCGCTCAGCCAGTTCTGGACCGCCACGCCGGCGCCCGATTGCAGGATGCGCGCCGTGAAAGGCGCCTGCGACGGATAGGCGTCGATCTGACCGCTTCGGAGCGCATCGCCGGCCTGCGGAAAGCCGAGCTCGACATATTTGACGCTGTTCGGGTCGACACCGTTCGCCTTGAGGTCGCGGCGCAGCATGATGTGCAGCAGCGCGCCGATGCCGGGCACGCCGACGATCTTGCCTTTGAGATCGGTGGTTTTCTCGATGCCCGCGTCTTTGCGCGCGATCAGCACGTCGCCCGACAAGGGATAAACCGCGCCGCCGGCGAAAATGACGAGATCGAGCCCGGCGTCGTTCGCTTGCAACACCGAGGGCAGGGTGGGGCCGCCGATCTCGACCGAGCCGC
>DASXCX010000344.1:0-3113 GCA_036490955.1 Allostellaceae bacterium | reverse complement strand
AGCCCCGCAGCCAACAACACCGAACCGAACGCGACGATTGCCGAAACACGCATGGTTTTGATCCCCTCAGGTTTGAAAAGTAAATGTCACAGAGACAAATATCCTTTCGCACCCGCGGAATAAACTTAGGGTTAACGCGGTTAGTAATATTACGGATAGATTGAGTAATTGCACGTTGAGTTGCTTAAAAAGCCGGGAATCAATACTTCAACAAGATTGGTTTTCATTCGAACGAACTAAATCAACCAAATGAAAATGCCATATTTCATCGTTAATGGACCGCTATTTTGGCCCGAAAAACTATCTAAAATAGAATTTCTCTGAATGCCGCACTGCACAATGCGTCATAGTAATTGCCTACTTGACCTAGTAGTTATGGCGCAGTCGGTGTGGCTTGAGCGACGCCTCGCCCGAACGTAGGCATTCGCCACATTGCCGCCTCAATCGGATCGATGAAATTTAGTCGCCGCGATCCCCGTCGGGCTTGTTCTTTTCGGTGACGTCGCCGCGTGCAAAGAACTGATCGTAGCGGCCCGTCCCCGACTCCTGGCCGCCGCCGACATACTGAAACTCCCAGTAATTGTCATCGAGGTCGCGGAAATAGAACGAATAGCCGCCGTGATGGTCGGTGATCCGCGATATCTGATGGATGCCGTATTTGCCTTGAAACTCGTGGGCAAGCTGCAACGCGCGGTCGACGTCCGCGCGCGAGGCGAGATCGAGGCCCCAATGATGCTGGCGATCGACCGGCTTTACGTGCTCACCGACTTCGAGGCACACGATCGCGAGATAGCCGCCCTTGCGCAGCAAGACGCCGCGCTCAGTATGCTGCACGACGTCGAGGCCGAGGAATTCTTCATAAAAACGGCGCGATGCCGCGAGATTTTTGCAGGTAATCGTGCCGTGCGACAGCATCACCGGCTTGTTGAGCGGCGCGGTCTTCGCGGCGAGCGCGGTATCGGGCATGAGGTGTTTCCTTCCCGTCGCCGCCGATCTTAGCGCAAGGCTGCCCTGAGACGCGACAACAGCAGCAACTGCCAGGCGCAAAGCGCCGCCAGGAAATAGAGCGCGGCCGCAAAACCGCCGGTCGCATCGTAGAGCGTACCGATGGTCAGCGGACCGAGGACGCCGCCGATCTCGCCGGCGGTGAAATACATGCCCGCGGCCGCGCCCATGCGCGTCGCATCGACCTCGCGCAGCTCCATCATCACCAGCACGACGACGACCGAGAGCGTGCCGCGCGCCAAGCCTTGAAAAATGAGACCGACGATCAAGGTGCCGCCGCCCCACTCGATGAAGAGTGGCGCCAGCAGTTGCGCGAGGAACAACGCGCCAAGAATCATCACGCGCCGCTCGGGTATTGCGAGACGCGGAAAAATCAGTGCGCCGACCATGCCGATGACGACCGGAATACTGGCCCAAAGCCCGGCGCTCGTCGGGTTCATGCCGCCGAAGCGCAAAATTTCCGGCAGCCAATTGTTAAGCGCATGGCCAAAGAAAAACGTACCGATGGCGAGATAAAGCACGGTGCGCATCGCCGGCGCGCGCAGCAACTCGAGATATTGCGCCGAGGACGCAGCCGGCTTCTCGGCACGGCGCAGCCGCTCGCGCGCGCGGCTTGCTTCGTGGCTGCTGATCGCGAACCAGGCAACGGCCGCGGCAAGGGCGAGGAAGCCGTAACCGATCAGGACCAGCCGCCAATCGCCGCCGGCGAGAGCGAGGCCGATGCTCGAGGTCAGCGACAGCGCTCCGATCGTGCCGAGCGACTGGCCCATATTGTAGATGCCCATGGCAAGGCCTCGCTCGCGGCCGGCGAACCACTCGCGAATGACGGTGGGCGCCCCGACCGAGACCAGCGGTCCGCCGACACCGAAAGCGCCGACCGCGAGCAGCATGGTGACGTAGTTGGTCGCAACGCCGCGCAAAATGCCCGAGATCGCAACGACCAGCGCGCCGAGCGCCAGGCCGCGGCGCGGCCCGATGCGGTCGAGCAGCGCGCCGCACGGGATCGCGGCGCCGATATAAACGAGCTGCCACGCGCCGAGGATCGAGCCCATCTGGGTGTGGCTGAGGCCGAGTTCCGCGGTAACACGCGAGACCAGAGGTGCGATCGCCGCCGCCGTCGAGCCGAAGCAGAAATAGACCATCCACACCCCGGCCAGCATGGCCCAGCGATGCGGATGCGGCGCGCCCTCTTCCCCCATGCCGGTGCGGTTAATTCAAAGGGCACACGGGCGCAAGAGACGGCGCCACGGAAGCCGTGGCGCCTTCAATCAAACAAGCTACGCGCTTATCCCAACGGGCCGAGCAAGGTCTCACCGTCAAAGGTGTCGCTCTGCCCGTCGACCGTTTCCGGCCAGGCGTTGTTGTCGATCTTGCGGCGCTCGGCCTTGGAGCGGACGCGGGCATCCCAGCCGACCTGCTCCATATAATAATAGAGCTGGATCGTGTGGCCGTCGGGATCGACCGCGAAGGCAGTGTAGTCCATGCCGGGGAAAAGCTCCGGCGGAAGATATTTGATCGTGGCGCCGTTCGCCTTGAGGAAGTCGACCGCGTCGCGCAACTGCTTGTAGTCGCCAACCTGATTGCCGAAGCTCATGCAGCTCGTATGCGGCGAGAGGCCGAGCTTCGCCCGAAGCGCCTTCGGATAGAGCGCGATCGAGTGATGCTCGGTATTGCAGCGCAGGAAGATGCAGCGATGCCCGTCATAGACGACTTCCTCTGTGACACGCAGGCCGAGGATGTTCGTGTAGAAGGCGAGGCATTTCTCGATGTCGTCGACGAAGAGCCGCACCGGCCCGATCTTGATGACCTTGAACGGCCGCGGCAGCAGCACGCCGCCGACGTCGTATTTGAATGGCAGCTTCTCGATATTTCGCATGCCGGAGGTCATGTCCATGCCTTCGGCCTTGAACATCTCGATCTCTTGATACTCGCTGATCTGCGGCAGATCGGGCTTTTCGTGGAAGCCGCGCTTGCGCACCGCCGGCGGCTTCGATTGCAAATTCCAGCCGATCTGCTCGATGCCGTAATAAATCTCGTTGGTGTGGCCTTCGGGGTCGGACGGATAGGAATGCCAGTTCGAGCCCGGCACGTCGCGGCCGACGCGGCCC
>DASXCX010000343.1:0-11337 GCA_036490955.1 Allostellaceae bacterium | reverse complement strand
GTCATGCGCGCCGCGCTGGACATCGACCGGCCGGTGCGACTGCTGCACGGCATGATGGATCCCGACGTGCCGTTCGAGACCAGCCTCACGCTTGCCGATCGCCTGACCGGCAGCGACGTGCAGGTATCGCTGGTGAAGGATGGCGACCATCGCTTGTCGCGCACGCAGGATATCGAATTACTGCTGCAAACGCTGGCCGGGCTGCTCGCTTAAGCTCTATATCCAGCGCGTCATTTCCATGGCTGGGGCGAGCCCTGGAAGCCGACGCCGACACGGTTGAGCGCGTTGATCGTCGCGATCGCGAAGGTCAGATCGACGAATTCCTTCTCGCTGAAATGGCGCCGCGTCTCTTCGTGCAACGCCTCGGAGGGATGGCCGTTCGGCAGCGCTGTCATGGCCTCCGCCCACGCGAGCGCGGCGCGCTCCTGCGTGGTGAAGAACGGCGTCTCGCGCCAGACCGTCATGTTGTAGAGACGTTGCGGCTTCTCGCCGGCGGCGAGCGCGTCTTTCGTGTGGCTATCGACGCAATATGCGCAGCCATTGATCTGCGAGACGCGCAGATACACCAGATCGACGAGGCCCGCGGGCAGGCTCGAATGATGCACCAGGGTCGAAAGCTCGACCAGCTTCTTGATCGCGTCGGGCGCGATCGCCCGGTAATTCTCGCGCATTCGCTTTCTCCTTCTTCTACAAAAGCGCCGCCAAGCCTTCGCGATAGCTCGGATAGCGCAGACTCACGCCCAGCTCCTCCTTGATCCGCCGGTTCGAGACGCGCTTGCTCTCGTCATAGAAGCTGCGTGCCAGCGGCGAGAGGGTCGCCGTCGCGAAATCCTCGAGCGGCGGCGGCGCAACGCCGAGCCGCGAAGCGGCATAGGCGATCACTTCATCCGGCGGCGACGGTGTGTCGTCGCAAACATTGTAGATCGCGCCGCCGCGCGGCCGCGCCATCGACGCTTCCAGCACCGCCACGAGATCGGCGACGTGGATGCGCGAGAAGACCTGGCCCGGCTTTACGATGCGCCGTGCCGTGCTGGCGCGCAGCGCATCGAGCGCGCTGCGCCCGGGCCCATAGATCCCGGCGAGCCGAAAAAGCTGCACCGGGATGCCGCTGCGCTGGCCCAAGGCCAGCCAAGCCGCCTCGGCCGCGACCCGGCGGCGGCCGCGCTCGCCGCTCGGTGCCGGCGGCGTCGCCTCGTCGACCCAGCCGCCGGCCTGATCGCCATAAACATTGGTTGAGGAGAGATAGCCGATCCACCGCAATTGCTGCAGCGCCGCGATGTCCGCGCCATGGCTGTCGAAAACGGGACAACCCGCGGCATCGGGCGGTATCGAGATCAGCAGATGCGTCGTATCCGCCAATAGTTGCGGCGCATTGGCGAGCGGCTGCCCGCGCGCGAAGCGCTGGAGAGCGATCGGCGTTGCCGCGCCATCCCGGCTGGTCCCGGCAATCGTCCAGCCTTGCGCCGCGCGATCGCGCGCCAGGAAGCCGGCGCTATAGCCGAGGCCAAAGCAGAAAAGCGCGCTCTGCATGGCTCGATACTAGCAAACGCGATTTACAAACCAGCCGGCGGCGCGCACGATCCTGTCATGCGCAAAATCCTGCGCGACGATCGCGACGGCTGGGAGGACGACTGGGACGCCGATGGGGATGCCGAGAGGCAGACCAAGGCGCTTGCCGGCCTTGCCTTGATCCTCGCCCTCGCCTTGATCGGCTGCTACCTCGTGCTGCAATTGCGGGCAGTTGCGAAAATCGAGGATTGCCTTCTTGCGCAGCGCACGAATTGCGACACGCCGATCATTTCGCGCTAGCGACTATTCGGCCGCGTGCGGCTCGGAGCCGGGTTGCCGCCGCTCCGTTGGCCGCTTATGCCAGCGCGCGCCCAGCCGGCGATTGAGGCGATCGAGGTAGAGATAGATCACCGGCGTCGTGTAGAGCGTCAGGAGCTGCGAGACGAGCAAGCCGCCGACGATCGCGATACCCATCGGCCGGCGTAGCTCCGACCCCGCGCCCGAGCCGATCGCCAGCGGCAGACCGGCGAATAGGGCCGACATGGTCGTCATCATGATCGGGCGGAAGCGCAAAAGACAGGCCTCGTGGATCGCCTCGATCGGCGATTTGCCGTGCTCGCGCTCGGCTTCGAGCGCGAAGTCGATCATCATGATTGCGTTCTTCTTGACGATGCCGATCAGCAGCACGATGCCGACGATGGCGATGACGCTGAGGTCGTAATGGAAAAGCATCAGCCAGATCAGCGCGCCGACCCCGGCCGACGGCAGCGCCGAGAGGATCGTGATCGGATGGATGTAGCTCTCGTAGAGCACGCCGAGCACGATGTAGACGACGAGGATCGCTGCGGCGACGAGCAGCGGCGTCGACGATAGCGAATCCTGGAAGGCCTGCGCCGTGCCTTGGAACGTCCCTTGCAGCGTTGCCGGGGCGCGCAAATTGTAGCGCATCTGATTGATGCGATCGACCGCTTCGCCGAGCGAGACTCCGGACGCAAGGTTGAAGGACAGCGTCACCGCCGGGAATTGGCCCTGATGGTTGACCGAGAGTGCTTCGACCTTGTTGACGAAATGCGCAAAGCTGCCGAGCGGCACGCGCGCGCCGTTGGCGCCAACGACATAGAGCTTCGAGAGCACGGTCGGATCGGTCTGGAACTGCGGCTGCACCTCGAGAATGATCCAATACTGATTGGTCGCGGTGTACATATCGCCGACCACGCGCGATCCGAACGCGTCATAGAGCGTGTTGTCGATCTCCGCCGGCGAGATGCCAAGCCGCGAGGCCGCATCGCGATCGATCTCGACATCGAGATGCGGCGCCGCGACCTGCTGGTCCGAAGCGACGTCCTGCAGGCCCGGCAGCTTCGCCATCGCCGCCTCGACCTTCGGCGCCCAATCGTTGAGTTCGTTCGAATCCGTGTCGGTCAGCGTGTATTGATACTGTGTTCGGCTCAAGCGGCCGCCGACATTGATGTCCTGCCCGACCTGCATGAAGAATTTGACGCCCGGCACTTGCGCCACGACCGGGCGTAGCCGCGCGATTACCTGATCGGCAGTCACGTCGCGCTGGTCGTAGTTCTTGAGCTGAATGTTCATGCGCCCGGTACTTTCGGACGCATTACCGCCGGTGGCGCCGGCAAAGCCGGTGACGCTGTCGACCGCCGGATCGGCTTTGATCTTGTCGATGAGCTGCAGCATCAGCTGCGACATGCCGGCGAAGGACGTGTCCTGCCGCGCATCGGCCTCGCCGAAGATGAATCCCGTGTCCTGCTGCGGAAAGAAGCCCTTGGGGATCATCACATAGAGGAAGCCGGTCAGCACGATCAAGGCGAGAGTCGGCAGCAGCGTGATGAATTGATGCCGCAAGACCCAGCTGAGGCCGCGATCGTAGAAGCGCACCATCGCATCGAATGCATCCTCGGCCCATTGGCTGACGCGGTTGCGCTTACTCGCATCCTCGTGCTTCAGGAAGAGCGAACACATCACCGGGGTCAAGGTCAGCGAGATGAACGCCGAGATCACCACGGCGAGCGCGACCGTCATGGCGAATTCGCGGAACAGCCTGCCGATGATGCCGCCCATGAAGATCAGCGGAATGAACACCGCGATCAGCGAGCAGGTGATCGATATGATCGTGAAGCCGATCTGGCCCGCGCCTTTGATCGCTGCATCGAACGGCGAATCGCCTGCCTCGATATAGCGCACGATATTCTCGATCATCACGATCGCATCGTCGACGACGAAGCCGACGGCGATGGTGAGGCCCAAAAGCGAGAGATTGTCGAGACTGTAGCCGAAGGCATACATCACGGCGAAGGTGCCGATGATCGACAGCGGCACGGCGATACCGGGGATGATTGTCGCCCAGAGCTTTCGCAGGAAGACGAAGATCACCATGATCACGAGGCACATGGTGAGGATAAGCGTGAAGCGCACATCGGTGACGGAGGAGCGGATCGTCACCGTGCGGTCCGACATCAAATCGATCCTCACCGCCGCCGGAATCGATGGCCGCAATTGATCGAGCAGCGTATTGATACGATCGACCGTCGCGACCGTGTTGGCGCCAGGCGCGCGCTGCACCAGCAGCAGTTCCGCCGGCTTGTCGTTGAACCAGGCGCCGACGCGATTGGTCGCGACCGAATCGACCGCGCCGCCGACATCCTTGACCCGCACCGGCGCGCCGTTCTTGTAAGCGATGATCACATCGTCGAAGGATTTCGCGGTATAAAGCTGATCGTTGGTATCGAGCGTCACCGCCTGATGCGCGTTTTCGAGATTGCCCTTCGGCGCGTTGATGCTGGCATTGGCCAGCGCGGTGTGGACGTCCTCGAGCCCGATGCCACGCGAGGCGAGCGCTTCGGGATTGACCTGGACGCGCACCGCGTATTTTTGCTCGCCGCCGATATTCACTTGGCTGACGCCGGGCACGGTCGAGATGCGTTGCGCCAGGATCGTGTAGGCGTAATCGTCGACTTTGCTCATCGGCAGCGTATCGGACGAGATCGCATAGATCAGGATCGCGCGATCGGCGGGGTTGGTTTTCTTATAGGTCGGTGGATTGGGCAGATCCTTCGGCAATAAGCCGCCCGCCGCATTGATCGCGGTCTGCACGTCCTGCGCCGCGCCGTCGATATCGCGATCGAGATCGAATTGCAGCGTGATCGAGGTCGCGCCGAGACCGCTGGTCGAAGTCATCTGCGTCAGGCCGGTGATCGCCGCGAATTGCTGTTCGAGGGGCGTTGCGACCGAAGACGCCATCGTTTCCGGCGACGCGCCCGGAAGCTGCGCCGTCACCTGGATGGTGGGGAAATCGACACTCGGCAGCGCCGCGACCGGCAACAGCGAATAGGCCACCAAGCCGAAGATCAGAATCCCGAGCATCAACAACGAGGTCGCGATCGGCCGACGGATGAACGGCTCGGAAATGCTCATCCCGCGCGACCTTGACGCTTCAACATGGGAACAATGTCTCAGCCATTACCCGCCGGTGCGGGTTGCGATTGCGGCGGCAGGATCGAGACTTTCGTCCCTTGCTGCAGCCGATATTGGCCGTCGACCACGATCTTCTCGCCGGCGCTCAGACCTTTGCTGACGACCGCGAGATCGTTCTCGGTCTCCGCCACGGTCACCGTGCGCTGCTCGACGGTATTGTCCGGCTTGATGACAAAGAGATAGCTGCCATTCGGGCCGGCCTGGATGCTGCGCGCCGACACGGTCACGGCGTTCTTCAGCGTGTCGACTTGCAGACGCATATCGACGAATTCGCCTGGCCACAGCGCTTCGTCCGCATTGTCGAAGCTTGCTTTCAGATGAATCGTGCCGGTGGCCGCGTCGATTTGGTTGTCGATGAGCGTCAGCACGCCTTTGGCGATCTCGCGCTGCTCGCCTTGTGACCAGGCTTCCGCCGACACCGCACCTTTGAGCTGGGCTTGGCGAATGGCGTCGAGCTGGTTCTGCGGCGCGGTGAAGCTGACGAAAATGGGCTTCAATTGGGTGATCGTGACCAGCGCGGTGTTGTCGCTGGCATGAACCAGATTGCCGATATCGACCTGCCGCGCGCCGGTGCGGCCGTCGATCGGCGAGCGGAGTTGCGTATAGTCGAGATTAAGCTGTGCCGCCTCGATCGCGGCTTTGTCGGCCGCCACGGTGCCCCCCAGCGCATCGGCGCTGGTGCTGTCGGCATCGAATTGCTGGCGCGAGATAAACTCTTTGCCAACCAACGGTTTGTCGCGGTTCGTGTTGCGTTGTGCATTGTCGCGCTGGGCTTGATCGCGCGCGAGATTGGCCTGCGCTTGGGCGAGCGCTGCCTGATAGGGGCGCGGATCGATCTCGAACAGAAGATCGCCGACCTTCACTTCCTGGCCCTCTTTGAAATCGACTTTGACGATTGCGCCGTCGACGCGGCTTTTCACCGTCACGTTGTTATAGGCTTGGACGGAGCCGAGACCGCGGACATAGACCGGCATGTCGCGCGCCGCCCCGGTATCGGCCGTCACAGGCACCGCTGTCGCATCGGCAACACTGCGTGATTGTGCCGCAGCTTTTCCACCGGACGTATCGCGGAGCGCCCAACCCGCGACGACAAGCAATGCGAATCCGCAGAGCGTAAGAGTTGGCCAACGCAAATATTTCACGCGCGAGAATCCTTTTCGCAGCGCACAAAGAGCCTAAGCCCTAATAGGTGCACCTAGGCAGGATCGTTCCCGTCCCGCTCACGAACAATTGCGTGACAAAGTTGTTAGGTGCGCCAAAGCGTTGGTTTACAACGAGTCGTGCGCGATCTGGGTTGCGGTTAATTCTGGTCTGTCACAAAAAATATAGTATGATCGGACGCCTTAGGGCGGGAATATCGGGCGCAAATGGCGCCTAGAACAGCGGCGACAAAAGCGGGCGATCGGAATGAGACAAGTGATTTGGGCCGGGACCCTTTTAGGGGCCGTGGCGGCCAGCGCTGTTTTGTATGAGATCGCTGCTCCCAATTATGCACACTCGCAGCAAGCGGCGGGTCAGCGCCCTCAAGCCGGCGTTCCCGTGCGCATTGCAACCGCAGCGGTCAAAGCCACACCGGTCGAATTCAACACCATCGGCAATGTCCAGACCATCGCTTCGGTCGCGGTGAAATCGCGCATCGATGCCGTGATCGACCAGGTTCTCGTCAAAGACGGCCAGTTCGTGAAGGCGGGCGACGTGCTCTTTCAGCTCGATTCGCGCGCCGCGCAAGCGGCGCTGCATCAAGCGGAAGCGAATTTGGCCCGCGACCAGGTGCAGCTTGCCAACGCCCAGCGCAACGTGAACCGCGACAAATCGCTGCTGGAGAAAAATTTCGTCTCGCAACAGCAATACGATACCGATTCGGCGACCGCGGCGGCGCTCGATGCGACGGTGAAAGGCGATCAAGCGCAGCTCGAGAACGCCAAGGTACAGCTTTCCTATTATACGATCCTCGCACCGATCAACGGCCGCGTCGGCTTGATCGCGATCAAGCAGGGGAACAGCATCAAATCGAACGACGTGCCGCTGGCGACGGTCAACGAGATTCAGCCGATCTATGCGTCCTTCGCCCTGGCCCAGACCAATCTGCCGGACCTGCGCGCCGCGATGGCGCAGGGTGCGGTGTCCGTCGAAGTGACGCCGCAAGGCGACAACGGCGGACCGGTGACGGGCAAGGTCGCCTTCTTCGAGAACACGATTGATCAAACCTCGGGCACGATCACCGTCCGCGCGTCCTTCGACAACACCGAACAGCGTTTGTGGCCGGGCCAGTTCGTCAAGGTGGCCGTGCTGGTGCGCACCGATCCGAACTCTTTGGTGATACCGCCGGCAGCCGTCCAGATCGGGCAGAACGGCGCCTATGTTTTCGTTGTTAAGGACGACGACACGACCGAGGTTCGCCTCGTGACGGTCGAGCGCACGGTCAACAACATGGCCGTGATTGCCAAGGGCTTGAAAGCCGGCGAGAAGGTCGTCACCGACGGGCAATTGCGGCTCAGCGACGGTACGCACGTCCAGGTCGTCACGGATGCCCAGAAGCCGGGTGACGCGTCATGAGCCTGCCGGAGCTATGCATACGTCGTCCGGTGATGACGACGCTGCTGATGCTGGCTTTCGTCATTTTCGGCCTCTTCAGCTACCGCCTTCTCCCCGTCGCCGCGATCCCGACCGTCGATTTTCCGACCATCGTCGTGAATGCGCAGCTCCCGGGCGCTTCGCCGGCGACCATGGCTTCCTCGGTCGCGACGCCGCTCGAGCGGCAATTCTCGACGATCGCCGGCCTCAATTCGATGGTGTCGTCGAGCGGCAACGGCGTCACCTCGATCACCATGCAGTTCGACCTGTCGCGCGATATCGACGGCGCGGCGCTCGACGTGCAATCGGCTTTGACATCGGCGGCCAAACGCCTGCCGATCCAGATGACCACGCCGCCGAGCTTCATCAAGGCGAACCCCGCCGACGCGCCGGTCATCTTCCTCAATTTGAGCTCGGCGACGCTGCCGCTGTCCGATGTCGACGAGTATGCCGAGACGCTCATCGCGCAACGTATTTCGACGCTGCCGGGCGTGTCGCAGGTGCTGGTCATGGGCCAGCAGAAATTCGCCGTCCGCATCCAAGCCAATCCCGAAGCGCTCGCCGCCAAGGGCATGACGCTCGACGATTTGCAGAGTTCCGTCGCCGCGGCGAACTCGTCGACCCCTGTCGGCCAGATGATGCAGGGCGAGAACCAGGCCTATACGCTGCAAGCGAACGCGCAGCTGCCGCACGCCAGCCAATACACCAACCTGATCGTCGCCTACCGCAACGGCTCCCCCGTGCGCTTGAAAGACGTCGCAACGGCTGTCGACAGCGTCGAGAACGATCAGCTGGCAAGCTGGTATAACGGTCAGCGCGGCATCCTCCTCGGCATCCAGCGCCAGCCCGATTCCAACACCGTCAAGGTCGTCGATTCGGTCAAGGCGCTATTGCCGATCTTCGAGGCGCAGCTGCCGGCCTCGGTCAAGCTGAGCGTGCTGCTCGACCATTCGGTCTCGATCCGCAATTCCGTGAACGACGTGCAGTTCACGCTGCTCCTGACCGCGACGCTCGTCGTGCTCGTGATCTTCATCTTCCTGCGCAACGTGACCGCGACGATCATCCCGGCGCTCGCCTTGCCGGTATCGGTCATCGGCACTTTCGCGGGCATGGAGATGCTGGGCTACAGCATCGACAATCTCTCGCTGATGGCGCTGACGCTGTCGGTCGGATTCGTCGTCGACGACGCGATTGTTATGCTCGAGAACATCGTGCGCCACGTCGAAGCCGGCGAGCGCGTGATGGATGCGGCGTTCCGCGGCTCGCGCGAGATCGCCTTCACTATTTTGTCGATCACCGTCTCGCTGGTTGCGGTGTTCATTCCGGTTCTGTTCATGGGCGGCGTCGTCGGCCGCGTGTTCCGCGAATTCGCGATGACCATCAGCATGACGATCCTGATTTCGGGCTTCGTCTCGCTGACCTTGACGCCGATGCTCGCCTCGCGCCTCCTGAAGGCGCATCACGGCGAGAAGCACAACGCGCTCTATCGCATATCGGAAGCCGGCTTCAACGCGTTGTTCAACGGCTATCGAGGCGGCCTCGGCTTCGTGATGCGGTGGCGGCGCACGACTCTCTTCTTGACGCTATGCTCGCTCGGCGCCGCCGGCTACCTCTTCGCCACCGTGCCGAAGGGTTTTTTCCCGATCGTCGATACCGGCACGATCATCGGCTATATCGAAGCGGCGCAAGACATCTCGGCCCCGGCCATGGCGCTGCACACTCGCGCCGCCGCCAAGGTGATCCAGGACGATCCGAACGTCAGCGACGTCACGGCGTTCAACGGCGTCAGCGGCAGCAATCAGTCCGAGAACACGGGCGGCCTGTTCATTCAGCTGAAGCCGCGCGACCAACGCTCTCTTTCGGCCACCCAGGTCATCCAGGAATTGCGGCCGAAGATGGCGCGCGTCCTGGGGATCAACGCCTATTTCCAGCCGCTGCAGGATATCAACCTCGGCGGCCGGCCGGCGAAGGCGCAGTACCAATATACGCTGCAGGACGGCGATACCACCGAGCTCTATAAGTTCGGCCAGTCGATGCGCGATCGCATCGCGCAACTTCCCGGCGTCCAGGACGTCAATTCCGACCTTCAGCTCCGCAGCCGCCTTGCGATCATCGACATCGATCGCGACAAGGCCGCCCAACTCGGCATCACCGTCGATCAGGTTCGCAATACCTTCTACAGTGCCTTCGGCACGCGGCAGATCTCGACGATCTACCAGCCGGCGAACAGCTACGAGGTCATTCTCGAGCTCCAGAAGAACTTCCAGACCGGCCCCGGCGATCTGTCGAAAATCTATCTGAAGAGCTCGACCGGCCAACCGATTCCGCTCGATGCGCTTGCGACGGTCAGCACCGGCATCGGTCCCGTGACCGTCAACCACCAGGGCGAATTGCCGTCGGTGACGATCTCTTTCAACCTGCAACCAGGCTTCCCGCTCGGCACCGCCGTCAACGAGATCGCCCAGCTCGAGCGCGAGGTGAATCTGCCGGTCACCGTCAGCACGAGCTACCAAGGCAACGCCCAGGTCTTCCAGCAGGCGCTGCAGGGTCAGGGCTTGCTGCTATCGGCCGCGGTGATCGTCATCTACATCGTGCTCGGTATTCTCTACGAGAGCTTCATCCATCCGATCACGATCCTGTCCGGCCTGCCCGCCGCCGCGCTGGGCGCGTTGCTCACCCTGATGCTCTTCCACCAGGATATGAGCGTCATCGCCATTATCGGCATTGTCATGCTGATCGGCATAGTGAAGAAAAACGCGATCATGATGATCGACTTCGCCTTGCAGCGGCAGCAAACCGGCGCGAAAGCCGAAGACGCGATTTTCGAAGCGTGCTGCCTGCGCTTCCGCCCGATCATGATGACCACCATGGCGGCCATCATGGGCGGCTTGCCGATCGCGGTCGGCTGGGGCGAGGGCGCCGAATTGCGCCGGCCGCTCGGACTTGTTGTCGTCGGCGGCCTCGTGGTCTCGCAGTCGCTCACGCTCTTCATTACGCCGGTGATCTATCTCTATCTCGAGAAATTCCGCCTCCTGTTCGCACGCGGCGCCGAGACTGCGCCGGCGCTCGGCGTGCCCGATGGCCGCCATGCCGTGCGTGAAGCCGGCGAATAGGCGCCGCTCGGCTTTCGGTATCGTCGCGGCGGCGCTGGCGCTGGCGCTCGGGCTCGCAGCCGCCGACGCCGCGCCGAAACCGAGTACCGGCTCGCAGAGCGCGCTGCCGCCGGCGCCGCCTTCCAGCGCACAGCACTACGACCGTTGTCTCGAGCTGACGCATAGCGACCCGCAGAAGGCCTACAACGACGCCGAATCGTGGCGCGATGTCGGCGGCGGCTTTCCCGCGCAGCATTGTGCCGCGGTCGCGCTGGTCGGCTTGAAGAAGTACACCGAGGCCGCAGCCAGGCTCGAGGCGCTCGCCAATGCCATGATGCAAGCCGGCCCCGAGATGCGCGGCGAAGCGATGGAGCAGGCCGGCCAGTCCTGGCTGCTCGCCGGCAAGCCGAATGAGGCGAAATCCGCCTTCGATGCCGCGCTCGGCTTCAAACCGAAGGATCCGGAACTGTTGATCGACCGCGCTGAGGCTTACGCCTTGGGCACCAAGTATTTCGACGCGATCGACGATCTCAACGCCGTCCTCGACCAAACCCCCAATCGGGTCGACGCGCTGATCTATCGCGCCTCGGCCTATCGCCAGCTTGGTTCGCTCGATCTCGCCGCCGACGACATCGAGCGCGCCCTGCGGCTCGATCCGAATTCCGTGCCC
>DASXCX010000342.1:0-22753 GCA_036490955.1 Allostellaceae bacterium | reverse complement strand
CGCGCGGCGATTTCCGCGAGCTGATGGCGATCACCGTTGCCGTTTTCGACGACGTGCTCGGCGGCATGAAGGCGGGCGCGACGCTCGGCAGCGTGCTCGGGGTCTACGAGGCCGCTGTGGGGCGGCATGGCAGCGGCGCCTGCAAGACCGCCTATCCGCTGATGCATGCGCGCGGTCTCGGCGACGAATATCCGACCGTGCTCAGCCCCGACGACATCGCCAAACACGGTGATTTCAAGCTCGAAGCCGGCATGGCTTTCGTGCTGAAGCCGCGCGTCGCGAAGAAGGGTGTGCCGACGGGGCAGATCGGCGAAATGGTTGTGGTGGGCGAGAGCGGCGGCATCCGTCTCGGCCGCGAAGTGTTAGGATTGAAAGAGCTTCCCTGGAGGGACGCATGACGATCGGCGCGCGATCCATCAATCCCAAGGACGAGAATTTCTTCGGCGAGATCGAGGGCGTGGATCTTAAAACCGATCTCGATCGCGTTGCGATCGCGGCGATCGAGGCGGCGATGGATCGCTTCGCCGTTTGCGTCGTTCGTGGCCAGTTTCTCGACGACGACCAGCAGATCGATTTCAGCGCGAAGATTGGCCAGCTCTCCTATGCGATCAACTACGGCCGCGGGCAGGGCGTCCAGGCGCGGCTGCCGCGCGAGCTTTACGACATCTCCAACCTCAATGAGGGCGACGACATTCTCGCCAATGACGATCGCCGCCGCGTGCTGCGCGAAGGCGACCGGCTGTGGCACACCGACCGCTCGTTCATTCCCGCCGACACGACCTATTCGCTGCTCTCGGCGCGCGAAGTGCCGCCCGAAGGCGGCAACACCGAATTCGCCGATATGCGCGCCGCTTATGACGCGTTGCCCGAGGCGGTGAAGATGCAAATCGAAGGCCTGCGCTGCGAGCATTCGATCTGGCATTCGCGCGTCCTCGCCGGCGCCAAGCCCGAGGACATCCGCGCCGATGAGCGTGCCGCCATGCCCGGCGCCGTGCAGCCGCTCGTCCGCATCCATGCGCGCACCGGTCGCAAATCGCTCGTGCTCGCCTCGCATGTCGAGCGCGTTATCGGCCTATCGGACGAGCAAGGCCGCGCGCTGGTCGACCAACTCACCAAATTCGCGATCCAGGACCGCTTCGTTTATTCGCATCGCTGGTCGGTCGGCGAACTGGTGATCTGGGACAACCGCTGCACCATGCACCGCGGCCGCCCCTTCGATGATACGCGCTACCGCCGCGACATGCGCCGCACGACGGTGCAGAACGCGCAGAGGGCCGCAGCCTAGGTCTTATCTCGTCATGCCTGGACTTGGTCCGGACATGATGACTTAGCGGCGCCCAAAAACGTGGATGGCCGGGTCAAGTCCGGCCATGACGCTTTCAGGATTTCCGTGCGCTTTTATCCTTCGCTGGCGCCGAGCATCACCGCTTCGAAATCGCAGAAATGATACTGGCAGAGCGGGCAGCTTTTCTCGAAGAGGGCTTTGCGCGCGCGTGCTTCAGGATTGTAGTCGAGCGGGAAGGGCGCGAGGTAAGGGTTGCGGCTGGTGATCCGCTCGACGTCTTCCTTGAACTTCGCGAGGCTCTCCACCTTGAAGCCCATATGGTCGAGCGATGGCGGCATGATACCGGTGGCATCGTAGTCTTTGATCTTCCACGGCATGATGACCATGGTCATGTGGCCGTCGGTCAGATAGTGGTTCGGATCTCCGGCTTGCTTATTGCGCAGCTCGAGCTCGAAGATGTCGCGATAGAATTCCGCCATGCGGTCGGGATTCATCGTGCGCAAGCCGAAATGGCTGATATGCCGCGGATGGATCTTGTCGCCGCTTTGCTCGGCATAAATATCCATGCGGTTCGCCATCTCTTGCTGCGAGATATCGAACACGTTGCCGTCGGGGTCATGCGCCGAGATGCCGGCATAAGGCCGGTTGGAGGGGCGCTTCAGCCAATCGACCTCGGGATATTTCTTCAACCGGTCGAGCGCCTTTTGCGCGTCGGTCACCTCGAAGCCGAAATGCTCGAGCCGTCCGCCGCGGCCGGGCACGCGTGGATTGACGTTCATGCCGACATAGCCGTCGCCGATCACCGCCGCGCCCTCGGCGCGATAGCCCTGCGCTTGCTTCATGCCGAAATAGGCTTCGTAGAAGCGCGAGCTCAGCGCGAAATTCTCGCTGACGATGGCGAGGTGATTCAACTTGGCGAACGACATGAGGCGACCTCCGGCAGATTTTCTCAGGTTAGACGAAGATTATCCGTCGGCCAAACCCGCGCGGCAATGCTAGAATGCGAGAAAACCTCGGGGTGGAGGATTGCTTGCGCGCGTTCACGACATTTCTGTTTGCCCTCTTTTGCCTAGCCGCGCCCGCGCTGGGCGCTGACAAGCCGATCAAGATCGGCATGCTGATGGAGCTTTCGGGCACGTTCGGCACCAGCGGCAAGCTGGTCCAGCACGGTTTCCAATATGTGCTGCAGCAACATGGCGGCATGCTCGGTGGGCAGAAGGTCGACATCGTCACCGAGGATACGGCCGCCGATCCCGCGACCGCGATCACCAAGGTGAAGAAGCTGGTCGAATTCGATCATGTCGACGTGCTGGTCGGCCCGGTCAATTCGGCGACCGGCGCGGCGGTGCGCAACTACGTCATCGAGCAGAAAATTCCGATGCTCACCCAGTCGACTGTCGCCGAGGTGATCGACGGCAAATATATGTTCCGCACCTCCTTCGACGGCAATGCGGAGGGTTATCTCGAAGGTTTCCTGCCGGGAAAGGCGGGCCATAAAAAGGCGGTGCTGCTCGCGCCTAACTACCTGGCGGGCCAAGTGGCTGAACAATATTTCGAGAAGGGCTTCAACGACGCCGGCGGCACCGTCGTGCAAAAACTGCTGCCGCGCGTCGGCGCCGAGGATTACGGTTCGTTCATCGGCCAGATTTCGCTGGATGCCGATGTCGCGATCGTTTTCTTCCCCGGCTCCGACGCGGTGCGTTTCCTGAAGCAGTGGAACGATTACGGCATGAAGTTGCCGCTCTTTGGTTTTACCGTGACCGTCGACGAGACGCTGCTGCCGACCGAAGGTCCGTCGGCCGTTGGTTTCATCGGCGCCTCGCAATATTTCTCGACCATCGATACGCCGGAAAACCAAGCTTTCCTCAAGGACTGGAACGCCGCGCATCAAGCCGCGCCGGAGAAGCCGAGCTGGTTGACGCTCTCGGGCTGGATCGCGGCGGCGACGCTCGACCACGCGCTCGGCGTCGTCAAAGGCGATCTCAGTGACAAGGAAGCGTTCTTGAAGGCAATCAAGGAGACAAAGCTGTCGACGCCGGCTGGTCCCTTCCGCTTCGACGACAATCAGAATCCGATCCTGCCGCGTTACGTAATGCAGATCCGCGAAGTCGACGGCAAGGCGCAGCCGGTCGTTATCGCGACGATTCCGGAATTCATCCCGAACGGGAAGCCGCCCGATCTGCCGGCAGGGTTTACGCTGCCGAAATAGAGACTGTCGATGCTCACTATTGGCCATTCCCGCTTTCGCGGGAATGGGACCATAAACAGATCGGTAACTTAGAGTCCGAGGTAGTTCTTCTGCACGCCTTCGTCGGCGGCGAGGTCGCGCGGCAAGCCGTGCCAGACGATCTTGCCCTTGTCCATCACCGAGACGGTGTCGGCGATGTCGAGGGCGAACTCGATATTCTGCTCGACCAACAGAATGGCGAGGCCGCTGTCGCGTAGCTTCTGCACCAACTGCTTCAACTCGCCGACGATCTGCGGCGAGAGGCCCTCGGTCGGCTCGTCCATCAGAATGAGGCGCGCATTGCCGACAAGCGCACGCGCCACGGCCAGCATCTGCTGCTCGCCCCCTGAGAGCGTGCCCGCGCCGTTCTTCAAGCGCACGCGCAGAGCCGGAAACAGCGCAAGCGCGCTGTCGACGGTCCAGATCGCGGGCGTCCCATCCATCGCCGCGCGGGCGGCGATTTCGAGATTCTCGCGCACGCTGAGCGAGGGGAAGATACGGCGCCCCTGTGGCACCAGCCCCATCCCGGCCTGGCCGATACGGTAGGACGGCCAGCGCGTCACATCCTGGCCGGCAAAGACGACGCGTCCGCGGCGTGGCGGAGTGAAGGCGATGATGCTGCGGATCAGCGTCGTCTTGCCAACGCCGTTGCGGCCGAGCACGGCGGCGACGCGCCCGCGCTCGACGCTGAGCGAGATGCCCTGCAGCACATAGCTCTCGCCGTAATAGGTATGGATTTCCTCGACCGCGAGCATGGGCGCAGCGCTCATGGCCGCACGCCGCCGCGCGCATAGATTTTCTGCAGGCTCGATTCCTGGCGAATCTCCTCGGGCGTGCCTTCCGCGACGATACGGCCCTGATCCATGGCCGTGACCTTGTCGGCGATCTTGAACGCCGCGGCGAGATCGTGCTCGATCAGCAGCACGGTGATACTGCGATCGAGATTGAGGATGATGTCGGTGGCGAGATGTGTCTCGGCCGCCGAAAGCCCTGCCATCGGCTCGTCGAGCAGCAACAGTCGCGGATTGCCGGCGAGCGCCATCACGATCTCGAGTTGCCGCTGCGTACCGTAGGAGAGGTTGCGCACAATCTCGTGGCGGAATCCGGTGAGGCGCCATTTCTCGAGCAACGCCTCGGCGCGGTTCAGCACCTCGCGATAGCCCGCGAGGCGCCGCCAAAAGACGAAATGCGCGGGCGTCAGGGCCTGAACCGCGATGATCATGTTGTCGATCACGGTCAAGTTGCGAAACAGGCTGGTGATCTGGAACGTGCGCGTCAGGCCGAGCGCGGCGCGGCGATGCATCGGCATCTGCGTGACATTCTCGCCGAACAGTAAGATTTTGCCGCTCGACGGCGGTATCTGACCGTTGACAACGTTGAACAGCGTCGTCTTGCCGGCGCCATTGGTGCCGATGATCGCGCGCCGCTCGCCGGCGTCGAGCGCCAACGATACATCGGCGATGGCGCGCACGCCGCCGAAATTGCGCGACAGGTCGCGGATTTCGAGCGGCTTCATCCGGCACTTGTCCTGTCGGCGGTAGGGCGCCGCCGCGCTTTCAGCCGGTCGCGAAGATAGAGCAGCGCGCCCTGTGGGGCATAGAGTGCCAGCAGCACATAGATGACGCCGATGACAAAGAGCCAGCGATCGGTGTAGGTGCTGAGCACATATTGGAGGACGACGAAGACACCGGCGCCAAGCACCGGGCCGAACAACGTTCCGGCGGCGCCAACGAGGATCATCATCAACACTTGCGCCGAGACCGTCACGCTGAGCGCCGAGGGCGAAACGAAGTTGTTGAGATACATATAGAGCTCGCCCGCGACGCCCGCGAAGGCGGCGGAGACGATCGAGGCGAGATATTTATAGGTCCACACGTGATAGCCGAGCGCGCGCATGCGCATCTCGTTGTCGCGGATGCCGCGCAGCGCGTAGCCGAGAGGCGACGTGACGAAGACGTAGAGCATCGCCGCCGAGACGACGAAGATCGCGAGCACGAAGTAGAAGTAGCCGATCGTGCTCGAAACCGACGGCAGCCAGGGCCCGAGCGAAGGCCGTGCCACGCCGGGCAGGCCGTTGTCGCCGCCGGTGACGTCGGTCCAGCTCACCGCGAGGCTCCACAGCACCTGCGAGAAGGCGAGGGTAATCATCAGGTAATAGGAATGCGACGTGCGCAGCGCGAGAAGATGGAAGAGCGCGGCGGCGAGCGCGCTTGCCGCGATGCCCGCCGCACCAGCCGCGGCGAAGCCCCAGCCGAGCTTCAAGGAGCATATCGCGGTGACATAAGCGGCAAGGCCGAAATAGGCGGCATGGCCGAGCGACGGCATGCCGGTATAGCCATGCAGCACGTCGAGGCTCATCGCGAAGATGCCGTAGATCAGCACCTGGGTAAGCAGACCCGTGTCATAGGGCGGGATCACGCCGCCGACCGCGGCGGCGATGAGCACGAAAGCGATCGCGCTCCAAAGACCCCAACGACTTTCGGCCATGGCGCGCCCTAAACGCGGCCCATCAAGCCGGTCGGCCGCAGCGCCAGCACAATCACCATCGGCACGAAGATGGTGAAGAGGGAAAGCTGCGGAAACCAGACATTGCCGAAATTGTCGACGAGGCCGACGAGCAGGCTGCCGAGGAACGCGCCGCGGATGCTGCCGAGACCGCCCACAGTGACGACGACGAAAGCCAAGAGCGCGACCTCGAAATCGGCGCCCGGGAACATGCCGAGGAGCGGCCCGCCGAGCACGCCGCCGAGGGCGGCAAGGGCCGCGCCCAACGCGAAGATCGCGGTGAAGACGAGCGGCATGTTGATGCCGAGGCCGCGCACCATCTCCTCGTCATCCATGCCGGCGCGCACGATCGCGCCGATCTTGGTGCGCTCGAGGAACGCCCAGAGGAAGAGCGCGGTCGCGAGGCCCCAGCCGATGAGGAACAGGCGATAGAGCGGATAGACAACGCCGAGGAATCGCACGCCGCCCTGCAGCGGTCGCGGCTCCGGCACCAGTAGCGGATCGCCGCCCCAGGTGAAGAAGGCGACATCGGCGATGATGAAAAGCAGGCCGAGGGTCAAAAGCGCCTGCGGCATCTCCTGCTTGTAGAGTCGCGCGAGGAAGAGCCGCTGCACGACGACGCCGGTGACCGCGATCGCAATCACCGCGAGCAGAGCGCCGGTCCCGAAATCGCCGGTCAGGCGAATGGCGCTGATCGCGATATATCCGCCCAAGAGATAGAACGAGCCATGCGCCATGTTGATGATGTGCATCAGCCCGAAGATGAGCGTCAGCCCGGCCGCGAGCAGAAACAGGATCATCGCCAGCGACAGGCCGTTCAGCGTATTGATGATCCAGAAATTCACGCGCCCCGTTCCCTTCCCGTCTCTTTCAACGTCATCCCCGTAAAAGCGGGTATCCAGCTTGTTTCTGGAACCCCGCTTCCGCGGGGGTGACGAGTTCGGGCGATCGTATGTTTATAGCTTGAACACGCGCTTCGCGTTCAAGTGATAGAGCTTTTCCTTATCGGCTTCCGGGATCGGCAGTGCGTCGACGACATCTACCGCCGGACGCACGATTTCGAACGGCCAGTCGCCGGCGAAAAGCAGATTGTCGGCGCCGAGCGCTTCGATCGTCATCATCAGCGGCAGGCGGAAATTCATGCCACTGGTCGTGACGATGATGTTGTCGCGAAAATATTCGCTCGGCAGGCGCTTCATCGGATTCGGGAGCCCCGCCATCTCGATCTCCCAGAGATAGCGGTTGTCGATACGCTCGAGCGCGAAGGGGATGTTCTCGCCCATATGGCCGATGACGATCTTCAGACTCGGGAAACGATCAAACACACCGCCTGCCATCAGCCGCATGATGTGCGTGCCGGTCTCGACTGCGTAGCCCCAGGCGACGCGGAAGCCCGGCATCGAGAGCGGCTTCGCCATGGCCGGGCTCGGTTCGCGCGGATGGATGTAAATCGGCACGTCGAGTGCGACAGCGCTCTCGAAGATCGGCCAGAATTTCTTGTCGTCGAGATATTCGCCATGGGTATGCGAATTGATATGCGCGCCTTTGAGGCCGAGATTTTTCACCGCCCGCTCGAGCTCGCGCCCGGCATTCTCGGGCGCTTGCGGCGCCACTGCCGCAAGGCCGGCGAAACGGTCGGGATGCGCGCGGCAGGCCGCAGCGAGCCGGTCGTTCACCAGCTTCGAGAGCTCATGGCCCTGCACCGGATCGAAGGCCTGCACGCCGGGCGAGCCGATGACGATGAGCTGCTTGGTGATGCCGTCCTCATCCATCGTCTTGAGCCGGCCTTCGCCGAGATCGATGAGATCGCGGAACATCGTCTTGCGCGATTCGGAGACTGGCCCGGCGAGGCCGAGCTTCTCGTCGAGGGCGCGCGCTGCGGCGGCGACCTCGGGAATCATGAAACCTTCCTCGACCGCAATCCGCTCGCGGGCGGGTGGGCGGGCTTGTGCCGGCGCCATCAGTGGGCGTCCCTGCTGGGTACGCCGATACCTTGCGCGCCGACCGGCGGCATGCCCATCGCGAACGCGCCGGCATTGACGTAGCCGGTATCGACGCCCCAGGCGACGTGATTGCCGGCAGCATGGACGTCGCGCCAGAAGCGCTGGATCGGATTGCTGTCCATCACGCCGCGCGCGCCCGACGCCTCGAAAAGGCGATCGACACCGCGCATCGCGAGGCGCGACGCGAGCGTGAAATTGCGGCGGATCGCCTGGATATCGGCTTCCTTGTTCGGCAGCCCGTTCCTCAGCTTCTCGTCATTGTCCTTGGCGAGGAGATAGGCCGCGTCGATCTCGGCCGCCGCTTCGCCGATCGTGCGCTGTGTGTTGAGGAGCTGCAGCATCGGGTCGCGTACCGCGGATGCGGCGCGTGTCTTGGCGAAATCGGTGAAGCAATCGAGCGCGCCGCGCGCGATCGCGATCAGCGGGCAGAAGATGCCGAAGGGGAAGGCGACATAGCCCGGCTCGCGGAACATGACGCCCGTGTTGGTCTTCGTGCCCGGAGCGGTGCCGGTGGCGAATTCGGCGCCGCGAACGGTGAATTCCTCACGCACGAAGACGTCATTGACGACGACATTGTTGCTGCCCGAGCCTTTGAGGCCGACGGCGTACCAATTGTCTTTCACCTTGAATTCGCCGGGCCCGAACATGAAGAAGCGGACATCCGGCGGGCCGGCGCCATCGACCGCCGGAACGGCACCGCCGAGGATCGCCCAGTCGGAATGGTCGATGCCGGAGGAGAAGCTCCACTCGCCGGTGACGCGGAAGCCGCCCGGCGCACGCGTGACCTTGGCGGCCGGCATGAAGGAGGTACCGATCTTCGGCCGCGGATCCTGCTTGTAGACCTGATCCTGGCACTCCGGCGGGAACATGCCGAAGACCCAGTGATGCTGGATCAGGAGATCGAAGCACCAGCCGCTGGCACCGCAATGCCGGCCCACTTCCGTCACGACATCGGCGACGGTCATCCAGCTATCGATGCCGTAGCCGCCACGCTCCTTCGGGATGATCAGGCCGATGAGGTCGGACTCGGCCATTGCCCGCACGTTTTCCGGCGGCAGGTGCCGCAGCTTCTCGGTGGCGACAGCATTGACCTTGCAAACCTCGCCCACTTTTTTGGCGCGGGCTATGGCTTCGGCGTGGGTGATCGTCGGCATGGGTGCTCGATTGTTGTCATGTAACGGTTCGTTCCTAACAGAATCCCACTCGGCAATCCACGGGGTTTTCTGGCGGCGCACGGCCGCCCCCTTTAGAATGCATCCAATTTTTACGGGAGGTAATATGTCCGCACCTGTCCCCGAACATGTCCATCTCGTCGGCAGCATCGCGCTCGATAGCGTCGAGGAAGTCTTTCAGACCGCCGGCACGCTGCTCGGCCGGCGGTTGAAACGTTGCCCCGATGGCGAGCCCGGCGGCCGGCGACTGTGGATCAGCTGGCAATATCCGTTGTTGCGGGCAAACGCTTATCTGCAAATCGATCCGGTTGCGCTCGGCCAAGCCGGCATGTTTCCCAAGCTTCGTCTCGCCGAAGGCGTTCGCACCGAGGACATTCATTTCGGCGAGCTTGGCTACGCCCGCGAAGCACGCGCCTCCTATCAGGATTTCCTCAGCAGCCGGTCGCGCGGCGAGCTTGCGCCCGGCACGCGCTTCCAGGTTAGCCTACCGACGCCGATGGCGGTGATCGTGCCTTTTTGCATGACGCACGACATCGCCGCGATCGAGCCGGCTTATGAGAAAGCCATGCTCGCCGAAGTTGCGCGCATTTGCGCCGCGATCCCGCATAAGGACCTCGCAATCCAATGGGATGTCTGCATCGAGATGGTGATCTGGGACGGCCAGCTCGCCGCGCGCTATCCGAAGGAAGGTACTTCTCAGGTCGACATCCTCGCACGGCTGACGCGGCTCGGCGACGCGGTGCCGGGCGATGTCGAGCTCGGTTATCACCTCTGCTACGGCGATCTCGATGCCAAGCATTTCGTCGATCCGGTCGACGCGACGAAGCTGGTCGAGCTATCCAATGCGCTGGCGCAATCGGTCAAGCATCCGATCGCCTGGATTCACGTGCCGGTGCCGCTGTCGCGTAGCGACGATGCTTATTTCAAGCCGCTGGAGGGACTAAAACTCTCGCCGAATACCGAGCTTTACCTCGGCATCGTCCATGCCGAGGATGGCGTCGAGGGCCTCAGGAAGCGTGCCGAAGCGGCGTCGCGCTATGCAAAGAATTTCGGCATCGCGACCGAATGCGGCATCGCCCGCCAGCGCAAGCCCGAGCTGGTGCGGAAGATTCTCGCGCTGCACGCCGAGGGTTCGAAAGAGCCCGCCGCCTAGATCGCCGTCGTTGTCGCGTCGTAGCCGTAAATCCCGTCATAGAGCGCGGCCATGCGTTCCGGTGTCCATTTTTCGTCGACATGCTGTTTCGCCGTGTCGGGATTCTTCAGCGCATCGCCGTGGAGCCGGTCTTTCTGGTCGACCGAGGCGAGCACGATATGCTTGGTGCGCGGCGCGCGCGCGGCTTCGTAGCGTTTGAGCGCGGTCTCGATATCGTCGAATTCATCGAGGCAGCGCGCCAGCACATAGCCGTCCTCAATCGACATCGATCCGCCTTGCGCCAGGAAGGGCAGGGTCGAATGACACGCATCGCCCAAGAGTGCGACGTTTCCGACGCTCCAGCGCTCGGCCGGCCAATGCACCATCAGCGCCCATTTGAAGGGCTGATCGGTCGCGGTGATCATCGCGCGCGCATCGTCGTGCCAGCCGGGAAAATCGGCGATCCATTCCTCATGCGTGCCGCGGTCGTACCACGATTCTTTTTGCCAATCGTCGCGCTCGACCACGGCGATGACGTTGAGCATCGCGCCTTTGCGTACCGGGTAATGCATGATGTGCGAGGCGGGCGCGATCCAGCCGCCATGCCGCATCAGCGCAGGCGGTAGCTTCTCTTTCGGGCAAAGCCCGCGCCACGCCATGAAGCCTGTGAATTCGGCCTTGTCCGCGCCGAACAGCGTCTGGCGCACGACCGAATGGATGCCGTCGGCACCGATCAGCGCATCGCCTTGGGCGCGCTCGCCGTTCTCGAAGGTAGCCGTGATGCCCTCAGCCGAGGCATCGAAACCGACACAGCGCATGCCGAGCCTGATGGCGGTCGGATCGGCGCGCAGAACGGCCTCATGCAGCATTTCCTGCAGATCGGCGCGGTGCATCGTGTAATGCGGCGAGCCGTAGCGCGCCGCTGCGCCGCTGTGATCCTGCATCCGCCAGCGCTCGTCGCTGTTCCAGATGCGGAGATCAACCTTGCCGGCGGTGATGCCGATGCGGTCGAGTTCTTCGCCGAGGCCGAGCTCACGCAGCACGCGCGAGCCGTTGGCCGCGACCTGGATGCCGGCGCCGAGCTCGCTGAGCGCCGGCGCCTGATCGAAGACCTCGACCGGATAGCCGCGGCGCAGCAGGGCGAGCGCCGCGGTGAGCCCGCCGATGCCGGCGCCGATGACGAGGATACGCGGCTTTGCCATTAGATCATTGATCGAAGATGGCGACGGCGCGCGTCCAGCCGGCGGAGGCGCCGCGAATCTTCACCGGGAAACAGGCGATGGTGTAGCCATCGGCCGGAAGCGCCTCGAGATTGTGCAGCTTCTCAAGATGGCAATAACCGATGTCGCGCCCGGCCTTGTGCCCTTCCCAGATCAGCCCGGCATCATGCGACGAGACGTACTTGTCCTTGGTGTGCACAAACGGCGCATCCCAACTCCAGGCATCGGTGCCGGTCAGCCGCACGCCGCGCTCCAGCAGATAGAGCGTCGCTTCGCGGCCCATGCCGCAGCCTGCGGCGACATAGTCACGCTGGCCATAGGCTTTGCCCGCGCGCGTATTGACGACGACAATCTCGAGCGGCGTCAGTGTGTGGCCGATGCGTTTCAGCTCGGCTTCGACATCCTTCGGCTGCACGACATAGCCATCGGGCAGATTGCGGAAGTCGAGCTTCACGCCCGGCTGCATGCACCAATCGAGCGGCACCTCGTCGATCGCGATGGCGCGTTCGCCCTTGTTCATGGTCGAATGGAAGTGATAGGGCGCGTCGAGATGGGTGCCGTTATGCGTCATGAGGCGGATCCATTCGATCGCCCAACCCTCGCCCTCGGGAAGGTCCTCTTCCTTGAGCCCGGGAAAGAATTTCACCACGTCGCCGGCGGTTTCCTTGTGCCGGTAATATTCGATCTTCGGCTCATAGCCGGGGGGATCGGAGGGAACATCGTTTTCGAGATGCATCGAGAGATCGACGATCTTCCGCGCCATGTCTCACCTCGCTTCCTGCCGCCGCATTTCTTCGTTGGCGCGATCATATTAGACTGGCTCCCGAGGAAAAAGGGCCGCTCATGATCTACCGTGCGGAGGAACGCAACATCCGGCTCCTGCTCGCAGGCGATGCCATGCCGGCGCGAGCCTTGAGGCCGTTCGACGAGCCGGGATACAGCGCCCTCATCGATCTCATCCGCGGCGCCGATGCCGCTTTCGCCAATCTCGAGACCACGGTGCGCGAGCCGCACGAGGGGACGCCGAGCCTGACGCAAGGCACGCCGATGTCGACGCCGCCGGCTTTGCTCGGCGAGTTGCAGTGGATGGGGCTAAAGCTGCTCTCCTGCGCGAATAACCATGCCACCGATTACGGCGATGACGGGCTGATGGCGATGCTGGCGCATCTGCGCCGTGCGGGAATTCCGCATGCCGGCGCCGGCGGCAACCTCGCTGAGGCGCGGAGGCCCGCTTATCTCGACACCGCTGCCGGCCGCGTCGCGCTGATCGCGGCGACGACTTTCTATCCGCATTGGACGCGCGCCGCCGACCAGCGGCCGGACGCGCTCGGCCGGCCAGGCATCAATCTGCTCGATTTCGCGGTCAGCTTCACGGTCGACGATGCGATCTTCGCGGCGCTGGCGAAAACGAGCGACGGTCTCGGCCTGGCGCAGGCGCGCATGCGCCAGCGCGCGATGTTCTTCAGCGCCGCCGAGGCGCCGGAAGATAGCGCCGAAGCGCTGATCTTCCTCGGCCAGCGTTTCGTGCGCGGCGAAGGATTTTCGGTTGCGACCAAGGCGAAGCAAGGCGATCTCGACGGCAATCTGCGCTGGATCCGCGAGGCTAAACGCCAGGCCGATTTCGTGATCTTCTCGCTGCACAATCACGAATATGGCCCTGGGGGGTCGCTTACCGCCAAGACGAATGTCGGCATGGAGGAGGCGGCAGGATTTGTCACTGATGTCGCGCATGCCGCGATCGATGCCGGCGCCGATGTCGTCGCCTGCCACGGCCCTCATCTGACGCTCGGTGTCGAGGTCTATGGGGGCCGGCCGATCCTCTACAGCCTGGGCAATTTCATCTTCCAGAACGACAACGTGCCGGTCTTTCCGGCGGAGTCCTATCAGCGCTTCGGCCTCGACGAGAAAGCGACGCCGACCGATTTTCTCGACGCCCGCACTGGCACCGAGACACGCGGTTTCCCGGCCGCGCCGGAATATTGGCATGGCATTGTCGCGGCTTGCGATTTCCGCGGCGGTGGGCTCGAGCAAATCGACCTCCATCCGCTCGATCTCGGCCATGGCAGAAGCCGTGCCCAACGAGGGCGGCCGATGCTGGCAGAAGGCAAAACCGCGGCCGCGATCCTCGATCGCGTGAAGCGGCTATCTGAGCGGTACGGGACGAAGGTCGCGGTTGAGGACAGCGTGGCCACCGTGCGACTTTCGTAGCCGGCGGACCCCGCGGGATAAGCCCGCGGATGACGATAAGGGGGATAGAAGAAAGCTAAATGCAATTCGGGATCTTCGATCACGTCGACCGCAACGACCGGCCGCTGGCTACCCAACTCGACGAGCGCATCCGTTATGTCGCGCTAGCCGAGGAGCTTGGCTTCTATTGCTTCCATGTCGCCGAGCATCACGCCGCGCCGATCAATATGGTGCCGGTGCCCGGGCTTTTCCTCGCGGCGGTGGCGCGCGCGACCAAACGCATCCGTCTCGGGCCGCTGGTCTATCTCTTGCCGCTCTATTCGCCGCTGCGGTTGATCGAGGAGGTCGCGATCCTCGATCATCTCTCGCATGGCCGGCTGGAAGTCGGCGTCGGCCGCGGCGTCTCGCCTTTCGAGCTCAACTATCACAACGTCAGTTACGCGGAATCACGCGATATCTTCCTCGACGCTTACGCCGCGCTGCGCCAAGGGCTGACGCATGAGCGGCTCGATCACGCGGGCAAATATTTCACCTATCGCGATGTGCCGATGGAGTTGCGGCCGATGCAGCGCCCGCATCCACCTTTCTGGTATGCCGCTTCGAACGCCGAGAGCGCGCGCTGGGCGGGCGAGCAAGGGACGCATTTCTGCACCCTCGGCTCGCCGAAAGCGGCGCGCGCCACGATCGACGGCTTCAAGGAAGGTCTCGCCAAGCGCGGCGGCGCGGAAAGCCCGAAGGCTGAATTCCCGGGCGGCGCGGCGATCGGCGTCCACCGCCAGATGTTCGTCGCTGAGACCGACGCCGAAGCAATGGCGCGGGGCAAGGAATTCCACAACCAGCACTATCTCAGTTTGACCAAACTGCGGCGCGAGAATCGCGAATATCCCGGTTTCACGCGTTCGACCCCAGACAGTTTCGAGGATGCGGTGCAGCAGCGCACGATCATCTACGGCTCGCCAGCGCGCATGCGCGAGGAGGTCGCGCGCCAGATCGACGAGCTTGGCCTCAACTATATGATCGGCTCGTTCTACTTCGGGAATATGCAAGAGCAGGACGCGGTGCGCTCGCTGCAGCTCTTTGCCGGCGAAGTGATGCCCGCGTTTCAGAAATAAACCGGCCTATCAATGAAAGCGGCGCGAAGCCCTTAAGCCTCGCGCCGCCTCAGCCTCCCAACCCTTTGTGCTTATGACACCCGACGCAAGGCTGCGGTTCCCGCCTCCGTACGCTGGTCGAGTCGTAGTGTCAGGCAAAAAGCCGACCCGCCGCTGCGGTGATACGTGCCGAGACACGTTGGATGGACGCGATAACCTGCTTCTTCCAGGCGCCGGCGCAGCACCGTGCTGCAGGACGACATGACGATATTGTCGCCGAGCTTCACCGCATTGGCGGCGAAAACCGCAGCATCCTTGTCGCTGAGCGGGATGCGCTGATCGGGCGCGACCCGTTCATAGAACTGGCGCAAGCCCTCTTCCGAGAAGGCCGAGGGCACATACATCACCTCGCCGCGCGGTAAGGGCGCGAGCGCCGTATCCATATGATAGAAGCTCGGATTGACGAGCTCGAGCGGCAATGCCTCGACGCTGTAGGTCTCGGCGACAACGCGCGCAGCATCTTTATCAGAACGCGGGCCATAGCCGGTCCAGAACATCTGCCGCGCCGGGTCCCAGACGCAATCGCCCGCACCTTCGAGGGTCACGCCCTCTGGCATCAGACGCACCGCATCGAGTACGCCTCGCGCCCAGAGCTCGCGGAAGCTGCGTTCGTAATGCTCGGCCTCAGGCTGACGTTCGGGGTAGCGGAAATTCGCCACCAGCGCGACGCGATCCATCACCACGGCGGCGTTCGCCGTGAAGACGAGATCGGGTAGGCCCTTCACCGGCGGGACGGGCTCGATCGTCGCGCCGAGCTGCTCCAATTTCTGCTTAAGGCGCTTCCATTCGCGGCGCGCGGCCAGGCCGAGGCTATCCGCCTCGCGCGCCCATTGCGTCGGATCCATCCACGGATTGATCGTGTAGCTAACTTCGAAATGCTCGGGCGCGCACATCAGGATGCGCGCCCCAGAATCTCTGTCCCGGGAGCTCGTGTCGTCCATGGTGTTGTCCCTCTCCATAGGCGTTAAGCGACCTGAAAATGTGCTTTGCGATGCGTGTGACGATGTACTTGCGGGCGATGGTCTTCCCCCGGTGTCAGCGCGCCAATCACTTCGGCGATGCGATCGAGCGCCCAGTCGAGGTCTTCCTTCCCGATCACCAGGGGCGGCGCGAGACGGATCACCGTCTCATGCGTCTCCTTCGACAATACGCCGACTTCGGCCAGCCGCTCGCACACGGCGCGCGCGCTGGCATAGGCCGGATCGATCTCGATGCCGGCAAAGAGGCCGATGCCGCGCACGGCTTTGATCGCTGGCAGATCGAGCGCGCGAAGCCGTGCCATCATGTGCTCGCCCAGCGCGCGACAACGCTCGACGAGGTTCTCGTCTTCCAACACGCGCAGCGCGACGAGGCCGACCGCCGCCGCGAGCGGATTGCCGCCGAAGGTCGAGCCGTGCGAGCCAGGCGTGAACACGCTCATCAGCTCTTCCGTGCCGACGAGCGCCGAGACGGGGAGCACGCCGCCGCCCAGGGCCTTGCCGAGAATCAGCCCGTCCGGACGGATATTCTCGTGCTGGAAAGCGAACCACGCGCCGGTGCGGCCGAGCCCGGTCTGCACCTCGTCGACGATCAGCATCACGTTGTGGCGGTCGCACAGTTTGCGCACGCCGGCGAGCCAGCCTTGCGGCGGCACGATGATGCCGCTTTCGCCCTGGATCGGCTCGACCATGACCGCAGCGGTGTTCGGCGTGATGGCCGCTTCCATCGCCGCGAGATCGCCGAACGGCACTTCGACGAAGCCTGGCGCGAACGGGCCGAAGCCGTCGCGATACTCCGCCTCGGAGGAGAAGCCGATGATCGTGCTGGTGCGGCCGTGGAAATTGCCCGCGGCCACGACGATCTCGGCCTTGTCGGCCGCGATGCCCTTGACCCAATAACCCCAGCGTCGTGCCGCCTTGATCGCGGTCTCGACCGCTTCAGCGCCCGTATTCATGGGCAGCGCTTTGTCGAGACCGGTAACCTGGCAAAGCTTCTCGAGGAAGAGCGCGAGCCGGTCGTTATAGAAAGCGCGCGACGGCACGGCGAGGCGTCGTGCCTGCGCGTCGAGCGCCGCCAGGATGCGCGGATGCGCGTGGCCATGGCTCACGGCGGAGTAGGCGCTCATCATGTCGACGTAGCGCCGGCCCTGGATATCCCAAAGATAAGCGCCTTCGCCCCGCGCCAACACGACCGGCAGGGGGCTGTAATTGTGCGCGGCATAACGCGCTTCGCGTTCTACGATGTCCATCACACACCTCTTCCCGTTTAGGAATATGGCGGCAAAGGCGCGACGGGTGTGGTCGTAGTTATGGTAAATCGCAGCCGAATCGAGTCAGCGACTCGGCCTCGACGACAGAATCTGCTGTGGCTTTGGTTAACGTCGCCGCGGGTTGAAAAGCGAAGCGGGATATCCGGCGAAGCGGCTCACCGGGCGCAGCGCGATATGGCTTTGCAGCCGCGCGATGCCGAGCTTGCGATCGCCGAGCAACTCCGCGGTCAGCGCTTCGTAGCGCTCGAGGTCCTCGCAGACGAAGCGGACGAGGTAGTCGGAGGGCCCGCTGATCTCCCAACACTCGACCGCTTCCTCGGTGGCTTTGAGCCGCGCCTCGATGCGGTCAAGCCGCGCCTGCTGGGTCAGAGACACTTCGGTGAAGATTGTGACCGGCTTCGACAGCCGTTCGATATCGATCACCGCCTGGAAGCCGACGATGATGCCGGAGGCACGCAGCCGGCGAACGCGCTCAAGGCAGGGGCGCGGCGAGAGCCCGGCTTGGCTGGCGAGTTTCTGGATCGTCATCCGCCCGTCGCGCTGCAATGCGGACAGGATCTTTATGTCGATCGCATCCAGTCCACGTGCTTGATTGGCCGGCATCGGCAATCACCATATCTCAAATCGGGCACCCGGGAAAACCCGCGATGCTATGATCGGCGGGTCCGAGTCGGAGGTTGGCGATGAGCGGCAAGGCGAAAAGGACATTCCCGGCACCGGCCGAGGAGGCGGCGCGGCTGCTCGAATCGCTTGGTGTGAAGCCCCTACGATTTGCCAAGGGCACGCGTGAAGTTCGTTCGCCGATTACCGGTGAAATCATCGGCCGACTCGAGGACGATACGTCGCGCGATGTCGGCCGTGCCGTGGAGCGGGCGCAGAAGGCATTTCTCGCTTGGCGCAAGTTGCCGCCGCCGCGCCGTGGCGAGTTGGTGCGGTTCCTGGGAGAGGAGTTGCGCGCCGCGAAACCCGCGCTCGGCGCGTTGGTGACGCTGGAAGCCGGTAAGATCGTGGCCGAGGGCCTCGGCGAAGTGCAGGAGATGATCGACATCTGCGATTTCGCGGTCGGTCTCTCGCGTCAGCTTTACGGCCGCACCATCGCCAGCGAGCGGCCGGCGCATGCGATGAGCGAACAATGGCAACCGCTCGGCGTCGCGGGGATCATCACCAGTTTCAACTTCCCGGTCGCGGTCTGGGCCTGGAACGCGGCCCTGGCACTGGTCTGCGGCAATACGCTGGTATGGAAGCCGTCGGAGCGCACGCCGCTCACCGCGCTCGCGGTCGAGGCGATCTTCGCGCGCGCTGTCCAGAAATTCGGCGATGACGCACCGCCAGGGCTCTTGTCGCTGGTGGTCGGCGGCGCTTCGGTCGGGGAGGCGCTGGTCGATGATCCGCACGTCGCGCTGATCTCGGCAACCGGCTCGACCGCGATGGGCCGCGCGGTGGCGCCGCGTCTCGCGAGGCGTTTCGCGCGCAGCATCCTCGAACTCGGCGGCAACAATGCCGCGATCGTTTGTCCTTCAGCCGATCTCGATCTTGCCTTGCGTGCGATCGCCTTCGCCGCGATGGGCACGGCCGGCCAACGTTGCACCAGCCTCCGGCGGCTCATCGTGCACAAAAGCATCCATGCCGATCTCGTGGCGCGGCTAAAGCGCGTCTATCGCTCGGTCGCTATCGGCGATCCGCGCGACAGGGGCGTGCTGGTCGGGCCGCTGATCGGCGGTGATGCGTTCGCGGCGATGCAGGCGGCGCTTGCCGATGCCAAGCAAGCCGGCGGCAAGATCACCGGAGGCGAGCGCGTCTCGGTCGTCGGCGATGATGCGTATTACGTCCGGCCCGCGCTGGTCGAGCTGCCGCGCCTAGCCGATATCGTGAAGCGCGAGACTTTCGCGCCGATCCTTTACGTGATGAAATACGACACGCTCGGCGAGGCAATCGCGCTGCAGAATGACGTGCCGCAGGGGTTGGCTTCCTCGATTTTCACCTTGGATTTGCGCGACGCGCAGGCTTTCCTCTCGGCCGAAGGCTCCGATTGCGGCATCGCCAATGTAAATATCGGCCCGTCCGGCGCCGAGATCGGCGGCGCGTTCGGCGGCGAGAAAGAGACGGGCGGCGGCCGGGAATCTGGCTCCGATGCCTGGAAGGCCTATATGCGCCGTGTCACCAGCACGGTTAATTATGGCGACGCTTTGCCGTTGGCGCAGGGCGTCACCTTCGATATCGGATAACCGCGATTTAATCCCAAAATTAGGGACTAGGTCCTCATACTGGGACGTTGTCGTCCGTATAGCGGGAACCGAAATCGTTGCCTTGCGTTTGGATTTCGGTTGTGAGGGCCGAATGTTTTCTGAATGTTGCTCGTCCGAGGATTTGCGGCAGGAAGCCGCGCGCCAGCGCCGTTTGGCGGTTTTCCTCAAGGATACCGTGGTCGCGGCCAGTTTGCGCACGGCGGCGGACGAACTCGAGCACCAAGCAGATATTCTTGATGGGCGGCCCGTCAAAGGACCGCAGCCGAGCGCAGCTTAAAGCGCTAGCGCGAGACCGCGTCGAGCAGGCTCGGCAACGCCGAGCGTAGATCGAGCGACTCTGCGGCTTTGGCGTAATCCTTTACCGGGATCGGTCGCTTGAGGAAGCGCGACATCGTCGCAAGCTTCGTCTCGATATCGCTCGCGTTCATCGGATTTTCGGGATCGCCGCGGGGATGCAGCACTTCGTGCTCATGCGTTTTGCCGCCGGCTTTGATCGTGACCGTGCCACCCCATTGCTTGGGGTAAAGCTTGCTCAGGCGCTCGGAAGCGACGACCTCCACCGCCTCCGTGATCTTCAGCATCGCCGGATCGTCGACGCGTACGTGCGCGCGTTCGATATCGCACAGCTCTTCCGGATGCAGCGCGCCGAGCGCTGCCTGATAATGAATGCCACGTGATTCGGATTTGGTCTTCGGCCGTTTGGCCCGATCGATCATGCCGCGATATTGCTGCGGCACGGCAATGGTGACCTTCTCGATCGAATCCGGATCGATCTTGTCGCGCTTGATGCATTGGATGAAGGCCTCGGTCGCCGACAAGCCCTGGCGTGAAGTGCAATAGGGCTTGAAGCCGATACGGCTCGCCAGCAGCGGCGCCCCCGGGCCGGTCTGCTCAGGCAGTTTGATGGTCTCGGGGTCCCACACCGGCGACACTTTGCCGAGGATCGCTTCGTCGCCATGCATGCCGCTCGCCGCCGCGGCAGCGGCGAGCAAGCCGCTCTGCACGGCGGTCGCGAGCACGAACCAACGCGGCGCCGGTTCTTCCTCGATGCGACCGGTGACGCCGGTGGCGCTCGAGCCGGCGACCGCCATTGCGTCGCGGATCTGGCGCTCGCTGAGGCCCATGATCTTTGCTGCGATCGCCGCGGCGCCGATACCGCCGGTGAGATAGGTTGGCCAGACGCCTTTGTAGACGATCTCCGCGCCATTCGCTGCGAGGGCGAGCGTCAGCATCGTTTGATAGCCGGCGAGCATGCCTTCGAGCATGGCGTCGCGCGAGGCATTCACACTCTGGCCGATGGCCAGTGCGACCGGCACGACCACCGAACTCGGCGTGACACAGCAGCCGATATGGATGTCATCGCATTCGGTAAGCCGGCACGCGGTAACGAGGATAGCGGCCGTCGCCGTCGGGTTCTCGAGCAGGTTTTTCGATGCTCCCGCATAGCTCGCGCGTTTGAGCGCTTCATGCGTCGGCCGGATTTCCGAAGTCTCGGCGCCGGCCCAGGTGCAGCCGAGCGCGTCGAGCACGTGCAGCTTTACTGCATCGACGGTTGCTTGATCGACCGCTGATGCTTTGAGGCGCGCGATCTGCGCCGCGAGATCGGGAAGGAGTCTTTTGTCCGGCGCGCTACTCGGCGGCATGCGCTCCCCGCATCTCCTGCCTGAGCCGTGTCGTCGCTTCGGCATCGAGTTGGACCGCTTCCAGGCCGCCCTTGCCATTCATCTTTGCGACGACGCCGTATTCGCTCTTCGCTGCTTCGAGAGAGACCATGCCGTCGCGGATGTCTTCGATCACGCGCATCGGATCGCGCGTGAGCGGATCGCCCCAGCCGCCGCCGCCGGCACTGCGCACCACGGCGCGTGTGTCGGGGGGCACCTGATACCAATTGGCGTTGACCGGGCTCCAATCATTCTCGCCCGGCTTGCGCACGAGCCGCTCAGGCTTGCCGCCGGTGTGGCCGCCCCAAAGGCCCCAAGGCGGTACGCGGTGGCGCCCGGTCTGCGTCAGGTTCCATCGGCCGGTGACGAGGTTACGCACCTGCACGTCGAGACCGAGACCGCCGCGGAACGTGCCGGCGCCGCCGCTGTCGGTGCGCATCATGCGCTTCTCGACGATGATCGGGAAACGCTGCTCCAAGGATTCGATCGGGCCGTTGCGCACGTCGCCTTGGCAGATCGTGCACGACGCGGAGGGTCCATCTTCATAAGGCCGGCCGCCCCAGCCACCACCCTCGGTGCTCTGCACGACGAAGCGCTTGCCGGTGCGCGGGTCGTTGCCGAAGAAGGTGAGGGCGTCGCCCATCGCGCCTTTGTGCGCAGCGGGGGTCATCGATTTGCGCGCCGGCGCCATCGCCGCGAGGATCGCATCGATCACGCTCGGCAGCGCTGTGCTCCAGCTCGCCATCGGCGCCGGAAATTGCGCCATCATGAAATTGCCTTCCGGCAGGATCACTTTCAGCGCACGGAACGAACCCTCATTGACCGGATCGACCGGCGAGGTAAGCGCCTTGTAGGCGATGTACGGCGCGGCGAGGGTGCGCGAATTGATAGCGCTGTTGCGCTGTTTCGAGCATCCCGAAAGGTCGATGGTCATGTCGCTGCCGGCGACCGTGACCTTGGCATGGATGCGGATCGGCCCGTCTTGCGCCGCGGCGCTGTCGTCGAACTCGGTCTCGAATTCATAGGTGCCGTCGGCGAATTCCGCGATCACCTGGCGGCAATGCGTTTCGCTTTCGGCGAAGATACGCTCGATGCATTCGGTGACGGTCGCTTCGCCGTATTTCTGGAACAGCTCTTCGAGGCGCTTGAGGCCGAGATTGCACGCCGTGATCTGCGCATCGAGATCGCCCATCGACGATTCCGGATAACGGATGTTGTCCGAGATCATCGCCAGCAGCTCTTCATTCGGCACGCCGGCCTTGTAGATCTTGAGCTGATTGAATTGCAGCCCTTCGAGCCAGGGATCGGCCGCCGCCATGCCCGCGCCGAAGCCGGTCGAATAGCCGCCGACATCGATCCAATGCGCGCGGATGATGGTGAAGCCGTAAAGCTCGCCCTTCCAGAAGAACGGCGTGTAGACGCACATATTATTGAGATGCTGGCCGCAGACGGCCTGATGATTCATCAGGATGACGTCGCCCGGCTCGAATTTCTTGAGGCGCTTCACGCCGTCGCGGATGACGACGCCCATATCGGCAAGGAAATGGCTGACGCCGCCGCCATTCTGCGCCAGGAGGTTGCCCTCTTTGTCGAGGATGGCGCAGGAATAATCGCCGACCTCGAAGATCATCATGTTGTAGGAAGTGCGTTTCAGCACATAGGACATCTCGTCGGCGATCGCGGGCAGCGCACTGCGCAGCACCTCGACGGTGATCG
>DASXCX010000341.1:0-10154 GCA_036490955.1 Allostellaceae bacterium | reverse complement strand
AAGACCGGCCATCGATGGAGGACGATGAGACCACCCATTTGGATCAAAAACGGGGCAGCCGTGCGCAAAAATTGGGAATCTCTTGGTCCTTCGCGCGGCATTCGCCGCGCAGGGACTCACTCGCCGGACTCGTCCTCGTCGTCCGGCAGATGTTTGCCGATCGTCGTCATCGATTGCCAATGATTCAGGGCAAAGAGCGAAATGTCGGCGGCCTGGAGAATCGCGGTGCAACCGATCAGAGCATCGGTCGCGGTAACGCCGCTGCCGCTCGGGAAGGTGCGGATGAGATCGCCGCTCTCGATCTTCGCCGCGTAAAGGCGCAGCACGCTGGCGAAGAGCTGGCCGAGCGAATCGTCCGGCACGTCGTCGAGACGCTCCTCCTTCAGCGCTTGCCCCATGAGGCTGTCGATCGCATTGATGAGGTCGGCGACTTTGCGCTGTCGATCGTCGGAATTCGGCATGGTTAACCTCTATCGGCTGTGGTGCGGGCGCACCACACGGGTGATCTAGAGCAACCGGAGGGGCGCTCCAAGTCCGGCCAGGCGAGTTTTGGGCCTTCCCGCTGTCGCTCCGCTGGTCTAGGCTTCGTGGTACGATACCCAAGCCGCGGGACGGCGGCGGGATTTGACCGGCAGGAGACTCTTCGATGCGCATCATCGACTCCCATTTTCACTGGCGCCCGCGCTCGGTGCTCGATTATCTCTGCCGGCGCAAGGACTATCCGCGCGCCCAGCCCAACGCCAAGGGCGGCTACACGTATTGGCGCCACGAGGGCAAGCGCATCTCCAATGTCGGCGGCGAGTGGTTCGATCTCGAGGCGCAACTCGCCCATCTCGATACGCTCGATCCCGGCATGGGGGTGATCTGCTCGGTCGGACCGTTCACTGTTTCCTTCACCGATTTCGAGGGCGAGGAAGCCCGCGATATTTGCATGATGTGGAACGAGGAGATGGCCGCGCGCCAGCGCCAATATGCCGGCCGCTTCTGGGGCACCGGCGTCGTGCCGCTGAGCGATACGAAGATCGCAATCGAGGTGATGGATCACGCGATCAACACGCTCGGCCTCGTCGGCATCAATCTGCCGGGCAGCGTCGGCGCCGATCCGCATATCGATGCGCCGCGGCTGGAGCCGTTTTACGATCGCGTAGAGGCGCTCGACGTGCCGCTCTTCCTCCATCCGACCGACGGCATCTATGAGGACATCCTCGATGGCTATAATGGGGCGCTCTATCTCAGCCTCGGCCGCGTCGTCGATGTCAGCGTCGCTGCTTATCGCCTCGTGCTTTCGGGTATGATGGAGCGGCATCCGAACCTCAAGCTCTTCATGTCGCATACCGGCGGCGCGCTGCCCTATCAGGCCGGCCGCATGGACAAGAACTCCGGCGCCGCCAAGCTGCCGCGGCCGCCGAGCGAGTATCTGCGCCGCATGTATACGGATACCGTGTCGCCGCATACCGCCGGCATCAAATTCGCGATCGATTTCTATGGCGTCGATCACGTGATGTATGGCAGCGACTATCCGTGCTGGAGCCCGACCGCGGCGCTGAAGTTCTTCGGCGAGACCGGCATGTCGCAGGCGGATCAGGAAAAGATTTTCCAGGGCAATGCACGCCGCATCCTGAAGCTGCGCGATTCGGTACCCGCTACGGTCAGGCAACCGATCCGCGAGCCTGTCGCCGCCAAATAGGCGCGCAAGCGAAGGCGGCGGCGCCGTGCGCTCGGCCAGGCGACGTGGCCGATACAAGGCCGGTATGCAGGGCGGAACCGGCCGTAATCTTCCCGGTTGAATCGACGACACATTCCTGTTGCGGAAGGGGCCGATAGCGCCAACCCGCGAGGCATTGATCGATGTCGGCCGGCACCCCCAACCCCAAGATTCTGCGTGAGGCCAAGCGCGCGCTGGTAACGCAAATCCTGCCCCAGGCGCGGCAGTGGCGCGAAGTCGTGCGGCGCGAATGGTGGAGCATCCTGCTCGCGACCGGCGCCCGGATCGGGCGCGACAATGTCTCGATCCTCGCCGCCGGGGTCGCGTTCTATATCTTCGTCGCCATCCCTTCGAGCCTCGCCGCGGTGGTCTCGGTCTATGGGCTGATGTTCAATCCGCTGCAGGTTGAGAACCAGGTCGGTTCGATGATCGGGCTGCTACCCGCCGACGTCGTGGATATCGTCACGAACTTCCTAAAACTCTTGGCTGCCAAGCCGCAAACGACCTTGGGGCTGCGCCTGATCCTCGGCTTGGCGGTGGCGATCTGGAGCGTGCAATCAGCGGCGTCGTCGATGATTTCCGCGCTCGAAGCCGCTTACGAGCGGAAAGAGACACGCAGCTATCTGCGGTTCCAACTCGCCGCGTTGGTTCTGGCTTTTTGTTCGATCGTCTTCGCGCTCCTCTCGCTGATACTGTTCGCGGTTCTGCCGGTAGCGATCGATTTTCTGTTGCCGTTCTCGCATCGCACGCGTCTGCTGGTCGACGTCCTCCGCTGGCCGGCGCTGACCGCGCTGGTGGCGCTTGCCATTGCCGGTGTCTATCGCTTTGGCCCGGCGCATGAGGAAAGCGAACGGCCCTGGGGCGCCTGGGGCGTCATACTGACGACGATCGTCTGGATCGGCAGTTCTGCGCTCTTTGCGCTCTATGTCTCCAAAGTCGCGTCCTATGATGCGAGCTACGGCCCGCTGGGTGCGGTCGTGGTTCTGCTGCTCTGGCTCTACATCGCCGCTTTCGTGGTGCTCCTCGGCGCCGAGCTCAATGCCGAGCTCGAGAGCCGCATGGCGGCCGAGCGTGTTCGGACCAAATCGGTGCATCGCCCGGCGAGGGCGCGGAGCTACCGCGATGGCGCTCGTTAAAAACCGCGATGGCAAAAAGCAAAACGCAAAAAAGAGCGGGTTCCGGGAGTTCCGGAACCCGCTGGCGTGCAGCTTTCGCGCGCTGACCCTGCGATCAGGCGGCTTTGTCGAGATGCTCGAGATCGCGATTGTAGAGCTCGCGCGTCCAGGCAGGGACATCGCCGCGATCGAGCATGTTCTGCAGCTCGGAGCGAGCGCGCGAGACGCGGCTTTTCATCGTGCCGACGGCACAGCCCGCAAGCTTCGCCGCATGATCGTATGAGTAGCCATTGGCGCCAACCAGCATGAGAGCCTCACGCTGCGCCGCCGGCAGCGTCGCGAAGCGGCAGGTGACGTCGCGCATGCGTAGATGCCATTCCTGCTCGTCGCTGATCGCCGGCGCGGGCACGCTCGTCGGATCCAGCGGACCGATGCGGCGTTGGCGGCGCTTCTCGTTGAAATATGCGTTGCGGAGAATCGTCGTCAGCCAGGCGAGCAGATTGGTGCCGGGACGGAATTGATCGGCGTGAACAAGAGCGCGCAACACGGTTTCTTGGACGAGATCGTCTGCAAAGCTCCGATTGCCGGCGAGGCGCCGCGCAAAGCCCTGGAGGCGGGGAAGGTTTTGGACGACATCGTCCGCGAAAGTTGCAACAGCCATTTTCTTCCTCCTGCATAAGACCACAACAGCAATGGAGGAAATCTTTGTCGGTAATCCCGGCTTTTATGCGTCAAACCTGTAGTTTTGTGCGACAAATCGAGGTTGTCACAGGAAAATCTCATATCGGATGGCGATCGCCTCTTTCTCCATATTGCGACCACAATTCCGAAGCTCGATTTGAACAATCCGAAGACAGATCATGGCGACACTATGACCGCAGCGCCTGGTATCGCTTCAGGGACTGAAGCGTCATCCGGATTTTAATCCACAAGATTGGCCCGGCTTGTCACGGGCTCGTCACCAAGGCAGCGCTCGACGAGCAGCAGCAGTTCGATCGGCTCGAAAGGCTTGCGCAAAATGGCGGTCGCGCCGAGCTCCTGTGCCATGACGAGAAAATCTGCCGTGCCGGTCAGCGTGCCACCGGAAATGGCGATGATCGGAATGTCCCGGCCCTCGCGCCGGAGATGACGAATGGTCTCTATACCCTCGCGCTCAGGCATGATGAGATCGGTGATGACCAGGGCCGGGCGCTCGCGGCGAAAGCAGGAGAGGCCCTGGACCCCGTTCGCGGCGCTGACGGTCCGGTAGCCGGCGCGATCGAGGATCCGAGCCGCCAAATGGCGGATCATCGGCTCGTCATCGATGATGAGGATGGTATTCGTGTGCATGGCCCTTCTCACGCCGCGCTCTGCACGAGGCTGATGAGCTCGCGCCGCTCGGCCACCGGCAAGCTGATTGCGAATTCCGACCCCTGGCTTGGCGCGGTGCGCAGCTCGATCCGGCCGCCGTGGCTGGTGACGATGCCGTGGACGACCGAGAGGCCGAGGCCGCTACCGCGGTCGGCTTCGCGGGTCGTGAAGAACGGCTCGAAAATGCGTTGTGCGACGATATCCTCCATGCCGCAGCCGTCATCGGCGACCGCGAGACGCACGAGACGGACGTCCGGATCGGCCATGTCGTTGGCCTGAGTGAGGCTGATGGTGATCTTGCCGATACGCTCGCCGATCGCCTGCTGCGCATTCGTCACCAGATTGACGATGACCTGTTGCAGTTGATCGGGATCGGCCAGAATTGCGGGAACCGGATCGATCTGCTCAACCAGTTCGATTGATGCCGGCACGGTTGCGCGCATCATCCGCAATGTCTGGCGAAGCGTCGCGGCGGGCTCGATCAGCCGTTTCTCCATCGCCTGCTTGCGGCCGAAGGCGAGAACTTGGCGCACCAGGTCGCGCGCGCGCTGGCTGGCGATGACGACCATCTCCAGATCCTGTCGGGTGGCTGAATCGGCCGGGAAATCCTCAAGCGCGACGGTCGCCAGCGATAGGACCGGCGCGAGGATATTGTTGAGCTCGTGCGCCAGGCCCCCGGCCATCGTGCCGAGCGCTTCGAGCTTCTGCGAATGAATGAGCAGGCGCTCGAGTTCGCGCGAGCGCTGCTCGGCAGCGCGCTGCTCGGTCACGTCCTGCAGCGTGCTGACGACGCGTATCGCGGTGCCGCGGCTGTCGTGGATGATCTCGTGATCGCGATGGATGAGGCGCGCCTGGCCGTCGGGGCGAATGATCCAATATTCGACGGGCTCGGGCTTCTCGCCGCGGTTGAGCTCAGCCCAGAGCGCGCTGACCCGGCCTCGATCGCGTGGATCGACAAGAGCGAGATAGGCGTCGCTCCGCGGGGGAGGCTCGTGCGGATCGAGACCGAAGATGCGGTAGGTCTCGTTCGACCACGTGAGCTTTTGCGTCACGATATTGAAGTCGGAGCAGCCAAGCTGCGCGATCTTTTCTGCTTCGCCGAGGCGCAACTGGCTTTCGTTGAGGGCGAATTGCGCTCTTTTCAAAGCCGTGACGTCGATGCGCAAGCCGGCAATGCCGCCATCGCTCATGCGGCGCTCCGAGGCAAGCGCCCAGCGGTCGCCGCTCAGGCGCTGCTCGACCGCGCCCGCGGTCTGGAGATGGCAGCGGATGCGCTCGGCGATCCATTCCTCTTCACGCGTTTCGGCATCGATGAATTGGCCGCGCGCCACGCCGGCGCGAATAAGGTCCTCAAAGCTCGTACCCGGCACCATCATGTCGGCGATCTCCGGATACATCCGCCGGTACGCTTCGTTCGACATCACCAGCCGGTCCTCGGCGTCGAAAATCACGAAGCCTTCGGAGATGCTGTCGACCGCATCGCGCAGCAGGCGATCCGCGAGGCGCGCACGTTGGCTGGCGACGATCGCCTCGGTCTCGTTGGTGATCGTGCCGCGGTAGCCCTGGAAACGGCCTTGGTCGTCGAGGATCGGCTTGCCGCTAGCGGAAAAATGCTGCGCCGTTGGACTATCCGGCCAGGTGATCGAGAAGCGGAAGCCGCGGAAGGGACGTCGCGCGTCGAGATCGGCCTTGTGGCGCCGCCAATAGGGGTCATTCACCGGATCGGCGCCGGCAACCTCCCAGCGTGTCTTGCCGAAGACGGCCTGCGCGCCGTCGCCGCTCAAGAAGGTGAAGCGATGATTGACGTCCGATTCCCAAATCCAATCCGCGCCGAATTCCGCGATGTCGCGGAAACGACGCTCGCTGTGCTGTAGCGCTTCTTGCGCGAGACGCCGTTCGGCGGCGATCGCCTCGGCCCGTTCCACCGCGCGGACGAGGTCGCGGCGGGCCTGGCTCTCATTGGCGAGCCGCGCATAGGTCCGGGTCATGATCAATTGGGCGACGAATTGCCGGCGGAACAGTATGGCGATCACGCCGATGGCGATGCTGAGAATGAGCCCGACCGCGCTGACGATCGCCGCCTCGATTTTCCAGGCCGACAGGATGCTCGCGATCGTCAGCGACGTCGTCGCGATCAGCGGATAACTGCCGAGGCGTTGACCGGCAAGAACCACCGGCTCGCCCGTGACCGGATTGCCGGTGCGCACCGGGCCGAACTTCTCGCTCGGAGAACCATCACCAAGCAACGAGCTGTCAAGCACGGCCTTGGTGTCGAGCGGGACGGCGGGATAACGCGCGACCAGGGCGCCGTCCGTGCGCCACAGCGCGATCGCGCTGCCGCGTCCGATCGAGACGTCGCGGTAAAAATTCTCGAAGTAGTCGAGGCGGATGGCTGCCGAAACGACGCCGAGAAAACGGCCGTCGATGCCGCTTAGGCGGCGGGCGAGATAGATCGTCGGGGTGCCGTCCGACTGGCTGAGCACCGGGGCGCCGATGATCGTGCCGAGATTGGCGTGATCGCGCAGAGTCGCAAAGTCGGCGCGATTGCGAATGTTGATCTCGCGGGTCGGCCGTTGTCCCGAGGTGCTGAGCACCGTGCCGGTGCCGTCGACGAGGTAGAGCGCGGCGATCTGCGGCAAGCCGGATATCTTCCGCGCAAGGCCGAGATGCGCGTCACTGCTGGCGGCGCTGCGCCGGAACTGCACGGCATCGCGCATGCCGGCGCTGGCGAATTCTGCATCGATGGCGGCGAGCACGAGATCGGCGCCTTGCAGCGTTCGCACCGATTGCTCCTCGAGCACGCGATTGAGCTTGCCGAGGCTGTCCTCGGCGTTTTCCATCGCCGTGCGGCGCAGATGCCAGGTCGTCACGCCGTCGGCGGTCATCAACGCGATGATCAGCAGCGCGGCACCATAGCCGATGATCCGCGGCGGGCGGGCGCGAAGTGCGGCCTCGGGAGTGGTGATGGCCGGGCGCATGGCCCGCCGCCAAAGCGACAACGAGCGCCACCCGACCCCGAGTTTCATGACCTTGCTCACCATACTGACCACGCGATCCTCTTTGCCCCCAGGGTTATGCGGCCAACGAGAATCCCGTCGGCAAAGCGCGGCTCTTTGTGGCGAGATTATGGCATGTGCCTGGCGACTCGACCGAATCGGCGATTTACGTTGATCGGATGAAAAGCGGGTTCCTGTTCAATCCGGCGACAAGCGCATAATCGCGCCGCCGCCGGATTGAGGATCCCATGACAGAGCGAAAATTCGTCGTCACCTACGATGCGATCGCCGCCGACATCCTCGACAACGGCATCGACCAGCCCGCCGCTCTCGTCCTTGTCGCGAGCGACCAGCAACGCGTCATCATCCGCATGGATCGGCACGCGATCGCGCGGCTGAAGAAACGGATCGAGAGAACATTCTTGCGCCGCTATCGCGGCGTAGCCCAATTGCGTCCCTGACCGCTGCCGCGCCTGCGCCGTCTTATTCCGTTACGCCACGTCGCCGGAACGGGAAAGCGCCGCGCCCGGCTCTTGGAGTCGTCTGCCGCGCCGGCCGCAGAGTTCCCCTTACCACCGCTTTAGCCAAGAACGCCGTTTGGTTCCGCGACGCATTCGCGCGATCGCGATGAAAACTGTTTCGAATTTTTCGCGCATTCGAATGATGAACGGCGGATGCGCTTACCGAAAGATTGCATTTAGCTGAGTTTGTCTTCGTTCGTTCGACAGCGAATAGAAAGGTTACTGTAGAGTTAGGGTTACCAACTCGTTGTTCCTATTCCCTCGAACGGTGTCACTTTAGCACGGCGCGCACATGGCAGTGGCAAGACTCGATAACCAGGAAATTCCGCGCGACGACACGATCGCCTCGTTATACGACGCCGCGATCGAGCCGGCCACGCGTAAACGTGGGCTCAGCATGCTGGCGCAGTCGCTTGATGCCGTTGGCGCGTTCTATCTTGTCTGGGATAGAGAGAACAACGCCGTGGCGGATTGCATCGTGGCCGGCGCGCTTGCGGCGGATTTCGCGACGCTCTATCGCACCCGTTGGGGCGTGGCCGACCCGCGGCGCCGCTTCCTCGAGCACGCGCACGCTGAGAGCATCTTCGTCTCGCATTACGATCGCTCCGATGCGCTCCACGAGGATGGCGGCTTCGAGCGGGCGTTCCTTGCCGAGCAGGGGATCGGTCATAGCCTTGGCGCCAATCTTACCGGGATCGGCCGCGAGTACCGTCAGATTTATGTCGAGCGCGCCGCCGGCCGCCCGCCGTTCTCGGCGGCCGAGGTCATCGAATTCCGTCGTCTCGTCCATCACATGGCGAATGCCGAGCGCCTCGCCCGCACGATCGACGAGCGCGCGCTCGATTGGGAATTGCCGGAGCGTATCCTCGACAACATGTCGGTCGGCGCATTGGTCGCCGATCAGACCGGCCAGGTGCGCTTCGTCAATGCCGCCGCCGAGGAAGTCCTTGCCGAGAACGATGGTCTGAGCCTGCGCGACAATCGCATCCAGGCGGCGCGCTCTTTCGAGACCAACAGCCTGCTCGCAGCGCTGCGCGACGTGGCGGTGAGCGGCCGCGCGGATAGGCGCGACGGCGGCGCCATGCTGATCGCGCGTCCGTCCGGCAAGCTGCCTTACGCGGTGGTCGTGATGCCGCTGCCCGCTACGGTCAGCGGAGACGTGAAGGCGACGCGTGCGCTCGTCTTCATGAGCGATCTCGCACATCGCAACAACGCGCTCGCGCCGCGCCTCAGCCAGCTTTTCGGCCTTTCGAAAGCCGAGGCACGGGTTGCCGCGGGCATCGCCGAGGGACGGCGCCTGACCGAGATTGCCGAGGAATTCGACGTGCGCATGCCGACGGTACGCACGCAACTTCGCGCCGTGCTGAAGAAGGTCGGCGCCAGCCGTCAGGCGGATCTGGTACGGATCGTTCTCGCGCTGCCGCCGATGATGACGACGGGCGCGGAACCGCTGCGCTAAGCTCGCTAACGCGATCGCGGCACGGTGTCGGGATCGTCGCCGCCAAAGTTTTCGAGCAAGCTCGCGATGCCGAAAAGATCATCCGCGAGATAATGGTGTTCGGTGTCGTCGACCGCCATCTCGATCGCCGCCGCGAGGAGGCCTTGTACGCTGTTCTGCGGATCGGGCGCGAGCAACGTCTCGTCGAGCGCGCTGTCGATCTCGGCCTCGACCTCGTTCAGTGTGCGCGCGGCGAGTCGCCACGCGTCGCGGTCGATCTTTTCCAGCGCCGCATCGGTTCGCGCGTTGATCGCGCGCGCCGCGAACTCGCTTGCGATGAAGCTTGCGAAATGGCGCACCAGCGCGCGTTTCACGCCATCGCCAATCTCGATCGCGAGATAACAATCGGTACAATCGATCGCCGCCATATCGGCCAGTCCTAAAGTCGCGCTTGATGAATTCAAGGCGACCTTAGGGTTCGTGGCTTAACGGAGACTTTCTCGGCGCGTCCTAGCGGCGTGCAGGATTTCGTCCGATTGGATTAGGGCAGGCTGGCGAGCTCGGCGATCGCCAGCCGCATGATCTGGGCGCCGGAGGATTTCCGCCCCGCTCTATCGGGTGCGGCCGGTCGCGCGACCTCGCCGGGCTGCGCGAGGGTGACGAGAGTCAGTGGCTTTTTGCTCGGCTTGGAGCCGACGGCGATGATGCCGTCGTGGCCCATTTGCACGATCTCGCGTCGCAACGTCCAGGCGCCCGACAGTGCCGTCATGCGATCCGGCGAGTTGGTGCCGTATTTCTGCACCAGCATGCGCACCTGGCGCTCATTGAGGATCAGCGGCGCTTCGAGGGTCACGTTGACTAGGTCTTCCGCTTCCGCGTCGGTCCCGGCGTCACGCGCCCGATAGTAGGTGCCCATGCCCAGATAGGGGCTCGCATCGCGCCACGGCGCGACCATCATCTTGAACATCGACCAGTCCCTCTCCGGCCCACCTCGGTTGCGCTCGCAACCTCTGCCGGATGCCGTGTTAC
>DASXCX010000340.1:0-5678 GCA_036490955.1 Allostellaceae bacterium | reverse complement strand
ACAGCCTCACCCTGCAAGGCTCGAAGAAGAGGTTTTCCCCGTGCGATCATGCCGTGCTCTTAGCCTTCTTTCTTTAGAATCTAAAGATAGTGGTAGGTAGTTGGTGGGTGGAATGTCGTGGATCACCGCTGACCCATATTTCATCCCATGCAATTGGCAGAGCGCTGCGAAAGCGCGGGAAAAGCGTGTATAACCGAGGCTAATCGATGTGGTTATGCGATGATACGGTGTCGAACGCGGTATGCGAATTCTGGGGATAGCGGGGAAGCTGCAAGGGTCGGCGACGGTTATCCACGCGTCGCGATGCGGTCGCAGCGCTTATCCCCGGCCGGGAGAATTCGGGATGAAATCCTCGCCAGCGGGAGCGACTCGATGGCGCGGGCGCGATTCGGGTCTTATCCCGATTCTATCCCGTCTCCCGCGGCCATTTATTCATGACCCGCTTTCACCTTCATCTCGTCTCGGACTCAACGGGCGACACCGTGCACTCGGTAGCGCGCGCCTGTCTTGTGCAATTCGAGGATTCAGACGCCATCGAGCATATCTGGTCGATGATCCGTACCAAATCACAGATAGATCGTGTGATCACCGGCGTCGGCGCCAATCCGGGTGTTGTGCTCTACACGCTCGTCAACGACGCGCTGCGCCAGCCGCTCATCGAAGGTTGCCGCCGACTGCAAGTGCCGGCGATCCCAGTGCTTGATCCTGTGATCGGCGCGCTCGCGTCCTATCTTGGGCGCCAGGCGCGCGGCTTGCCCGGCCAGCAGCACATGCTCGACAGCGAATATTTTCAGCGTATCGACGCGATGACCTTCGCGCTCAATCACGACGACGGGCAGTCACTCTGGGGCCTTAACGACGCGGATGTGGTGCTGGTCGGCGTCTCGCGTACCTCGAAGACCCCGACGTGCATCTATCTCGCCAACCGGGGAATCAAAGCGGCGAATGTTCCGATGGTCCCCGGCGTGCCGTTGCCGAACGAAGTGTTCGCGCTGACGCGACCGCTGGTCGTCGGCCTCACCAATGATCCCGACCGGCTAATCCAGGTGCGCACCCAGCGCCTTGCCTCACTGCATCAGCAAGAGCGCAGCGAATACATCGACCTTGACAAGGTGAAGGAAGAGGTGACGGCGGCGCGGCGCCTCTTCACCGAGCGCAATTGGCCGGTAATCGATGTGAGTCGCCGCTCGATCGAGGAGACAGCCGCGGCGATCCTTCGACTGCTGGCTCGTGCGCGCGGCGAGGAGATATGAGCCCGCTGATCCTTGCCTCGGGCAGCGCGGCGCGAAAACGCCTGCTCGCCGATGCCGGCGTCACCGCCGAAATCGATCCTGCTAATATCGATGAAGGCATGATCAAAGAGGAAGGCCGACGGGCCGGCCGCTCGAGCCCAGAATGCGCGACGCGTCTTGCCGAAGCGAAAGCACGCGCCGTCGCGATGCGTCATCGGGACTGCCTCGTCCTTGGTGCCGATCAGTTGCTCGATTGCGCAGGTGAATGGTTCGATAAGCCGCGCGATCGGATCGAGGCTCGTGATCAACTCCGGCGCCTGCGCGGCCGCAGCCATGAGCTCGTCACCGCGGCGGTGGCGGTTCGCAACGAGGAGCCGCTGTGGCAAACGGTGGAGCGCCCGTGTGTCACGATGCGTGGATTCAGCGACGCGTTCCTCGAACATTATCTCGATACGATGGGGGATCGCGTGCTTGAAACGGTCGGGGGTTACGAGCTGGAAGGGATCGGCGCGCAGCTGATCGAGAAGGTCGAAGGCGATTACTTCGCGATTCTCGGCCTGCCGCTGCTGCCGCTTCTCGATTTCTTGCGCGGCGTCGGCGCGCTCGCGGTATGAGTATCAGCGGCGCCGCCAAGCTCGCGGGAATTATGGGCTGGCCCGTGGCGCATTCGCGCTCGCCGGTGCTGCATGGCTATTGGCTGCAGCACTACGGTATCGATGGCGCCTACGTGCCGATGGCGGTGAAACCCGAGAATCTGCGCCGGGCGCTTCAAGCCCTGCCGTTGCTGGGTTTTGCCGGCTGCAACCTCACCATCCCGCACAAGGAAGAAGCGCTGCGCGCCGTCGACAGCTACGAACCGTCGGCGAAACGTGCCGGCGGCGTGAATACAATCGTGATCGATTCACGCGGCCAGATCGTCGGCTCAAGTACCGATGGCTATGGCTTCATGACGGCGCTGTGCACCTCGGTCGGTGGCTTCGATCCCGGCCACGCGCCCGCGGTGGTCCTCGGCGCCGGCGGCGCCGCGCGGGCGATCGTCGCGGCACTGCTCGACAATGGCGTGCGCGAAGTGCGACTGGTCAATCGCACCCCAGAGCGCGCCGCGAAGCTGGCGAAAGAGCTCGGCGGCGAAGTTCGCGGCGTACTTTGGGACAAACGCGCCGAAGCACTGGCCGGTGCGGGATTGCTGGTCAATGCGACGAGCCTCGGTATGGAAGGCCAGCCGGTACTTGAACTGCCGCTCGATGCGCTGCCGACCGAAGCGATCGTCAACGACATCGTCTACGTGCCGCTGGAGACGCCGCTCCTCGCCGCGGCGCGGGCGCGCGGCAATCACTGCGTCGACGGACTCGGCATGCTGCTGCATCAGGCTGCGCCGGGCTTCGAAGCTTGGTTCGGGGTAAAGCCCAAGATCGACGATGGGCTGCGTCGGGCGATCCTCGCGACCCTGCAGAAGAAATGAGAATTCTGGGGCTCACCGGCAGCGTCGGCATGGGCAAAAGCACGGCCGCCGCAATGCTGCGAAGCATGGGGGTGCCGGTCTATGACGCCGATGCCGCCGTCCATCGCATGATGCGCCGCGGCGGCATTGCCGTGGCAAAAGTCGCGGCTGCCTTTCCCGGTGTCGAGCGCGACGGCGCCATCGATCGCGCGGCGCTGGGCAAGCGGGTCTTCGGCGACGATCCGGCGATGAAGCGGCTCGAAACCATCATCCACCCTTTGGTGCGCGAGGACGAGAAGATCTTTCTCGGCGTGCATCGCCGGCGCAAGACGCGACTCGTCGTGATGGACGTGCCGCTGCTTTTCGAATCGGGCCGAGACGAACGGTACGACGCGACGATGGTGGTGACCGCGCCGGGTTTTCTCCAGCGCGATCGTGTCATGGCGCGGCCGGGCATGACGCCGGCGCGCTTTGCCGCGATCCTTAGCCGGCAAATGCCAGATGCGGAAAAGCGCCGGCGCGCCGATTTCATCGTGCCGAGTGGTTTGGGCCGCGCGGTCACGTGGCGCAGCCTGCGTGCCGTGCTGCGAAAGCTTGCCGGCTCGAATCCCGATCGCGTAGAATCGCCGTCATGCGCGAATTGGTGATCGATACAGAAACCACCGGCCTTGATCCGAATGACGGCCACCGCATCGTGGAGGTGGCGGTGATCGAGCTGATGAACCACCTGCCGACCGGGCGGTTTTTTCATCGCTATGTCAATCCCGATCGCGATATGCCGGAAACGGCCTTCGCCATCCACGGCCTCAGCCGCGAATTTCTCGTCCAGCATCCGGTTTTCGCCGCGCATGCCGATGGGCTGCTCGAGTTCCTTGGCACCGATCAGCTCGTGATCCACAACGCGGAATTCGATCTCGCCTTCCTCAATATGGAACTGAAGCGCGTCGGTTTGCGGCCTTTGGCCTCGCCGGTGATCGATACGCTGAGCCTGGCGCGGCAGCGCTTTCCCGGTCAGCCGGCCAATCTCGATGCGCTTTGCCGGCGATTTGCCATCGATTTGAGCTCGCGCGAGAAACATGGCGCGCGGATCGACGGCGAATTGCTGGCGTCGGTCTATCTCGAACTGATCGGCGGGCGTCAGCCGGTCTTCGACCTGGCGCAAAACGTCGCCGCGAAAGCCGTCGCGGCGATGAAGCGAATACTGCGGCCGGCACGGCCCCATGCGCCGAGCGAGGAAGAGCTCGCGGCGCATACCGGGTTCCTGGCGAAACTCAAAGCCCCGCTATGGACGAGCTGAGTGCGCAGCGTCCTAGGCGGTAACGGGATTGCCGGCCTGCTGCTGTTGCTCGGCAATGCGGCGGCGATAGATTTCAGCGAAATCGATCGGGCTTAGCAGCAGCGGCGTATAGCCCCCGTCGCGCGTCACTTCCGAGATGATGTTGCGCACATAGGGGAAAAGCAACCGCGGCGTCTCGACCATGAGAGCGATCGGCAAGTCTTCCGGGGTTGTGTTGATAAGGCTAACCACGCCGCCATAGGCAAGCTCGGCGACGAAGACGACCTCGTTCTGCATTTTGGTCTCGACCTTCAAGGTCATAACCACTTCATAGACATCGGGCGCGAGACCTTGCGCTTTGACATCGACTCCGACCTGAAGATCAGGCGCGACGCCCTGAGGCGGTTGCAAGAGCGAATGAGGCGCGCGCGGATTCTCGAAAGAAAGATCCTTCACGTATTGCGCGTTGATTGCGAGCTGGCGTCGGATTTCCCCACCGGGCGCAGCGCCACCATTCGTCGTTTCCGCCATGCTACGCCTCCGAGTATTACGCTGATTTTAGGGTGGGCGTGGCTAGCACGGATCGGTCAGGGGCACAACCGCAGCGACCCGCATGTAGCTTGCCCTTTTCCTGCGAAGTGCTTATCTGTGACACAACTTGCGCGACAGGGCGCGTCGGCACCAAGGCCAATGGAAAACAATTTCCAATTGCTCGACATCATCCTCTTCGCTGGCGTCGCGGGGTTCCTGCTATTTCGCCTACGGAGCGTGCTCGGCCGCCGCACGGGGAACGAGCGCCGCCGGCCTGATCCGTTCGCGCCGCGCCAGGCAACGCCGCCACAGGCGGCCGCGCCTTTTGTCGCGCCACCGGCGGACACGGCGCAGCCCGGGCCATCCGCCGCTGCCGGCATGGATGGTCTTGAGGCTTTGCGAGCGGCGGATTCGGACTTCAACCCCGATGCCTTCCTTGCAGGCGCGCGCACCGCTTTTGAGATGATCGTCAAAGCTTTCGCTGCTGGCGACACGGCGACGTTACAGCCGCTCTTGAGTCCCGATGTCTTTGCCGCGTTCTCCGAAGCGATCCATGCCCGGCAGGCAGCAAAGGAAACGCACGAGACAAGAATCGTCGCGATCAAAGTGGCGGTCATCGAGCATGTCGCGATCGAGGCCGGGAATGGTCTTGTCACCGTGAAGCTGGTTACCGATCAGATCAACGCCACCCGCGGCGCCGACGGCACGGTGGTCGAAGGCGACGCCGACAAGGTGATCGAGAAGACCGATTTTTGGACCTTCAGCCGACCGCTGCGGTCGCGCAATCCCAATTGGATGCTTGTTGCGACGCATAGTTCGTGACCGGTCGGTGATAGCAGGATCGCGATATTTCCTATCGCTCTGTCTGGTGTTGCTGGTGGTTAGCTGCGCGGCGCCGCCGAAACCGCCGGCGCCGAAATTGACGCTCGTGTCGGCGCGGTTCAGCGATCTGCCCGGCTGGAATAGCGACAACAGCGCCGCCGCGCTCGCCGCTTTCGTCAAATCCTGCGCTGAATTCGATCACCGGCCCGACACCGCCGCCGTCGGGCCCACGACGCTCGGCATGACGGCTGCGGCTTGGCGCAAACCTTGCGCGGCGGCGCGCGCAACCCCCGGCACCGATCCTGCTGCACGTGCGTTTTTCATGACGCAATTCACGCCCTATCTTGCGGGAAATAACCAGGACACCGACGGGCTC
>DASXCX010000339.1:0-15518 GCA_036490955.1 Allostellaceae bacterium | reverse complement strand
ACAATGGCATTGTAGAGGTCCGGGGTTCGATTCCCCGTGGCTCCACCAATCGTTGAGAGGGCCCGGCAGCCGCATGCCGGGCCCTTTGCTTTTGGCGCCGCCCTGGAGACGACACCATTGTCCAATGGCATGTCGTTGCCGCTGGTCCCATGTGTTCAAAATCGGGCTGAAACTTGGAGCGCTCAGGCCATGCGGCAGAAGATCAAACTGGTTTCCGCGACTTTGGCCGTTCTCGGCATGAGCGCGATGGCGATCGCCGCCGAATCGAGCGACGACCTCAAGCCGCCAAGCGGCTATCGCAACTGGTTTCACGTCAACACGATGATTGTCACCAAAGACAGTCCGCTCTTCGACGTGCTCGGCGGCATGCACAATGTCCACGTCAATGCGGTGGGCGAGGCTGCGCTCAAACAGGGCCAGGTTCCTTATCCCGACGGGACCGAATTCATGACCGATCTGCACGATTTCTCGGTCGACAACGGCTCTTATGTGATGGGCAAGATGAAGGGCCTGGCGGTGATGGTGAAGGACGCGAAGAAATATCAAGCGACCGGCGGCTGGGGCTTTCAGTTCTTCATCGGTGGCGATCCACAGAAACGGTACGTGACCGACGCTGCAACGCAATGCTTCGCCTGTCACGCGCCGGAGAAGAGCCAGGACTATGTCTACTCGACCTATATTCCATGAGCGTTGGGTAGAGCGCTACAACCAGCATTGCAGCCCGCGCTATCCAACGCTGGCCGGGAATGCCTTAAACAGGCACGTTGCCATGGATATCGCACCCCCGGTTCGCCGCTAGCCAGCAACGTAGCCGCATGCCGGGCCCGTTGCTTTTGCGCGATGCTCGGGGCAGTTGCCTGAATTTTGAGCAAGCCGCCCATGCTGCCATCGCGCGCGCCGCCGTTTCCTGCCGCTTTACCGGGCAGATTCGGTTGGCGCGGGCTTTGCTACCGCTGGGGGGATGAAAGACGACATGGCTTCGCCCCCGGCAAGCCTCGCCTTCGGGGCTCCGGCCTTTGACGAGACCGGGCTGCCCGGCGAGTGCCTGCAACAATACGAGCTGATCAAGCGCTGGCTCGATGAGACGCCGCGCGCCGCCGTCGAATTGAAACGGCGCGAGGCAGAACTGCTCTTCCGGCGCATCGGCATCACCTTTGCGGTCTATGCCGAGGGCGGCAGCCCCGAGCGCCTCATTCCCTTCGACATTATCCCGCGCGTCCTCGCGCCGGCCGAGTGGAACACCCTGCAGCGCGGGCTGACGCAACGCGTGAAGGCGCTCAATGCCTTCATTCGCGACGTCTATCACGACCGCGAAATCCTTCACGCCGGCAGAATCCCGGCGCCGCTCATCCTGCACAATGACGGCTTCCGCCCCGAGATGCAGGGCTTCGTTCCGCCGCAAGGCGTCTACGCGCATGTCGCCGGCATCGACATGGTGCGCGTCGGCCCTTCGGATTTCTATGTGCTCGAGGACAATTGCCGCACGCCTTCCGGCGTCTCCTACATGCTCGAGAATCGCGAAGCGATGATGCGGCTCTTTCCCGATCTCTATGCGCGGCATCGCATCGCGCCGGTCTCGCATTATCCCGAAGAGCTGCATGACACGCTGCGCTCGGTCGCGCCGGAGAATTGCGAGGGCGAGCCGACGATCGTGCTGCTGACGCCCGGCGCCAATAACAGCGCCTATTACGAGCATTCCTTCCTCGCCGACGAGATGGGCATCGAGTTGGTCGAAGGCGTCGATCTCGTGGTCGAGGACAACATCGTCTACATGCGCACCACCGAAGGGCCGCGCCGCGTCGACGTGATCTATCGCCGGCTCGACGACGATTATCTCGATCCGCTGACCTTCCTGCCGGATACGCTGCTCGGCACGCCAGGGCTCTTCACCGCGTTTCGCTCCGGGAACGTCACCCTCGCGAATGCCGTTGGGGCCGGCATCGCCGACGATAAGTCGATCTATCCTTTCGTGCCGGAGATGATCCGCTTCTATCTCGGCGAAGAGCCGATCCTTGCCAACGTGCCGACATGGCGTTGCGCCGAGACAGAGGATCTTCTCTATGTGCTCGATCATCTTGGCGATCTCGTCGTCAAGGAGACGCATGGCTCGGGCGGTTACGGCATGCTCGTCGGCCCGCATGCCTCGCGCGCCGAGATCGAGACGTTCGCGGCGCGGCTCAAGGCGCGGCCGCAGGATTACATCGCGCAGCCGACCTTGGCGCTCTCGACCTGTCCGACGTTTGTCGAGAACGGCATCGCGCCGCGCCACGTCGATCTGCGGCCCTTCGTGCTCGCGGGCAAGGATATCCGCATCGTGCCCGGCGGCTTGACGCGCGTCGCGCTGCGCGACGGCTCGCTCGTCGTCAATTCGAGCCAGGGGGGCGGCACGAAAGACACGTGGGTGCTCGAAAGCCTCGGCCATGCTCAGCCGTACCGCCGATAGCCTTTACTGGCTCGCGCGCTATGTCGAGCGCGCCGAGAACGTCGCCCGCATCGTGCTGGTCGGCCATCGCATGGCGTCGATGGCGCGGTCGCTCGGCGGCGGCGGCGAGGAATGGCTCTCGACGCTCATCGCCACGGGCTGCGAGCCCGGCTTCTTCGCCAAATATTCCTCGCCCGATTCCGGCGCCGTGATCGATTATTTGGTGCGCGACCCCGATAATTCGTCGAGCGTCTTTGCCTGCCTCGAGACGGCGCGGCGCAATGCCCGCGCCGTGCGCACCGCGCTCACCGCCGATATGTGGGACGCGCTCAACGAGACCTGGCTCAAGGCGCGCGACTACGCATCGCAACAGATGACGCTCGACACCGCGCCCGCTTTCCTCGAGTGGGTGCGCGAGCGCTCGCAACTTTTCAACGGCGCTTATGACAGCACCATGCTGCGCAACGACGCATTCTATTTCACGCGGCTCGGCACGTTCTTGGAGCGCGCCGACAACACGGCGCGCATCCTCGATGTGAAATACTATCTGCTGCTGCCGCAGGACGAAGGCGTGGGGGGCGCGCTCGATTACTATCAATGGCAATCGATCCTGCGCTCGGTCTCGGCGCTCAGGGCTTATCACTGGGTCTATCACGACCGGCTGCAGCCCTGGCTGATCGCCGAGTTGCTCCTGCTCCGGCGCGAGATGCCGCGCTCGCTGCTTTCCTGCTACGACCAGATCACGCGCTATCTCGATCTCATCGCGGAAGACTATGGCGGCGATCGCGGCGAATGCCATCGTCTCGCCGGCGAGGCGCATGCGCGGCTGCGCTACGGCAAGATCGCGAAGATATTCCAAGGGGGGCTGCACGAATTCCTGACCGATTTCATCGATCGCTCGATCCTCCTGGGCGGCGAAATCTCGAACCTCTATCTAACCTGAGCCATGCGTCTCGCCATTCGCCATACGACCGCCTATCGCTACACGCAGCCGATCGCTTATGCGATCCAGACGCTGCGGCTGACGCCGCGGCCCTATGAAGGCTTCAACGTCATCGCCTGGCGCGTGCGCGGCGAGGGCAAGCACGATCTGCCGAGCCTCGTCGACGGCTACGGCAACATCGTCCATTGCCACACCATGAACCGAGCGCATGAGCAAGCTGCGATCACGGTCGAAGGCGACGTCGAGACCTCGGCGAGCAACGGCATCGTGCGCGGCGCGGTCGAGACCTTGCCGCCGCTTTTCTATCTGCGGCCGACGCGCCTGACCGCGATCGACGACATGATTCGCGATCTCGCGCTCGGCGTGCCGGGCAAAGCCTATGACCGCCTCCTCGGTTGGATGGAGGCGGTGCGGCGCGCCGTCGATTATCGCAGCGGGACGACGGATGCCGCGACCACCGCGGCCGAGGCGTTGCGTGCCGGCGCCGGCGTCTGCCAGGATCACGCGCATCTTTTCATCGCCGGCGCGCGGGCGATGGGGATTCCGGCGCGCTATGTCGGCGGCTATCTCTGGTCCGGCGGCGAGGGTGCGCACGAGGCGAGTCATGCCTGGGCCGAGGCCTATCTGAGCGAGTTCGGCTGGATCGGCTTCGATGCGGCGAATCGCTGCCTGCCCGGCGAAGCCTATGTGCGCGCCAGCATCGGCCTCGATTATTGGTCGGCGGCGCCGGTGCGCGGCGTGCGGCGCGGGCCGGGGGAGGAATCGCTGGCCGTCGAAGTGAAGGTGCGCGAAGCGAGTCAGCAGCAATAAGCTCCAAGCGGTGGCGATAAGATTTTAGGGGATGGAACGATGACCTACTGCGTCGGGCTCTGCCTCAGAGACGGACTCGTGATGCTCAGCGACACGCGCACCAATGCGGGTGTCGACAATGTCTCGACCTTCTCGAAGATGCATATCTTCGAAATTCGCGGCGAGCGTTTCATTGCGGCGATGTCGGCCGGCAATCTCGGCGTTAGCCAAGCGGTCGTGAACATGCTGCATGAGGGCATCGAGACCGATGGCCGGATCGACACGATCTACACCGTGCCGAGCATGTTTGCGGCGGCGCGCCTGGCCGGCGAAGCGGTGCGGCGCGTCTATCGCAGCGACGGGCCGACGCTCGAGGCGCAGCAGCTGAAATTCGATGTCTCGATCCTTCTGGGCGGGCAACTCAAGGGACGCGGCACGCGGCTCTTTCAAATCTATGCCGCCGGCAATTTCATCGAGGCGACGCCCGACACGCCGTTCCTCCAGATCGGCGAGACCAAATACGGCAAGCCGATCCTCGACCGCGTGCTGCAATACGACACCGATCCGCGCGACGGGGTGAAGCTCGTCATGGTATCGATGGATTCGACGCTGCGCTCCAATCTCTCGGTCGGGATGCCCTTGGACCTCATGGTCTATCGCCGCGACGCGCTCAAGGCCGAAATCCGCCGCCGCATCACGGAGAGCGACCCCTATTTCCGCATGATCCATGAAGGCTGGTCGGAGGCGCTGCGCGAGGCCTATCGCGCCATGCCGCGCCCGGACTGGATGGAATAGATAATCTTATCAATGAGTTATCCGGACTTGATCGGGGCGCTACGAAGCCCCACTTAATATCCCGGGCGATGCCGTCAGGGTCGCCCGCGAGGTTCAGGGGCCGCCGTCAGGGGCTCGGAATCGTCGACTCGCTCGTTAGAGGAGATTCGATGTCGCGCCTTTCGCTTTTCAGCTCGCCGCTGCTTTTGGGCTTCGAACAGTTCGAGCGTGCGCTCGATCGGGTCAGCAAAGCGACGGCCGATGGCTATCCTCCCTACAATGTCGAGCAAATCGGCGAGAACGCGCTTCGGCTGACGCTGGCCGTGGCCGGCTTCAAGCCCGAGGAATTGTCGGTCCACATCGAGGACAATCAGCTTGTCGTTCGTGGCAAGCAAATCGACGAAGCCGATCGCGTCTACCTTCACCGCGGCATTGCCGCGCGTCAGTTCCAGCGGAGCTTTGTGCTGGCCGACGGCATTGATGTGGTAGAAGCGGCCCTCGACAACGGGCTCTTGAACATCGATCTGCGGCGGCGCGCAGCCGAAGGAATGGTGCGCGCTATTGAGATCAAAACGCCGGCCGGAAACGGCACCAAGAAACCGGTTGGCGGCGAAAGGAGTGGAACATGACGATCACTGAGAAATTGCGCGAGATGTCGCCTCAAGATTTCGCCCTCGTCGGCGTGCAGCAACTCGCTTACATCAAGCCGACCGTCGTCAATGGCATATCGAGCTTCTCGATCCACGCCGCGGACGGCACGCAGATCGGCATGGCGCCGTCGCGCGATATCGCGTTCGCTGCGGTAAAGCAGCACGAGCTCGAACCCGTCAGCCTGCAGTAAGGCTAGAGACGCTCGCGCGGCTCGATTTCAATCAAATAGAATCGAGGCCGCGCGCGGAGGGTTTGCCGGCTACGCGCGACCTCAAAAATCAAGCGGCGTGGCTCGAAGCGCGATCGGTCAGCAACGCGTAGATCGCGTCGGCACTATCGGTGCCGCGCAGCTTGATGCACATGGCGCGATTGCGGAGCAGACGCGAGATGCGCGCGAGCGCTTTCAGATGATCGGCCCCGGCATCCGCCGGCGTCAGCAGCAGGAAGATCAGATCGACCGGCTGGCTGTCGATCGCGTCGAAATCGATCGGCTTCTCCAGCCGCGCGAACATCGTCAGCGGACGCTTGCACCCGGGGATACGGCCATGCGGAACGGCGGTGCCGTTGCCGATGCCAGTGCTCCCGAGTTGTTCGCGCTCCCACAGCGACTCGAAAATCTTGTGCTCGTCCTCACCGGTGACCGTCGCCGCGCGTCGCGCCAGTTCCTGCAGCGCTTGCCGCTTGCCGGTGACGCGGAGGTTCGAGATGACGCCGGAGGGATCGAGGAGATCGGTGATTTCCATCACGGATCCTATGCCATCAATGCGCGCGGGAAACTACGAATGCGCCGATCGCAAGTCAAGCAACCGCGATACGTAGGTAGATTAAATGTGCAACGCGCGCTCGCGCCGCCGCTGCACCGATGAGGGGATATTCATCGCCTCGCGGTATTTCGCCACGGTACGGCGAGCGATATCGACCCCGTCTTTCATCAGGATATCGACGATTCGATCGTCCGATAGGATGTCGTTCGCTTCCGCATCGATCAGCGCTTTGATGCGGAACCGCACCGCTTCGGCGGAAAGTGCATCGCCACCGCTGGTCGCGGCGATCGCCGAGGTGAAGAAATATTTCAATTCGAAGATGCCGCGCGGCGTCAACATATATTTGTTCGTCGTGACGCGGCTGACCGTGCTCTCGTGCATGCCGATCGCCTGCGCGATGTCGCGCAACACCAGCGGCTTAAGGTATTGCACGCCGTGCCGCAGGAATGCGTCCTGCTGACGGATGATCTCGCGTGAAACTTTGAGGATCGTCGTCGCGCGTTGATGCAGAGCTTTCACCAGCCAGTTGGCCGATTGGTATTTTTCGGCGAGATATTCTTTCGCCACCTTGTTGCGGGTCGTCGCGCTGACTTCGGCGTAATATCGTGTGTTGATGAGCACACGCGGCAGGCTGTCGCTGTTGAGCTCGACGATCCAACTCGCACCTTGCGCGCGCACGAAGACATCGGGCACGACAGGCTGCGCGATCGCGCCATCGAATTGCAGGCCGGGTTTGGGATCGAGCGCGCGAATCTCCGCTGCCATCTCGGCGAGATCGGCGGCATCGACGCGGCAAAGGCGCAGCAGCGCCGGAATATCGCGCGAAGCGAGCAGCGAAAGATTCTCGATCAGCGCTTGCATCGCGGGATCGTAGCGATTGCGCTCCTTGAGCTGGAGCGCGAGACATTCGGCGAGATTGCGCGCGAAGACGCCGGTCGGCTCGAAGCGTTGAAGTTGTCGCAGCGTGGCCTCGACGCGCGCGACGTCGCAGCCCATGGTTTCGGCGATGCCCTCGAGCGTAACGGTGAGGTACCCCGATTCATCGATCTGATCGACGATATGCGCGCCGATCACGCGATCGACCGGGTCTTTGATCTCTTCCGCGAGTTGCGCAAGGAGATGCTCGCGCAAGGTCGCGGCGCGGGCGAGCGTCTGGTCGATGCCGGGTAGATCATCGCCGTCGGAACGGGTGCTCTTCGTCTGCCAGAGATCGGCGGAGCCGGCATAATCGGCCGTGCCGTCGCCATCGCTGCCGGCGATCTCGTTCCAAGTCTCTTCGGTTTCCTCGTGGCTGGGTTCGTCGGGCACGGCGGCTTCGGGTGCCGGTGTTTCCGCTGGTGCCGGCTCGGGTGCGTCGGGCGAAGCTTCATCGCGTTCGAGCAGGGGATTCTGCTCGACCTCGCCTTCGATAAAAGTGTTGAGCTCGAAATTCGAAAGCTGCAGCAGCTTGATCGCCTGCTGCAGCTGCGGCGTCATGACCAGCGCTTGGCCTTGCCGAATATCGAGCCTTTGAACGAGTGCCATGATCGGTGCGGAGGAAGCTGCTCTCAAACGAAGGGCGTTGGTAGTGCAAACTTCGTACCAAGTTCCTTATTTTTCGTTAAGCAGATAATGAGGGATTTCGACATTAACCACAGGGTTCTAGGAATCCCAATAGGTTAGTCTGCCTAACAAATTAACGTGTGATTAACAAATAGGCGGCTAGCCGGTTTCTCGCTAAAGGCTGAACCGCTCGCCGAGATAAACGCGGCGGACATTCGGGTCGTTGACGATGTCGCCGGGCTGGCCGTCCATCAGGACTTGGCCTTCATGGAGGATATAGGCCCGGTCGACGATGCCGAGGGTCTCGCGAACATTGTGATCGGTGATCAGCACGCCGATGCCGCGGTCCTTGAGGTGGGCGACGAGGTCGCGGATATCGCTGACCGCGATCGGATCGATACCGGCCAACGGTTCATCCAAAAGGATGAAATGAGGCTGGGTGGCGAGCGCCCGGGCAATCTCGACACGCCGCCGCTCGCCGCCGGAGAGAGCCATGGACGGAGCGCGGCGCAAATGGCTGATCGAGAATTCGGCGAGCAGATCGTCGATCGCCGCCTCGCGCAACTCGGGTTCCGGCTCCGAAACTTCGAGCACGGCACGGAGATTCTGCTCGACCGTGAGGCCGCGGAAGATCGAGGCTTCTTGCGGCAGATAGCCGATGCCAAGCCGGGCGCGGCGATACATCGGCAGATCGGTGATGTCCTCGCCGTCGAGGGTGATGCGGCCGACATCGGCGCGGATGAGGCCGGTAATGATGTAAAAGCAGGTCGTCTTGCCGGCACCGTTCGGCCCCAAGAGCCCCACAGCCTCGCCGCGCTGGACGGAGACATTCACCTCGCGCAGGACCGGGCGCTTCTTGAAGCTCTTGCCGAGATTGAAGGCGGCAAGACCGGCATTGCTCGTGACGAGCCGCGGCGCGCTGTGCTGGGCAGCCTGAAAGGCGTGAGGGCGGGTCGGTGGCGAGGCCATTGCGTCGAGAACTACGGTCGAGCCGCCGGAGCCGGTTGGGCAGGGCCTGGCTGCGTTTGGCCGGGCTGACCTTGGCGCGGGATGAGCAAGCCTTGGACGCGCGGTTGCGGGCCAGTCACTTGTGCCGAAGGCGGCGCTGCCAGAAGGCGCGCGACATTTGTGTTGGTGTCGACGACCGCATATTGCCCGCGCAACTCATTTTCCCCTCGTGTCAGCGACACCTGCCCGCTCAGCGTGGCGATACCGGTGTCGAGATTATACACGCCGCTGTTGCCGCGCGCGATCTGATCCTCGGAGACGAGGATGACGTGGCCCTGCGCGTTGACCTTGCTGATCTTCGAGGGTTGATTCTGCGGCTTGGTCACCTCGGTCGTCAGCACATCGCCGCGGATCGATTTGTGCTCCGGCCCTTGCCGCGTCGCAACCGCATTGCCGCGCGCCACACCGATCTGCTTCTGGTCGTACCATTCGAGACTGTCGCGTGCCGTCACGACATCCTGCGGCGTGACGATCTTCAGATTCTTGCCGGTCACCACCAGCAGCGCCTGATCGACGTCGTAGACCGCGTGATCGCCATAGGCGGTCTGGGTCGGGGTTGCGAAGACGACATGGCCCTCGGCTTCGAGGCGATAGATCTGGGTCGAGCCGTTATCGAAAGGGCTTTGCTGTCCGGACGCGGGCGTGCCGCGTACCTGCGACGAATTTGCGTTCGCTTGCTGTGCCGGCGCATTTCGGTAGTAGGCGTAAAGCGTATCCGCGGTGACGGTATCGTCGCCACGCGTCGCCTTGGCATTGCCGCGCGCGATATAGACCTTGTTGTTCTGCTGCCATTCGATGCCGTTTTCAGCCTCGATATTGACCGGCTTGTTGTTGTTGTCGTCGCCGGCCAGATCAAGCGCATTCGATTGTGTTTGCGCGTGCGGCGCCGGCGCGGCCGTCAGCAAGACGAGCGCGGCCAGGAACGCCGCGGCGCTCCGGTTCATTCCGCGTCCTTGGCCCGAGGCAGCAGCACGAGATGGGTTTTGCCCGCGAATTGGATGACCGCGCCGCGGTCCAGCATCGTGAAGCCTTGGGCGGTGACATGGCCGAAGGGGCCCTGGCCGTTCACCGGCTGATCGCTCTTTGCCGTGCCGTTGGTCATGTCGACGCGCGCGCTGTCGGTGTGGAACTCGTTGCCGCGATCCTGATAGAGCTCGACATCGCCATAGAGATCGAGCAACTGCGGCTGCGGCTGATACGTGCCGGTATAGGACGTCACTTCGACCCAATTGCCGCCGTTGGTGATCATGTCCGCTTGCGGCGCGTCGAGCGAGATGATGTCGTCCGATCCCGAAGCCTGCGTCGCGGTCGACGCGGTCAGCACATAGGGGCGGTTTTGGCGATCGATGCCGCTATAGCGGGGGGTCACCATACGGAGATTGCGCGCGTCGCTGAGGTCGATGCGCGGCAGGGTGAAATGGAGGTGATCGATGGCCGATTTGAGTTGCGGCCAAGTCGCGACCAGCAGCAGCAAGCTCAAGGCGAGACTCGGTAGAATCCATTTGCTGCGCTGGACGAAGCGGCTGTGGCTGCGCGTATCGCCGAAGCGCAGATTGCGGCGCAGCGATGCGCGCAAAGCGACGGCCGAACCGGCGTGCCGGCTGCTCATGCGATGCCTGCGCGCAAGCAATCGTGGATGCGGACGATGCCGAGCGGCCGGCTCTCGTCGTCGACAGCGAAGAGGCTGGTGATCGCCTGCTGGTTCATGCGGCCGAGCGCCTCGGCGGCGAGCGCCTGCGGCCGGATGGTTTTCGGCTGTTTCGTCATCACTTTATCAACGGTCGAGCGCAGCAAATCATCCGTCATATGGCGTCGCAAATCGCCATCGGTGACGATTCCGACCAACCTTCCGTCTTTATCGGTCACGCCGACACAGCCGAAGGTCTTTTCCGACATGGTGAGGATGGCGTCGGTCATCTTGGTGCCGACCGGCACCAGCGGCAAGGCATCGCCGACATGCATGAGGTCGCGGACGGTGAGCAATTGCCGGCCGAGCTGGCCGCCGGGATGGAGACTGTGGAAGTCGTCACTCGAGAAGCCCTTGCGCTCCATCATCGCGGCGGCGAGCGCGTCGCCCAAGGCGAGCGTCATTGTCGTCGAGCTCATCGGCGCGAGCCCCATCGGGCAGCCTTCCTCGATGTCCGGCAGGACCAGCGTGACATCGGCGGCACCGCCCAGGGCACTGCCGTCGCGGCGAGTCACCGCCACCAGCGGAATGCGGAAGCGGCGGGTGTAGGCGACGATATCACCGAGCTCGGTGGTCTCGCCCGAATTGGAGAGGGCAAGCACGGCATCGCCGGGCGCGATCATGCCGAGATCGCCATGGCTAGCCTCGGCGGGATGGACGAATTGCGCCGGTGTGCCGGTCGAGGCGAAAGTCGCGGCGATCTTGCGCGCGATATGGCCGCTCTTGCCCATGCCGGTAACGGCGACCCGGCCTTTGGCGGCGGCCAGCAGGTTGACCGCCTCGGAAAAGCGCCCGTTCAGCTCGGCGGCAAGCGCGGTCAGGCCGGCGATCTCGGTCTTGAGAACCCGGCGGGCGACGGCCAGCGTATTATCGACTGCGTCTTTCGGCATTCCCCGAGGGACCAGGCCTTTTGCTGCTGCGAAAGGGGGGATGGTCGCGAGCATCCCCATGATACGGCAACCTGCCAATCTTCTATAGGGCTAACTATGCCGCCACCTCCCTGGCCCGGTCAACGCGTGCCGGGGGGCCGGGCATTTATGCCGCAGTGCAATAAAAATCCTTAATGTTCGAAAATATCGGCATTCTCGTACCCGGTGAGGTCGAGAAACGCCCTAGTCGGCAGGAAGGCGAAACAGGCCAAAGCAAGCTGCTGGCGGTTTTCTCGCACCAGCATCGAGTCGAGCTTGGCCTTGAGCGCGTGCAGATGCAGGACATCGGAGGCAGCGTAGCGCTTTTGTTCCTCGGTCAGGCTGGGCGCGCCCCAATCCGAGCTTTGCTGCTGCTTCGACAGTTCGACACCGAGGAGCTCGCGGCACAGATCCTTGAGACCGTGCTTGTCGGTGAAGGTGCGCGCGAGCTTCGAGGCGATCTTGGTGCAATAAACCGGAGCCGCGACGACGCCTAGATAATGCGCCATCACGGCGATATCGAAGCGGCCGAAATGAAAGAGCTTGAGCACCTTCGGATCGGCCAGCAGGGCGCGCAGATTGGGCGCGCTGTATTGCCCGGGCATGAATTGGACGAGGTGGCTATCGCCATCGCCGGCCGAAAGCTGGGCGAGGCAAAGCCGGTCGCGCAGCGGATTGAGCCCCATCGTCTCGGTATCGATGGCGACGCTCGCACCAAAATCGATGCCGGCCGGAAGATCGCCTTGATGAAGATGGATCGTCACATTCTGCCGCTGCTATCGGTGGTGCGCGCCGAGATGGCGTGGTGCCCTGGAGAAGACTCGAACTTCCACGACCTTTCGATCACTAGAACCTGAATCTAGCGCGTCTACCAATTCCGCCACCAGGGCCCCCGCCGTGATTAGGCGGCAGGCCGCGTCCTGTCAATTGTATGCCACGCGGATGTCTCGCAAGCGGCGCGTCGCTATTGTATAGAACGCGCCCATGACGCCGCCTCGCGTTGTCGTTTTTGGAGCTTCGGGCTTTATCGGCCGCTATGTCGTGCGCGATCTCGCGCGCGGTGGCGCCGTCATTGCCGCCTGCGCCCGCCATGCCAGCAGTGCCGGCTTCCTGCGCCCGATGGGCGATGTCGGTCAGATCGCACCGCTCAGCGCGGATCTCGGCGACGAGCGGGCGCTGGCCGCCGTTGTCGCCGGAGCCGATGTGGTGGTGAACCTCGTCGGCATACTCCACGAGCGCGGCAAGCAGCGCTTTGATCTCGCCCATCATCGGGGGCCGGACCATCTTGCGGCATCTGCCAAGAGCGCCGGCGTGAAGCGTTTCGTCCACGTCTCGGCGATCGCTGCCGATGCGCATTCGAGTTCGGCTTATGCGCGCAGCAAAGCCGAAGGCGAGGACGCGGTGCGCGCGGCTTTTCCGGGCGCGATCATCCTGCGCCCGTCGCTGGTCTTCGGGCCGGAGGATAATTTCTTCAATCGCTTCGCGGCGATGGCGCGGGTCTCGCCCGTCCTGCCGCTGATCGGCGGCGGCGCAACGAAGTTCCAGCCGGTCTATGTCGGGGATGTCGCCGCGGCGATCGCGACGGTGTTGTCACGCGACGACACCGATGGCAGGACTTACGAGCTTGCCGGACCCGCAGTCTTCACGATGCGCCAGCTGTTCGAGTTGATGCTTCACCTCATCGGCCGCAAACGGGCGCTGGTGTCCATCCCGTTTGGCCTCGCTTCGCTCAAAGCCTTCTTCCTCGAATGGCTGCCGCGACCGCCGCTCACCCGCGACCAGGTGCGAATGTTGCGTCACGATGCGATCGCGACATCGAACGCGCCGGGCTTCGCCGAGCTCGGAATTACGCCGGCAGCCATCGAGCTCATCCTGCCGACTTATATCGATCGCTTCCGCCGAACCGGCCGGCTCAAGCCGAGCCCGGTCTAGCCTTTCCCTCGCCTCAGAAAGACGAGTTGGGCTCTTTCAGAAAAGCGTCCTCTTCCGGCGTCGATGTCCGGCGGAGCGCGGCGTTGCGATGCGGGAAGCGGCCAAAGCGCGCGATGATCGCGTGGTGGCGCCGCGCATAATCGAGCGCTCGCGCGAAGGCCGGGTCGCGGGCGAGGGCGGCAGCAAGCTTCACGCTCAATTCTTGATCGGCCGAATCCTCGCTGTGCTCGAAAGGCAGGTAGACAAATTGCCGCCAGCTTGCCGGCAACGAGCGATCGAAGCCGCGGCCGAGCGCCGCGCGTGCCGCTTCGCGTGCCTGCGCGTCCGTGGCGAAGGCCTGCGCGTCGCCGCGGAAGAGATTGCGCGGAAACTGATCGAGCAGCAGGATGAGGGCGAGGCAGGGCTCGGCTTCGAGCGCCCAATCGGCGCAGTCGCCGGCCGCCGCACGCTCGCGCAACGCCCCGAAACGGCCGCGGCACTCCGCATCGAAAGCCGGATCGACCTTGAACCAGATATCGCGCTGCCCAAAACGCGTCGGCGCGCGCGGCGGACCGAACCAGAAATCGATCAGCGCGGTGGCCTCCTTGCGTTCGGCAGCCGTCATCATGCCAACCCAATAACCTATCGATCCGCCACTGACGAGCGGCAAACTGTCCAATCGGCTTTACCCTCCACCGGCGCTATGAGAAGGTTCTTCCCATGCGCCTCCTCTATCACCTCTGGCTTTCGCCGCAGTCGCGCAAGATTCGTCTGGTGTTGCATGAGAAGAATCTCGATTTCTCGATGCAGATCGAGAAAGTGTGGGAACGGCGTCCCGAATTCTTGGCGCTCAATCCGGCCTGCGACGTACCGGTCCTGATCGAGCCCGACGGCATGGTGCTCGCCGAAGCGAGCGCGATCGCCGAATATCTCGACGAGACCTATCGCGAGAAGTTGCTCATGGGGCTCAATCCGGCCGGCCGCGCCGAGGCCCGTCGCCTCGTCGCCTGGTTCGATACAAAGATGAACCGCGAAGTCACCGAGCCGCTCGTGATGGAGAAATTCATGAAGCGCGTGCTCGGTGTCGGCGTGCCCGACTCGGCAGTCATCCGCGCCGCCAAATCGAATCTCAAATACCATCTCGACTACGTCGCCTATCTCACCGAGCGCTATCGCGGCTGGCTTGCCGGCGATTATTTCTCGCTCGCCGACGTAACCGCGGCGGCGCACCTCTCGGTGCTCGATTATCTCGGCGACGTCGCGTGGGATGACTTCGAGCCGGCGAAGGAGTGGTATGCGCGGGTGAAATCACGGCCGAGCTTCCGCGCGATCCTCGCCGATCACATTCCCGGCGCGCCGCCGCCCAAACATTACACCGATCTCGATTTTTGAGTGCTCCGCTTCCGCGCGTCAGCGGGCCGGCGCGGCGGATGGAGCGGTGAGCAGCTTTTGCCCGGACGGGGGTTGGGTGGAGAGCTGCGCGAGATTGTCTTGCGCCGACGCGGCGGCCGGCGTACCGGCGCCCAGCTTCAGCACTTGCTGCCAATCGGCTTTGGCGCCGGCATTGTCGTTCATGAGGCGGCGGAGATTGCCGCGCTCGAGGAGGCCGGGCACGGAATTCGGATCGAGCCGCAGCGCGCGCTCGATGTCGTCGGCGGCGAGATCGAGCGAACCGAGCTGCCGATAGGCGGAGGAGCGATAAACCAGCGCGTCGACCCGATTGGGCGTTTGGTCGATAACGATGTTCAGATCGTCGATCGCGTCGAAATACTTGGTGCCCAAGGCGTAAGCCTCGGCGCGATTGATCAGCAGCTCCGGATCCTTCGGTTTGAAACCGAGAGCGGCATCGAAGGCGGATTTCGCCTCATTGGGCCTGCCGGCGAGTAGCCAGGCCTGGCCGGCCTGCTCCATCGCTTCGCCGCGCATCTCGGGGCCGGCTTGCATCATGGCATTGGCGAGCGCCTCGAGCCGGCCTGCGGCCTCGGTGTATTTCTTCAAGCCAACCAGCGCGACCGCGGCACAATGCTGCGCGGGAAAGCCGCCGCCGACATCGCGCCACGATTCGGCGTCGTTGTAGGCCTTCTGCGGGTCGCTATGCGTCAGCTCGAGACAACGGTCG
>DASXCX010000338.1:0-11900 GCA_036490955.1 Allostellaceae bacterium | reverse complement strand
ATACGTGACCGCTCACGTAATGTCAACATAAATCCCCATCTGCCACTAATGGCGACATAACTCACAGCGAATCGCTGCAAGCCTTTGATTTATAAGGGCGCAAAAGCGCCTTGCGCGTGGTGGGGGTCGTGCTAGAATGTGCACGAACCCAGCACGCACAGCCGTGCTGAACATCGTATCCTCGCAGATCGATCGGGTTCTGAAACCGGACGGCACCACCCGTCCGGTTTCGCTTTAGAGGCTAATCAAAAATCGTTTTCGTGATCGCCTCCGCCGCCGTAATGCCTTGATTGTTCAAAGTATAATTTGCGCTCCGCTTGCGCCCTCCACGGATTAAATAGCTAGAGTGCGGCGCGAGCGCCCGGTCAATGCGCTCAACCTGAATGCCTGAGAGCTTCGCAGCCTTCATCAATTGCGCGCCAAAGACGTTATCCGCGTCCTTGTATTGCTTGTATCCGTAGAGGAGCAGTAGCAGCGCGTCGGCGTCGCGGTTTTGCCCTTTGGGCAGTACTTTTAGCGTTACCGTGCCGTCCTTCCGGTAATCATATATTCGATTCAGAAAATCGGCCGCAACGGAGCGAGGGGCGCTTTGTTCGCTAGCGCCATTGCCGCTATCCGGCGGGGTCGCCGCTTTGGGCGGCGGCTGCGGGGGCGCGGACGGAGACGGCGCAGCCTTCATCAATTCAACAAAGGCTTCGTATTGCGCCTTCACATCCTCGGGCGTGCCTTCGGCCTCGAACTCAGCGCCGTTGATCTTGATCTTGATGCGGGAGGTATCCGCCATGTCCGTATCCTCGCGTTGCCGAGCGGCCACCACGCCGCGTTTGCCAGCACGAAGATTAATGGCAGATTTTTTGACAAAAGCAATGGCCTAAATGGCTCAGTCGCCAGATAAAGCATAAATAACTGATATCTCTATCGTTTCTTCGACCAGCGCGCCTTTGCGGCTTTGCGCGCACTGGCCTTAAGCTGCTTTTCTGTAAGCGACTCGGCACGCGCTCTGCCGCCCTTTAGGCCGCCTTTTCTGCCAAGAGCTACAGCGGCAGGGTCTCGTTTATCCTCAACTGAATCGGCAATCTGCGCGGTCGCGATATCCCCAATCAGCTTGGCTAGCTGGAGCGGGTCACGGGGGCGTTTCAGGCGCTTGGTGGTCATGGCGCGGTACAATCCAGGTCTAGGGCCGTATGGTCGTGCGCGGCTTGGATCGAAGCGTCGCGGGCGACATTGCAGGCGGTCACCGTACCGGACCACCGATTTAAGCGAACAACAGGCGGCTCGCCCGAGCTAATAGCCACGCCCCAATGAAATACAAATAGAATTGCCGCCGCGATCAGGGCACTTCCAATGATGATGGCTAAGGAATTGGCCATGCTGAGAATATGGCATGGGGAGGGTCACCGGGCTACCCTGTGGATAAGTCAAACTGACCCACTACCATCCGGATCGAACTGCTATAAAAGGCGCATCCTGAGATGAATCGCCCAGGCGGCTTTCCAGCCGTGGTGGGCGGTTTTGTTTTGGCGCGTCGGACCGATCCTAAAGACGACACATACCTACATGACGGTAGTTTGGCTGACCCCGGAGGACGCGGCTCGCGCCATCGAAAACGCGCGAAGGGCCCATGTGCCGCTTCTAGGATTTGATGCTGCCTATGTGCGCCAGGATTCTATCCAGCCATCACTAGAAGATAGTTGGGACTATAGCGGTGGCCCAGGCTCTGCGGTTGATGACCCGTATGCTCACGCGATTCAGTTCATCCTTGATCGCGGCCAGAAGGGTCTGCGCTTTGAGCTTGTGTTTGGGAAGAGATTCTCAAACTGACCCACTAACCCAAGGATTAGGGGTCGGTTCGCAATCGCGAATATTGCCTTTGTTTTTGGCTCTTTTCTTTAGAGGTGCCCGCTTACTTCCGCGTCATTCCCGCGTCAGCGGGAAGCCGGCAATCCGCATCGTGGCGTCGCCCTGAGTCCCCGCTTTCGCGGGGAAGGCGAATCAACTGTAGAAGCTTCGCGTGTAGAGGCTTCGCGCCGCAACGGCACCGGCGCGCCCGTCCCTTTCCTTCCTTCTCCTTCTTTTCCGAAAGAAAACCCATGACCACCACACCTCCGCCCGCGCCGGGTGCGCGGGCCCCCAAACCGCTGACCGCGCGTCAGGCGCGGTTCGTCGCGCAATATCGGCTGCACGGCAACGCGTCGAAGGCCGCGCGCGAGGCCGGCTATTCGCCGCATGAAGGCGGCGCGATCGGCTGGATGCTGTTGCGCAAGCCGAAGATCATCGAGGCGTTGCGCGCGCTCGGCATGGAGATCGTGCTGACGCCGCGCAAGACCTCGCAATTCCGCACGCCGGTCAAAACCTATCGCCGCAAGGGGCTGACCCTGCTGCAAGAGCGCTTCGTCCAGCAATACATGATCGACGGCAACTCGACGCAAGCCGCGATCCGCGCCGGATTGCCGGCCCGCAATCCGATGCGCGCCGGCGTGCGCATGCTGAAGCACCGCGGCGTGGCGCAGGCGATCGAGCGCGCGCGCGCCGCCGCCGAGGCGCGGCTGACGATCACCGCCGACCGGGTGAAGAACGAGCTTGCCGCGATCGCCTTCGCCTCGATCGCCGACGTCGCCGATTGGGGACCCGAGGGCGTGACGCTGAAAGAGAAGAAAGCAGTCGCGCCGCAAGACCGCGCCGCCATCGCCGAATTCTTCTGCGAGAAGACGGCGCACGAGAAAACCACGGGCGAGAAGGCGACGACGAGCCGCACGCAGGTGAAGATGCATTCGAAGCAGCAAGCGCTCGACGCGCTGGCGCGGCATCTGGGACTCTACGGCCGCGGCGCCAGGACCATCGCACGCGCGGCGGACACCGGCGAGAAGCGCGACGCCAACACCATCCTGCGCGAGCGGCTCCTCAAGATCGCGGGACAGAAGAAGCCGTGAGAAGATCCGGCGGAGTCGGCGAGCCGCCCTTAGTCGGGGATTTCGTCGCCCAGCCGGACGCGATCGAACGGCCCATCATCCTCGTCGGCGAGCCGGATCGTCAGACGGGTTTTGCGCGGCCCGGCGGGTTGCCGCACGGCACGCGGCTCGGCTGCGCGGGCAAAACGGCGCCGTCCGGCGCGCGCCGCCCGGGCCAGAAGCGCGGGTTCGAGATCGAGCACGGTCGCGCCCTCGTCCTGGGCGACTTCGTCTTTCTCTTCAAGCACATAGCCGCGATCGCGGTTCATCGGTGCCCCGTTCTAAAACGCGTTTCGGTATGCACCACGCATGGTTAATGCGGCGTTAACGGGCTTTGTTCCGCGCCGCCGTGCGTTTTCTCAACCTTCGAGGGAAATTTTTAAGGGAGGGCCGGGCTCGCGACGCGGAACCCCGGACGCAAAACCGCCAGGCGCGCGGGTCCGCTCAGCGCCGTAAGCGGGACTTAGACGATGTCGATCCGGAGTGCCCCGCCGACGGGCTCAGACGAGCTCGGCTTCCAGCGCCACGCGCTCATGGCCATCGGCCAGCGAACGGATGCGGTATTGGCGATAGCCATGCTCGGTCGGCATGATGCGGACGATCTCGAACAGGCCGAGCGGCTTCAGATTCTGCTCTTTGCGCAACAGCTCGACCGACTGACCCACTTTGAATTTGTGCGTGTCGATCATCGCATCGGCTCCTTTCGCGACGAGGGCCCGCGCTTAGTAACCCTCGCGCTCCATGCGCTTGCGCAGCATCTTGCGATAGCGGCGCACCGCCTCGGATTTCTCGCGCGCACGGCGTTCCGACGGCTTTTCGTACGAGCGGCGCAGCTTCATCTCGCGGAACACCCCTTCGCGCTGCAGCTTCTTCTTGAGAACGCGCAAAGCCTGGTCGACGTTGTTGTCGCGAACGAGAACCTGCACGATCCGCTCCCGTTCAGGCGTTCTTCAGCGCGACGGCCGATGTCTTGCCTTGCTGGCCGCGCTCGAGCTCGTAGCTCACCTTCTGGCCCTCGCTCAGGCTGCCCATGCCGGCCGCTTCCACCGCCGTGATGTGGACGAACACGTCCTTGCCGCCGTCGGTCGGCTGAATGAAGCCATAGCCCTTTTGCGCGTTGAACCATTTAACCGTGCCGGTGGCCATCGATCGTCTCCTCAAGGCGGTTAACGCGGCATAACGAAATGCCGCGCGTCACAATCGGTCTTTCGGCGGTCTGTTGGGGAAGGGACCGGGTCGGGCTCGGAAGAGCGGAACGGCGGCGACCGACCCAAGGTCGATTGACGGTGCAAGTATGGGCCGGTGTCCGGCCGCTGTCCAATTCGGCGATCACTTCGCCTTTTGGCCGCGTGACCAGGTCGGGCGCTGCAGGATCGTGCCGGTCGCGACATTCGCCTTATGGCGCTCGATCCAGGCTTCCGCCTTGGCCTGGCTGTCGAAGCCGCTCACCTTGGTGGGACCGCTACCGGGGATCACGACCTCGACCGAAAAATTGCCGTCATCGCCGGGAAGGAGGCGATAGGTGGCGTCGATATGGGGATGTTCCGCAGCCATGGGTGAACCTTAGCGTAGAAACACCCGCGGGTCGCGTTTCGTTGCGGGCGCGGGCGGTGCACTGCCCTGGAACAGGGCGTTCTCGGCCGCCGGGATCGGCGCGCCGGCCGTGGCAAAGCAAGGCGGAGGCGCATAGAATTGCCGCGCCAGGAAAGCCGATCGAGCCAAGCCGATCGAGCCAGGAGGAGACCAGCGATGACCGCGCCCGACACAGGTTCCCTTGCCCTCGGCCGCGAGGCTCCCGCGCCGGAAGGCCCGGCGCAGACCGCGCCGTTGCCGCTCGATATCGCCATCGCCGATTACGATCGCACGCGGGCGCTCATCGACGGGCGCGTCGCGGCCAAGGGCCTCGCCCTCACGACTCACACGCCGGACGTGCGCGGCGATTTCTGCACCCGGCCGGTCTACGAAGCCTTCGACGCCTCGGAGATGTCGTTCTCGTGGTATCTCGAAGCGCGCGACCGCGACGCGCCGTGCCTCGCCCTGCCCGTCTTTCCGATGCGCATGGCGGTCTGGGCCTATGTCTTCGTCCGTGCCGACAGCGCCATCACCAAGCCGAGCGACCTCATCGGCAAGCGCATCGGCGCGCGCGGCTATCGCTATACCGTCAATCTCTGGCTGCGCGGGCTCTTCGCCGAGCATTACGGCCTCAAGCCCGAAGACAGCGTTTGGGTCACGGCCGAGGCCGAGAACAACGGTTTTGCCATCCCCAAGAACATCACGATTGAGCGCCGCGACGACGCCGACCCGGTCGAGAACCTGAAGAACGGCATCGTCGACGCGATTTACTGCACCGGCATCCCCGAAGCGTTCGAGAACGGCGAGCCCTGGATCCGCCGGCTCTTCCCCGACGCGGCCGGCGAGATGCGGTCCTTCGTCAAGCGCACCGGCATCATGCCGATCACCCATATCTTCGTCATGAAGAAGCCGCTCGCCGAGCGTCAGCCCTGGATCGCGCAAAGCCTCTTCGACGCCTTCGTCCAATCGCAGCAAGCGGCCGACCGCATCTATCAGACCGATGCGAAGCTGATGTCGCTGCTCGAGTCGGTCTTCATCGTCGAGCAGCAAAAAGCGCTCTACGGCGCGAATCCTTACGCGCATGGCCTCAAAGCCAACGCCAAGACGATCGAGACCTTCGTGCGCTATGCGCATAACCAGGGCTACATCTCGCGCGCGATTCCGCTCGACGAGCTCTTCGTCCCCGCGACGCTGGGGCTTTAGCGCGCGAATTCTTCTCCTCGTCACTCGCGCAATTGCGAGATGCCCGGGACGATCAGCCGCTCGACCGCGAGTTGGTCCTTGATGTCGCCGTGCTCTTGCAGCAGCGCGATCGCCGCGCGCATGCCGGCTTTCGAGACCGCCGTATCGCGGTCGAAGAAATCGATGCGGCGGAAGAAATCGAGGCTCTTGGCGACGTTGTCGATCGTGTCCTGGCTCGCCTTGGCCATGATTTGGATCGCGGCGTCGCGGTTCTTCTCGTCGTAGAGCCAGGCGATGGCCTTCGCCTGCACGGCGAGGAATTTCTTCGCCGCCTCGGCATGGCCCGCGGCCCACGTCCGATTGATCGAGATCGCCTCGAAAGGGAATTTCGTCGGATAGTCGCTCGAGGTGGCGAGCAGGACGAAGCCGTCGGACTGCGCCTTGAAGAGCGCCGGCGCCGTCAGCATCCCGGCAACCGCCGCACCCGATTCCATCGCGGCGAGCCGCGCCGCCGTCGAGGTCGAAGGCAGGCTGTCGATATCGGCGTCGGCCATGCCGTTGGCGGCAAGGATCGCGTCGAGATAAGTGCGCGCGATGTCGACCGCCAGGCCGACCGCGACCAGCTTGCCCTTCAGATCGTGGACGCTCTTGATCTCCTGCTTGACCATCAGCCCGTAAGGCGACGGCGTCGCCTGGATGCAGAAGATCGCGACATCGGCGTTCTGGCCGATCGCGCGCACCGGATCGAGCGCGCCGGTCTCGCCGAGATCCAACGACCCCGCGGCGACTTGCTGGATCACATTGGCGCTGGAGCGCGCGAACACGACATCGATGGCAAGCCCCTCCGCCGCGAAGAAGCCTTGCTCGATGCCGATATAGAGCGGCCACAGCGTGCCCGTCGGCGCACCGGGCGCGCCCAGGCTGATCGTCTCGGCGGAACGCGCGGCGATCGGCACCGCGGCAAACGCCGCCGCGCCCGACATCGCCGTCACGCGCAACACCGCCGCGAAGCGCTGAAAGAATCTCATCGTCCTCGATCCCCCTCCGCTCGCAATTTCGGCCTCAAGGCGCCACCGGCGAGCTTGCCGATCCCGGATGGATCTTGCCGCGATCGCCGCCGCGGTATTCGAACCAGAGGAGCGCGAAGCCGAGCAGCGGAATGACAATATCGGTGTAGAAGATCGGCCCGGCATTGCCCGGCGCGAAATTATGCGCGGCGATCATTTGATGCACGTGACCGATTGCGGCGCCGAGGGTGAAGATGCTGGGGCCGATGATCGCGACCAGCCGGCGCTCGAAGCCGCCGAAGGTGGCGATAAATCCGGCGATCGAAAAACCGAGGCTTGCCGTGCCGACCTCGAATTGAAACGGGCTGTCGGCCCAGCCGATGAAACGCGCGGCCAGCTCACCGAAGAACACGTGAAAGACGAAATTCACGAGATACATGATGCCGATGTTGAAGAGCACGCACCACGCCAGCAGCTTCTCGACCGCGACGCCGCTCGTGACCGGCGACGGCGCCCGCGCGATGGCAATGGCCGACGCGATCAGGCCGAGGACGAGAAACGTCAACGGGTAATTGGCGATGACAAAGACGATGATGGTCCTGATCATGCGTGCGGGCCCCGCCTCCCTCGATCGCGCCATTTTAGTCCGATCGGCAACGGCCGTCTCGATTTAGTGCGGGACCCACGGCCGCCCGTGTCGCCGCCGCGCGCCGGCGCTAAAGTCTTATTCGCCCGATCCGATGAACCGCGCCGTCTCATTCCCATGTGACGACGGCAACCGCGAGTGGAGGGAAACAGCGATGGCCACGATCACCGGCGGATGCCTCTGCGGCAAGATCCGCTACAGCACCGAGGCGGCGCCGAAATTCGTCTCGCTCTGCCACTGCCGCGACTGCCAGAAATTCAGCGGCAGCGCCTTCTCGGTGGTGTTCGCGCTGCCGAAGGCGGCGGTGGCGGTCACCGGGACGCTGAAAGGCTTCGCCAAGCAAGGCGACAGCGGCAAGCCGATCGAGCGGTTCTTCTGTCCCGATTGCGGCACGTCGGTGCTGGACGAGGCGGAAGCGGTGCCCGGACTCGTGATGATCGCCGCCGGCACGCTCGACGATCCGAGCTGGGTGAAGCCCACCGCGCAGATCTACTGCGCCAGCGCGCAGCCCTGGGTCCGCTTCGATGCGGCGACGGCGATGAAGCGCTTCGACAAGGTGCCCGGCTAGCCCCGCCGGTCGCGGCGGCTTCGTCTTACGTCTCGGCGGGGAATGATTTGGCCGGCAAGCCGCAGTGAGAGCAGCGCTCCGTCGCGAACCACCGCAGACGATGTGACGACCCGTTGAAATAATCGCCGCAGCGCGGACATTTGAACCGCGCCGCGTAGAAGCCCGTCGCCGTGGCGAGCAAAAGCCAAACGGTCATGCCGGTCAGCAGCAGCGGGATGTGGTGTCCGATCAGGGCAGGGTCTACCACCATCACCGGGCCGAGGACGACGGCGGCGCCGCCCAACAAAACGAGGAGGAACAAGTATCCGCGATTGCGCATAGCGCGCCACGCCCGCGCATAGCGTTGTTGTTCGACGCCGGAATCAGTCATCGCTATGCGCCATCTTTGATCGCCGACCACGTGTCGAACGCGCCGCCGCATATCCGCTCGACCTCGGGAACGCCGCCGTGCTCGCAAGCCTCGATCCACACGCACGATATCGGTCATCCTCGAGCTTGTCGGAACGCGCCAAAAGCCAAACCGGCCGGCAGAGCCCAGGCGCGCCGCCGGCGCTTAGCTCGTCGGCGCCCCGTGAGGCGCGACCGCGGCGCGGAACGCCGGTCTGTCGAGCAACTGATCGACGGTCGCGTCGAGCGCCTCCTGCGCCAGCTTTTGCAGCTCGTCCATGCTGGCGAAGACTCCCGTCGCGAAGAAATGGAAGTCGGAGCGCTCGTTCGCGGCGCTGTCGCTGTAGACCATCTTCTGCGATGCCGTATCGATGACCGACATATCGAGATCGATGCGCCCGGTGCTGCCCATGATCATGTCCGCGTCGTATTTGCGGATGAGGAGTTCGATCCGATAGGGCCCGCGCTCGGTCAACAAGCCGCGCGCGCGCAAGCCGTCGGCGAAGGCATCGGCCACCTCGTCCTTGACCGGCTTGGAAAGGTCGAGGGTTTTGAGCGGATTGCCGAACCCGCCCATGATCGTCGCCAGCCGATGCGCTTCCTCCTTGCGCTGGTCGACGGCGGTGACGCCCGAAATCGCCGGAGCGGCCGCCCGGACGACCGCGTCGGACACCGTGTAATGCATGTCCGAGGTGGTGTTGCCGCACGCCGCAAGGGCGATGGCAGGCACAACAAGGCAGAGCAGAAACCGAAGACGTCTCATGCGGAATCCCCCGATTTTGAGCGCCGGCCCTTAAATCCCCCCGGCGCTTCACTCGCCGCTTTATAGGGGTTTGCCGACGCGAGGAAAACGCTCGACGTGGTTGGGCGGCGCGCGCGGCGGCCGTCCCGCCGGCGGGCGACGGCGACTTAGTCTTTGCAGATCGTATAGGTTTGGCGGTTGGCCGCGGCCTGCTCGCTGACGTAATGAACGAAATCGTCGCGGCTGAAATGCTCGGCCCGGGCCAGAAAATCGGCTGTCCGCGAACACAGCGAGCCGACGGGCTCGTTGCCGTAGGTCAGCGCCATTTTATTGGCGAGCGCCGTGATGAAGCTGTCGAACGCGTTGTCCGCGCCCCGCGCGCTGACGCCGTCGCGCCGGAAATGCCCGATCATCTTCTGCTGATAGGCGGCCAGCGTCGTCCCATTGTGCTGCCGGAATTCGCCGTACGAATCGCTGTGACAGGAATCGCTCAGCACCATGATTTGCGCCTGGAAGCGCAACGCCTGGTCGGCTTCGAGCTCGTCGCTGCGATAGCAGGAAGCCGCTTGCGCCACGGAAACGCTCCCGGCCAGCATCACGGCAAGAACGCCCGCTTTCATGATACGCATTGCCCCGTCCCCTTTGATCTTGGTTGGTGCGACCCCGTGGCTTAAGCGATAGACGATCGAGCATGAACGAGGGGTTTACACCCGCAGCATTGACGGCGGTCGCCCTTCGCGTCGTGCATTTGAGGTATTTTTGCGCAAAAGGCGTCGCTGACTTGTCACGATTCAGATCGTTGCGATGAGTTTGAAATCGGATCCAGCGCGACCGCTTCCTTCTCCTTGAGCGTCACACCCTCCGGTCCCCAATCGCCGATCGAGGCGAAGGCGATCGAGGCGAGCTCGTTCCTGACGCGATCGGCGGTGATCATCAGCCGAGCCTCGGTGGCGCGCTCGCGCTCGATCGCCTGCGCCACCCGCGGCGACGGCTTACGCAGGCGTTCCTCGGTCTTGGCGCCGAGTGCCGGCAAGCCGGTGCGATATGCCTCGGCGAGCATTGTCTTGACGAAATCCTCGGCGCGGATCGGCTTATAGCGCGGCGGATTGCCGGGACCGGTGCAGGTCGGCAGGCACTCGATCAGCGCCGCGCCGTTGGGCGAGGCGAAGTGCGGCACCGAGATGCGCGCAGCGTTGCCCTTGTTGTAAACGCGGTGCAAGGTCGAGGTGAAAAGATCGTTGGTCCAGCTTTGGAAGAGATCGCCGATGTTGACGACCATGGTGCCGGCGAGGAACGGCACGTCGATCCAGTCGCCCGCCGCGTTCATCACCTGCAACCCACCGAGTTGGTCCTGATAGAGCAGCGTGAAGGCGTTGTAGTCGGCGTGCGGCGAGAAGCTCCATTGCGCGTCGCGCACGGCGCCGGGATCGATCGGCGGATAGTAGTTCAGCACCACGCTGCCGCCGGGATAGCGATAGATCTCGTCGAATGCATCTTCGGCGAGATCGAGGCTCAGCGCGAATGCGCGGGCGAGATGCCGCGCCACAGCGCAGCGCGCTTCGATATGCGCGCGCATCAGCGACGTAAAGCCGGGCAGCACGCGCTCTTCCGGCCATTGCGAGAGACCGGCATCGCGCCGGCCGTCGAAGGGCTCGCCGGGCAAGACCTCGCGCGCCATGTGGAAGCGCTCCTTGATGTCGGGCGCCTTGTCGCCCGTGGCGCCGGGATTGGGGCCGCCCAAGGGACGATAGCCGAGCCGTTCGGCGCTCTGATTGCTGTGCAGCTTCATCTTCTCGTCGAGGGACAACTCGAAGAAACGGTGACCCATGGCGATGATTGCGTCGAATTCGCTTTGCGCGATGCCGTGGCCGGCAAGGTAGAAGAAGCCGATATCGATGCAGGCCTCGCGCAGCGCCTTGGCCGCAGCGCGGCGCGCATCCGCGCCGCCGCCCGAGACGAAAGGCGCGAGATCGATCACCGGCAGGCGCGTCAGCGTCTTGCGGTCGCGCGCCAAGCCGCGATGCTCGTCCATGACAGAACCCTCCGCTGCGCTTGCTCAGGACGCCAGCCCAAACGCTAGCCCAGGCCGCCGGCAGCGGCAAATCACAAGCCTACGCTGCGGATGCTAAGCCGCGTCCGTCCGAGACGCCGCGCTTTGCGTCACGACGGCAAAATCGGCGAGCAGGGTGAGGCTTTTCGCGATGTCACGGAATTGCAGCCTCAAAGCCGGATCCTCGACCTCGCCCGCGAGCGCGCTGAGACGCGCCGCGTGTTCACGATAGAAAGACGGGTTACAACGCTCGGACATACGGCAAAACCTCGTAACACAACCACGACAAACCGCTAGCCTGCGCAACAATCGGGCGGATTTATGTCCGGCCGCCGCCGCCACGGTGGAATTTAGACCGTCACCGAATAGTCATCGCGCTGCCATGCGCCGCAGCGCCGCGCTATGCTTCGGGCGCGAGGAACGCGGGCCGAGATCCGCGCTCGCGCCAAGAGGAGGAGCCGTCATAAAGCTGAGCGAGCAACTGCAACGCTTGATCGCCGCCAACGCGCCGCTCTGGGCGGGCGAGGCCGAGATCGCCCGCACCTATTGGACGGCGCCGATCCGAACGCTCGAGACCGACAAGAAATGGCTCAAACGTCAATGCTGGAAGGAATATGTCGGCGTCGCCATGGGCGCCGGCGGCGCGCTCGAGGAGAACCGCTTGACCGGCCTCAGCGCCACGCTCGCCGATTGGGTGCCGCAACTCGATGTCAGCGTCGATCGCCACGCGCTGCGCGAGGAGATCGAGAAGCACTTCGTCGAATACACGCATTACTGCCTCTTCGCCGATGTCTATGA
>DASXCX010000337.1:0-22707 GCA_036490955.1 Allostellaceae bacterium | reverse complement strand
GGCGGCGATCTGCCGCCGCGGCCGGAATGTGCGCCGCTCTGGCATGAAAAGATGCTGGCGGTTTTGCCGAAGATCGAACTGACCTTGCTCGTCGGCTCTTACGCCATCGACTATTACATCGGCGCCACGGCCAAGCAGCGGATGGGCGATACCGTCGCCGCGTGGCGCGACTACGGGCCGCGCTATCTGCCGCTGCCGCATCCGTCCTGGCGCACCATGATGTTCGAGCGCGCCAATCCCTGGTTCGAGGAAGATTTGTTACCGGCGCTGCGGAACCGGGTGAAGACGCTGATGGCGATATAAGCCGTCAGCTATTCTCGATCCGCTCCATGTCGTCGTCGGAGAAGCCGAAATGATGACCGATCTCGTGGATCAGGACGTGACGCACCACGGCGGCGAGGTCCTCGCCGGTCTCGCACCAATAATCGAGCAGCGGCCGGCGATAGAGGAAGATCATGTCGACATCGTTGCGCATAGCCAGCACGCTTTGCCGCGGTAGGGCGACGCCGCGATAGAGGCCGAGCAGATCGAAAGGGCTTTCGAGGCCCATCTCCTCCTCGATCTCCTCATCGGGGAATTCCTCGATCCGGATGACCACGGCACCCACATGCCGCCGCAATTCCTCTGGTATAGTGGCGAGCGCCTGCTGCGCTAGGCTCTCGATGTCGGCGGCGGAAGGCGGAAGCTGGCTCATAATGCGAACGGAGGCGGCAGATGGTTGAACGGCTGATCGGTGCAAAGCGCAAGGAAGCGGTCGCGGAGCTCAGGGGCTGGGCCGAGGTCGAGGACCGTGACGCGATCCGGAAAACCTATCATTTCGGTACCTTCAGCGAAGCCTGGGCTTTCATGTCGCGTGTCGCGCTGCTCGCTGAGAAGATGGATCATCACCCCGAATGGTTCAATGTCTATAACCGGGTGGAAATCGTGCTCGCGACGCATGACGTCGAGGGGCTGAGCGAGCGCGACATCAAGCTCGCTCATGCGATCGACGAGATCGCGCCGCAACGCGACAAGCGCTAGGGCGACGGCGTCTTAAGCAATGTCGGCGCCGGGCGGCCGGGTAGCTTCGTCGCGCCGCGCGTGTTATGTCTTTCGCCACCGGAACTGCGGAGGCGAGAAGAGCCCCGATGGCGAATAAAGTCTTTCCAACCGCCGATGCGGCGCTCGAGGGCGTGTTGCGCGACGGCATGATGATCCTGTCCGGCGGCTTCGGTCTTTGCGGCACGCCCGACGCGCTGATCGATGCGATCAAGAAAGCCGGGATCAAGAATCTCACCGTGGTCTCGAACAATGCCGGGATCGACGGCGCGGCTCTTGGTCTGCTGCTCGAGACGCGGCAGATCAAGAAGATGGTCTCGTCCTATGTCGGCGAGAACAAGCTCTTCGCCGAGCAATTCCTCAAAGGCGAACTCGAGCTCGAATTCAATCCGCAAGGCACGTTGGCCGAGCGTATTCGTGCCGGCGGCGCCGGCATTCCCGCCTTCTTCACCAAGACCGGTTACGGCACGGTGATCGCCGAAGGCAAGGAGACCAAGGATTTCGATGGCGAGCATTACGTGATGGAGCGCGGCATCGTCGGCGATCTCGCGATCGTCCATGCGTGGAAGGGCGATACCGAAGGCAATCTCGTCTATCGCAAGACGGCGAGGAATTTCAATCCGGTGATGGCGACGGCCGGCAAGATCACCGTCGCAGAGGTCGAGCATCTCGTGCAGCCGGGCGAGATCGAGCCCGATCAGATCATGACGCCGGGCATCTACGTCCAGCGCATCGTCCACATCAAGAATCCGATGAAGCGCATCGAAGTGCGTACGGTGCGGAAGCGGGCATAGGGAGAGCACGCATGCCTTGGACACGCGATCAGATGGCCGAACGGGCGGCGAAGGAGTTGCGCGACGGCTACTACGTCAATCTCGGCATCGGCATTCCGACACTGGTGTCGAATTACATTCCGGCCGGCATGTCGGTGCAGCTCCAAAGCGAGAACGGCATGCTCGGCTTCGGCCCGTTCCCTTATGAGGGCGAAGAAGACGCCGATCTCATCAATGCCGGCAAGCAGACGGTGACCGAGCTGCCGACGACCAGCTTCTTCTCCAGCGCCGACAGTTTCGCGATGATCCGCGGCGGCCACATCAACATCGCTATCCTCGGCGCGATGCAGGTGGCCGAGAACGGAGATCTCGCCAATTGGGTGATCCCCGGCAAGGTCGTCAAAGGCATGGGCGGTGCGATGGACCTCGTCGCCGGCGTCAAGAAAGTCGTCGTGGTGATGGAGCATTCGGCAAAAGACGGGCCGAAACTCTTGAAGCGCTGCACCTTGCCGCTCACCGGCTCGCGCGTCGTCGATATGTTGATCACCGATCTCGGCGTGTTCGAGATCGATCGCCACGGCGGCGGTGGTATCAAGCTGATCGAGCTGGCGCCCGGCGTGACGCTCGATGAAGTCCGCGCCAAGAGCGAGGCGACGATCAATAGCGGCAATTGACGCGCCCGAAAGGCGTGCCTACCGATCCTTGATGGCGTCGAGCGCTTGCGCGACGGTACGCGCCTCGTCGCTGTCCGGCTGCATCTTGTCTTTGACCTTCTCCCAATCCGCGCGCGCGGTCTTGAAATCGCCTTGCTGCGCGGCGTGCAGGCCGAGATACCACAGCACCGCCGGCTCGTCAGGATCGATCGTCTGGATGCGATCGAGGAGCGCGACCACTTGCGGCGCGATCGCTTCCGTCAAGGGCCGTCCCGCCATCAGCGCCTGCGCCTCGGCCATCAGCACGGCGGGATCGTTCGGCTTGAGCTTCTCGGCTTGCGCGAAAGCCGCGGCTGCGTCGTCGGGTTGCCCGAGTACTGCGTAGGACCGGCCGAGCCGCAGCCAGCCTTCGAGATCGTCGGGATGTTGCTTCATCTCGTCGGCGAGCTTCGCCACCATGCCGCGGATCTGGCTGATCTGCGCTTCTTGTCGCGCCACCTGATCGCGCTCGGCCTGACGGCTGGCGTAGGGATCATCCGGCAGAGCGGGCGAGCCGAGCCGCAGATAAAGTCCGCCCGCGATCAGCATGATCGTCAGCGCGAGAGCGCCGGCCAGCAGCGGTTTGCGCGCGCCGCTCGCCACGGCTTTGTCGTCGCTATCGACGGCAAGCAAGCGGCGCTGCAATTCGAGCTGCGCTGCCGCCGCTTCGCTTTCCGCGACCGCGCCGCGCGCGACTTCGCGTCCCAGCTCTTTCAATTGATCGCGATAAATGGCGCGGTCGAAAGCCTCGCGCGTTGCCGGCGCGCGCGCCGGCCTCAGCAGCGGCCCGAGCACCAGCGCCAGGACGATCAGCGTCGCGCCGAGGATTGCGAAGAGCAGCGCCAGCATCAGCTCTCTTCCTCGAGCAGCCGTTCGATGCGTTTCTCTTCCGCGGCGCTGAGCGGGGCGACGGGTGCACCGGCTTTGCGGTGGCGGAGATAAACCAAGGCGCCGCTGCCGGCGAGCAGCAGGACGATGATCGGCCCGAACCAGAGGAGATAGGTCGCGGGCTCGACCGGCGGCTTCAGCAACACGAAATCGCCATAGCGATCGGTCAGGAATTTGAGCGCCTGCGCGTCCGTGTCGCCCGCGGCGATGCGCTCGCGCAGCAGCACGCGCAGATCATGTGCCAGCGGCGCACTCGATTCGTCGATCGTTTCGTTCTGGCAGACGAGGCAGCGCAGCTCTTCGCTGAGCGCGCGTGCCCGTGCCTCGAGCGTGGGATCGCTCAATCGCTCGCTTGGCTCGACGGCGCGCGCAGCCGGCGCGAGCAGCAAAAACGCGAGCAGGGCGAACAGCACTTTCACGAATGCTGCAACTGCTGCACCAGCGGCAACAGCTCCTGCGTGACCTGGCGCTCGTTCAGCGGCCCGACGAAGCGCTTGCGAATGCGGCCTTCCTTATCGATGACATAGGTTTCCGGCACGCCATAGACGCCGAAATCGATCGCGGTGCGGCCGCTCTCATCGACGCCGATCGCGTGATAGGGGTCGCCGAGTTGCTTCAGGAAATGCTCGGTGTCGGGCTGCTTGTCCTTATAGGCGATGCCATAGACCGGCACGCCGATCCGCTTCTCCAACCCCATTAGCAGCGAATGCTCGTCGCGGCAGGGCTCGCACCAGGAGGCAAAGAAATTGACGACGGCCACCTGACCTTTGAGCGCATTCAGCGCCAATCCTTGTCCGCCATCGAGCCCGGCCAATTGGAATGCCGGCGCCGGCTTGTCGATCATTGCCGACGGCACCAGTGTCGGATCGCGATTGGGGTTGAGCGCCAACAGGAAATAGACCGCCACGGCAACGAAAAGCGCGACCGGCAACAGAAACAGCAAACGCCGCAATGCCTATTCTCCCGGCGCCGGATGCGCCGCCGGCAAGCGCCGGCGCGCGGCGACGCCGACACGCCAACGCCGGTCGCTGAGACTCAAGACGCCGCCGAACGCCATGATCACGGCACCGATCCAGATCCACGGCGTCAGCGGCTTCCAATAGGCGCGGACGGTCGAGCCGTTGCTGTCATCGGGATCGCCGAGGGCGACATAAAGATCGGCGAGGAGATTGCTGCGAATCGCGGTGACGCTCGTTGTCATCTGCTGCAGCGGGAAGAAGCGCCGCTGCGGATGCAACTCCTCGACGGTTGCTCCGTCGCGCTGGACTTCGATCGTCGCGCGGTCGGCGGTGAAATTGGGCCCCTGGACTTTCTCCGTACCGTCGAATTTCAGCACATAACCCGCGATCGGCAGCGTGTCGCCGGGGTGTAGCATCTGGATCTGCTCGACCGCGAAGGCGGAGGCGGCGATGCCGGCGACGCTGACGGCAAGGCCGAAATGCGCAATGGTCATCGCGTAGGAGGCGCGCGGCAGATGGCGCGCGCGGCGCCAAGTCTCGGCGGCGCCGGCACGGAAGAGCTTCACGCGCTCGGCCCATTCGACAAGCGCGCCGATTCCGGCCCAGGCCGCGAGCGCGAGGCCGAGCAGCGCGAGGATCGGCTTGAACCCGGCGAGGTAGAGGCCGACCAGCGCGACCAGCAGCGCCGCGGCGAAAGCGAACCACAGCCGCTGCAGCGCGCCCTTGAGATCGCCGCGCTTCCACGCGAGCAGCGGCCCGACCGCGACGGCGAGCAGCGCCGGCACCATCAGCGGCACGAAAGTGCGATTGAAGAAGGGGAAGCCGACCGAAAGCTTCGGCCCGCCGATCGTATCGAGGAAGAGCGGATAGAGTGTGCCGAGGAAGACGGTCGCTGCCGCGGTCGCGAGCAGCACATTGTTGAGGACGAGAGCCGCTTCGCGCGAGATCGGTGCGAAGAGGCCGCCGCCTTGCAGCGCCGGCGCCCGCACGGCGTAGAGCGTCAGCGAGCCGCCGATGGCGAGGACCAGCAGGATGAGGATGTAAGTGCCGCGCGTCGGATCGACGGCGAAAGCATGCACCGAGGTGAGCACGCCCGAGCGCACCAGGAAGGTGCCGACCAGCGACAGCGAGAAGGTCACGATGGCGAGCAGAATGGTCCAGCTTTTAAGCGCATCGCGTTTCTCGACGACGATGGCGGAGTGGATCAGCGCGGTGCCGACCAGCCACGGCATGAACGACGCGTTCTCGACCGGGTCCCAGAACCACCAGCCGCCCCAGCCAAGTGTGTAATAGGCCCACCAGCTTCCCATCGCGATGCCGATGGTGAGGGCGCACCAGGCGGCGAGGCTCCATGGCCGGACCCAGCGCGCCCAGGCGGCATCGACGCGGCCTTCGATCAGCGCGGCGACGGCGAAAGAGAACGCGACGGAGAAGCCGACATAGCCGAGATAGAGAAATGGCGGATGGAAGGCGAGGCCCGGATCCTGCAGGACCGGATTCATGCCATTGCCGTCGAGGGGCGCGGGCTGCGCGCGCAGGAACGGGTTCGAGGTGAAAAGAATGAAGGTGAGGAAGCCGACGCCGATCATGCCCTGCACCGCGAGCACGCGCGCGCGCAAGCTGGGCGGCAGGTTGTCGCCGAACAGCGCGACCGCGGCGCCAAACAGCGACAAGATCAGCACCCAGAGCACCATCGAGCCTTCGTGATTGCCCCAGACGCCGGTGATCTTATAGAGCAGCGGCTTGGTCGATTGGCTGTTCTCGACCACCGTCGCGAGCGAGAAATCCGAAACGATATAGGCGTTGACCAGCACCGCGAAGCTTGCGGCGATGAGAAGGAACTGAGCGACCGCCGCGCTCTGGCCGACGGCCATCAGCCCGGCATGATTGCGCGATGCGCCATAGAGCGGCACCGTCGCTTGCAGCGCGGCGAGGCAGAGCGCGAGGATGAGCGCAAAATGGCCGAATTCAACGATCATGGGCGCTCGTGGTCATGGCTGCTTCGCGTTGGCGGTCGCGGCTGTCGGTCCGGGCTTGGCGCCTTCCTGCCAATGGCCGCTGCGCTTCAACGCGTCGACCACTTCGGGTGGCATGTAATTCTCGTCATGCTTGGCGAGCACGCTCGAGGCGCGAAACACACCTTGCTGCAGCTTGCCTTCGACGACGACGCCCTGGCCCTCGCGGAAAAGATCGGGCACGTCGCCTTTATAGGTGACGGGAACCACGGCGTTGCCGTCGGTCACCTTGAAGTCGAGCGTCACGCCGTCGGCCTCGTGCTTGACGCTGCCATTCTCGACCAGGCCGCCGATGCGAATATCGCGGCCGTCGGGCACGCGCTTCGCTGCGAGATCGGATGGCCCATAGAAGAAGACAAGATTGTCCTGGAAGGCCGACAGCACGAGCGCCGTCGCCACACCGAGCAGCGCCAACCCGCCGAGCACGAGATAAAGCCGCTTGCGCTTGCGCGTCATGGCCGGCGTCTCTCCGCTTCATCGAGCGCGCGCTGGCGCCGGCGATAAGTAACGATCGTCTCGACAGCGAATCCGCCCAGCACGATCACCGCCAGAGCGTAAGCCGGCCAGACGAAACGCGCATAACCGCCCATCGCGAGAAAGTGATCGAGCGCCCCCATCTCACGCAGCCTGCTGCAGCCGCAAGGCGCGCAGCTTCGCCGCCATCAACGCGCTTCGAATGCGCACCAGCCAGAGCGTGACGAAAAGCAGCGTGAAGCCCAACGCCATGATCGCGAGCGGCCAGAGCATCGACGTGGCGATGGTCGGGCCACCCAAACGAAAGATGCTCGCCGGCTGATGCAGCGTGTTCCACCAATCGACCGAGAATTTGATGATCGGCAGATTGACCACGCCGACCAGCGCGAGGATCGCGCCGGCGCGCGCGCCGCGCGTCGGCTCGTCGAACGCATGAACGAGCGCCATGTAGCCCAGATAGAGGAAGAACAGCACCAGCACCGAGGTGAGCCGCGCGTCCCACACCCACCATGTGCCCCACATCGGTTTGCCCCAAAGCGAGCCTGAAACCAGGCAAAGCAGCGTGAATCCCGCGCCGAGGGGCGCGGCTTCGCGTGCCGCGATATCGGCGACGGGATGGCGCCAGATCAGCGCCACGGCGCTCGCCGCCGCCATCAAGGCATAGACGGTGGTCGCCATATAGGCGGCAGGCACATGCACATACATGATACGCACCGACTCGCCTTGCTGATAATCCGGCGGTGCAACGAAGAGTGCGAGATAGAGCCCGGCGCCGAGCAGCAGCACGGTCAGGATCGCGCACCAGGGCAGGATTCTGGCGGACCACTGCATGAAGCGATTGGGATTGGCGAGGCGGAACATCTGAGATCTTTTACGCAAGCACCGGAATGGCCATGCCTATTCTAGCGCCAGGCGCAGCGCCGCCGCAGCGGCAAAAGGAACCAGCCCCGCTGCCAGCACCAGCAGTGCCGCCAGCAGCAGCAGGTCCGGCCGGGCGCCGAAACCCTGGATCTCGGCCTCGATGGCGGCAACGCCGAAGATCAGGACCGGGATGTAGAGCGGCAGCACGAGGAGCGAAAGCAACACGCCGCCGCGCCGCGCGCCCAAGGACAGCGCCGCGCCGATCGCACCGATGAGGCTGAGGATCGGCGTGCCTAGCACCATGCCCGCGATGAGCGCCGGATAGCCGGCCGGGTCGAGATGCAGCAGCAGGGCGAGGAGCGGCGCGACGACGATCAGTGGCAGGCCGGTGACCAGCCAATGCGCAACGCATTTTGCCAACACTTGCGCCTCGAGCGGCAGCGGCAGGAGGGCGAGCGCCTCGAGGCTGCCATCCTCGTAGTCGGCCTGGAACAAACGTTCGAGCGACAGCAGAGCGGCGAGCAGGGCGGTCACCCAGACGACGCCCGGAGCGATGCGCTGCAGCAATTCGGGTTCCGGGCCAACGGCGAAAGGAAACAGCACGACGCTCAGCACGAAGAACGCGATCACCATTGCGGCATCGCCGCCTTGACGAAACGCGAGATGCAAATCGCGCGCGACCAGCGCCAAAAACATGCTCACGCCATCAGCTCCGCCAGCGATTCGGTCGGGCGGGGGCGGAAATCGCGAGCGATAGCCGCGTCGCGCCGCCGATTTCGATCGGCGCATGGGTCGAGAGCACAATCCGGCCGCCTCGGGCGCGATGCTCGGCGATCGCGGCGAGAAGCTGCCCAGCGGCATCGGTATCGAGACTGGTCAGCGGCTCGTCGAGCAGCCAAAGCTCGGCGGGCGCCGCGATCAACCGCGCTAAAGCAAGCCGCCGCCTCTGGCCGGCCGAGAGATAGCGGCAGAGCAGCGTCGCGGCATTACCGAGGCCAAAGCGCGTCAGTGCCGGCTCAATCGCCGCCCTCGTTCCGCGCATCTTGGCCCAGAAGGCAAGGCTCTCGCCGGCGGAGAGCACGGGCTTCAGCGCGTCGCTATGGCCGATGAAATGCAGCCGGGTGCGATGCGCCGCCGGATCCTCGCGGATATCGGTGCCGTTCCAGGCCAACGTCCCGGCCTCTCTTGGCGTCAGCCCGGCCATCAGCCGCAGCAGACTCGATTTGCCGCTGCCATTGGGGCCGATCAGCACCAGCGCTCCGCCCGGCGGCAGGGTGAAATCGAGGCGGCGGAAGATCAGCCGCTCCCCGCGGCGGCAGGCGAGGCCCTGTCCGGCGAAATCACCTGGATTCGAAAAATTTTGCGCGTCGGGAAGAGAGGGGGCGGCGGGGGACATCGGGCGGCGCGATTGTGACCGCTCGCCGCCTCTAAAGCAAAACCGATGGGTGCTAGCTGCCGCCGTAATTGCTGTTGAACAGCACACCGATGCCGACCCCGGCAAGCGCGGCCGCAATCCCGACGCCGACGGTCTCGAGCACCGTGTGTATCAGTGAACGTTTGCCAATGACGCCGCGGCCGATGCCGAGCGCGGTGAGCAGCAGGATCGTGATCGCGGCGGAGACGACACGCGCCGATGCCACCGGCATCAGCATGAAAGGGACGATCGGCACGGCAGCGGAGAAGAAATCCGCGATCAGCATCCAGAGGGCCTGCTCGAACGGATTGGTGGCCGCTTCGGTGCCGCCGTGCATCGCGATCAGCAGTGCTTTGATCGCCTCGGGCTTGTCGCGCACCGCACCGGCCAGCGCGCCGGCTTGCGGCTGCTGCAGCCCCACCGCCGTCAGCCGCTCCCCCAGCATCGCGTCGACGCCGCCCGGATCGCAACGGAGGTCGATTTCAAGTCGTTGCTGCCGGGCTTTCTTTTCGTCGCGGTCGGTCTCGGATTCGAGAAAGGCTCCAGCCATCATTGAGACGGCCGCCGCTGCGGCGCCGGAGGCGCCAGCCACCAGGACGACGTCGTTGCTGTTGGTCGTCGCCGCGACGCCGAAAACGAGGCCGAAGATCGAGACCGTGCCGTCTTCCATGCCAAAGACGATCGTCCCGGCCGAGGCGACGAGCGAATCCTTCAACCGTCCCAGCCATCCGGTTCTTGCACGCGTATCGGACACTTGGAGCTCCCCTCGGATGCCCCTCAACAGACCAAGTCCGGCCGGAAAAAGGAAGCGCCCAAAAGAAAGGCGGCCTCGGTCGGGGGAACCGAGGCCGCGTATGAGCGGTCGGGGGGATTGACCGCTACGGAGAGGGAGAAAAAGCCAATAGCCTCTCTCACCCGCACCTAGGAAACACCTCCTTTGGGACGCTGGCGCGTAAGAATCGTGGCGAAAGCAAGGTATTTACCCTGACTTTTCCCCAGCCCTAACTTATCATATTGTAATAATTAGTGTTTTTATAATGCTCTGGCAAAGGGATGGATCAAAATGACCGTTGCTTCAACCATGGGCCGGCGCGGTTTCCTGGCGGCAGCCGCCTCCTTGGCCACGGCGCCCGCCTGGGCCGCCGAATGCCACTTGGGACCGCCGTCGCATGCGAAGGGCCCGCTCGTTTTCATGGATTACGACCAGGTCGAGCTCGACGCGGCCTACGACCAATCGTCTTACGAGGCCAATATCGCGCAGATCGGTGCTCGCGCCGGCTCGGGCAGCGACGCCGTTCGCGCCCGGCTGGGCGAACCGGCGCGCGTCGCTTACGGCCCGACAGAGATCGAGCGGCTCGACATCTACCGCGCCAGGCAGGCACACGCGCCGATTTTCATCTTCATTCATGGCGGCACTTGGCGCACGGGCTCGTCGCGCGGCAGCGCCGCGCCGGCCGAGCTGTTTCATGACCACGGCATTCACTACATCGCGCTCGATTTCATCAATGTGCTTGATGCCGGCGGCGATCTGCGACCGATGGCGCAACAGGTACGCAGCGCCATCGCCTGGGTCGCCAAGCACGCGGCAAGCTTTGGCGGCGACCCGCGGCGGATTTATATCGGCGGCCATTCATCGGGCGCTCATCTCGCTGGCGTCGCGCTGGTGACTGATTGGCGGAAGGATTTCGGCCTACCCGCCGATACGATCAAAGGCGGCATCTGCATCTCGGGCATGTACGACATGAAGCCGGTGCGATTGTCGGCGCGCAGCAACTATGTGAAATTCGACGATGCGATGGAAGACTCGATGAGCTCGATCCGTCATCTCGCCCTGCTGCAAGCGCCGGTGACGGTGGCTTATGGCACCTTCGAGACGCCGGAATTCCAGCGCCAGGGCCGCGATTTCGCTGCCGCCGCGATCCGTGCCGGCAAGCGCGTGACCGTCGTCGAGGGCAAAAATTACGCGCACATGGAAATGGCCGAATCGCTGGCCAACCTCTACGCGCCCGGCGGCCGTGCCGCGCTCGCCATGATAGGGTTGAGCCGTGCCTGCACGGCTTGATCTGCTGCTCCAAAGGCGGTAGCAGCAAGGAATTCCCCGCCTTTCCCGCGCCTCGAGGAGAAAAAATGCCTGTCACCGGCCATGATTCGCTGAAAACCCGTCGTACCCTCACTGTCGCGGGCAAGAATTATGATTATTTCAGCCTGGAAGCGGCGGTACAGGCCGCCGGCCTTGGCGATATCTCGCGCCTGCCGTTCTCGATGAAGGTGCTGCTGGAGAATTTGGTCCGGCTCGAGAATGGCCGCACGGTGACGGTCGACGACATCAAATCGGTCGCCGAATGGCTTAAGACCAAGACCTCGGAGCGCGAGATCGCCTTCCTGCCGGCGCGCGTGCTGATGCAGGATCTGACGGGCGTGCCGGCCGTGGTCGATCTGGCGGCGATGCGCGAGGCGATGGTGAAGCTCGGTGGCGATCCGAAGAAGATCAATCCGCTCGCGCCGGTCGATCTTGTCATCGATCACTCGGTGATGGTCGATAATTTCGGCAGCACCCATGCCTTCCGCGACAACGTGAAGGTCGAGTTCGAGCGCAATCAGGAACGCTACACCTTCCTGCGCTGGGGGCAGGGGACGTTCGACAATTTCCGCGTCGTGCCGCCGGGCACCGGCATCTGCCACCAAGTCAATCTCGAATATCTCGCGCAAGTCGTGTGGACGACCGAGGAAAGCGGCAAGACCATCGCCTATCCCGACACGCTGGTCGGCACCGACAGCCATACGACGATGATCAACGGCCTCTCCGTGCTTGGCTGGGGCGTCGGCGGTATCGAGGCGGAGGCGGCGATGTTGGGCCAGCCGATCTCAATGGTGCTGCCGGAAGTCGTCGGCTTCCGTGTACACGGCGCGCTCAAGGAGGGTGCGACTGCGACCGATCTCGTGCTCACGGTCGTGCAGATGCTGCGCAAGAAAGGCGTCGTCGGGCGCTTCGTCGAATTCTACGGGCCCGGCATCGCCAACATGGCGCTCGCCGATCGCGCGACGATCGGCAACATGGCGCCGGAATACGGCGCGACCTGCGGCTTCTTCCCGATCGATGCCGAGACGATCCGCTTTCTGAAGCTCTCGGGCCGCGATCCGGCGCGCATTGCCCTCGTCGAAGCCTACGCCAAGGCGCAGGGCCTCTGGCATGACGAAAAGGCCGCCGAGCCGGTCTTCACCGATACGCTGGAATTGGATCTTGCCACTGTCGAGCCGTCGCTCGCCGGGCCCCGCCGGCCGCAGGACCGGGTTGGCCTTGGCGGCGTCGCGCAGAATTTTGCGACCGAGACGCCGAAGCTCGCGCCCAACCGCAAGAGCGCCAAGGCCGAAGTGGCCGTGAAGGGCGCGAATTACGCGCTGAAGGACGGCGCGGTGGTGATCGCCGCGATCACCTCTTGCACCAATACCTCCAATCCCAGCGTCATGCTCGGCGCCGGTCTACTCGCGCGCAACGCCGTGAAGCGCGGCCTCAAGGTGAAGCCGTGGGTGAAGACGTCGCTCGCGCCGGGCAGCCAGGTCGTCAGCGATTATTACGCTGCTGCCGGCTTGCAAGGCGATCTCGATAAATTGGGTTTCAACCTCGTCGGCTACGGCTGCACCACCTGCATCGGCAATTCGGGCCCGCTGCCCGACGCGATCGCCGACGCGATCGATGAAGGCGATCTCGTCGTCGCCGGCGTGCTCTCGGGCAACCGCAATTTCGAGGGCCGCATCCATCCCCAGGTGCGGGCGAACTATCTCGCCTCGCCGCCGCTCGTCGTCGCCTATGCGCTCGCCGGCTCGGTGAACATCGATCTGACGAAAGACGTGCTCGCCGAGGATCCGGACGGCAAGCCGGTTTATCTCAAGGACATTTGGCCGAGCAATCGCGAGATCGCCGAGACCGTCCATAGCGCGCTCAATGCCGACATGTTCCGCAAGCGCTACGGTAACGTGTTCGAAGGTCCCGAGGAATGGCGCAAAGTTCCGAAGGTCGAGGGCATGACTTTCGCCTGGGATCCGAGCTCCACCTATCTCGCGCTGCCGCCCTATTTCGACAATATGCCGAAGCAGCCGGGAGCGCTCGCCGATATCAGCGGCGCGCGCGAGCTCGCCTTGTTCGGCGACAGCATCACCACCGACCACATCTCGCCCGCCAGCTCGATCAAGAAGGAGAGCCCCGCGGGGCAGTATCTTTTGGAACACCAAGTGCGGCCGCAGGATTTCAATTCCTACGGCGCGCGGCGCGGGACGCATCATGTGATGATGCGCGGCACCTTCGCGAATATCCGTATCAAGAACGAGATGGTGCCGGGGGTCGAAGGCGGCGTCACCAAGCACCAGCCCGACGGCGCGGTGACGCCGATCTACGACGCGGCGATGCAGTATCAGAAAGAAGGCGTGCCGCTGGTCGTCATCGCCGGCAAGGAATACGGCACCGGCTCATCGCGCGATTGGGCGGCCAAGGGCACGAAGCTCTTGGGCGTGCGCGCGGTGATCGTCGAAAGCTTCGAGCGCATTCATCGCTCGAACCTCGTCGGCATGGCCGTGCTGCCGCTGCAATTCAAGGACGGCATGACGCGCCAGAGTCTGAAGCTCGACGGCACCGAGAAATTCGACATCGTCGGCATCGCGCAAGGCCTGAAGCCGCGCAGCGATCTGACCTGCCGCATCCATCGCGCCGACGGCAAGACCGATGAGATCAAGCTCCTTTGTCGCATCGACACGCTGGATGAGCTCGAATACTTCCGCCATGGCGGCATTCTGCAATATGTGCTGCGCGGCATGATGAAGGCATAGCGCCGCCCGCGGCGCTATTTCATCGGCGAGAACGAGGTCGGCACCAGGATCTTGCTTTCTTGCGAGATCAGCGGCGAAGGTTGCGGGCCGTTCTTCAGGAAGAGTTGCCAATCCGGATCGGCGTAGAGCGCGGCGCGGCGCGTCTCGCGGTCGGCGAGCGACTCGTAACGCCACATATGGACGATTTGGTTAAGCGGCCCGATCTCGCTGGTAAAGAATCCCACGAGCTGGCCGAGATGGCGCTTCGAGGGCGGCAGCCCATATTTTTCGTAATATGCCAGCCAACGGGCCGTGCCGCCGCCGGTCTGCGCCGTATAGGTGCGGACTTCCAGGATCATTTGTTTCCTCTCGGGCTTTATTCAAAGGTCGCGAGCCTGCCGCGAGGGTTGCAACAGCGTCAAGCCTCACCCCCTTGTGAAGGATAGTGCTTTGCGAATTCTCCGGACGAAGTGCAGGATGGATCGATGCTCCGGCCGGCCACACTCGCCCTGCTAGCTGCGCTTGTCGCGGCGCTGCCCGTCGCTGCCCGGGCCGATGATTCGCCGGTCGTCGTCGAGCTTTTCACGTCGCAAGGCTGCAGCTCCTGCCCGCCGGCGGATAAGTTTTTCGGCGAGATCGCCAAGCGCCCCGATGTCGTCGCGCTCGCTTTCCATGTCGAATATTGGAATTACATCGGCTGGACCGATGCCTATTCGAAACCGTGGGCGACCCGGCGGCAGCGCGACTATCAGGCGGCGCTGAAACTGCGTTACGTCTACACCCCCGAGATCGTCATCCAAGGCGAGAAAGAGGGTGTCGGCTCCGAGCCCGCCGCGATCGAGCCGATGATCCGCGCCGCCGAGGCCAAGCGTAAGCCGCATCCTAACCTGACCCTGCATTGGCGCGACGATGGCGCGCTCGTTGCCGATGTCGGCGATGGCCAGTCACCGCCGGGCCAGCCGGCGACGCTTTGGCTCGTCGGCTTCGACAAGATGCATACGATGGCGGTCACCACCGGCGAGAATGCGGGCAAAACCGCCTGGGATCATCATGCGGTGCGCAGCTTCCGGCGCCTCGGCTCGTGGGCCGGCTGGTCGGAGGAACTGATCGTGTCGCCGGAAGAAGCGAAGAACCTCGGCGATTACGGCGCCGCCGTGCTGCTGCAGCAGGATGGCAGCGGGCCGATCCTCACCGCGGCCAGCGTTGCGATGCAGGGGCCCTAGAGGTCCCGGTTCCCAATCGTTCGTGCGAGTTAGGCGCGGGTATTGCCGCTCGGTCGCCGGGGTGGTGTCGCAGCGACATGGCCGCCGACGGGCTTCAGAGCGTCTTCTTTCGCCTTTTCGGTATGACAACGCGGACAATAATTGTCGATCGTCGCCTCGCTCGCGCAATGGCCGGGCCGGTGGCCGTGCGCGCTCGAAGGGCATTGGCACTTCATGATTTCGATTTTCCTTGAATGAGGGGCAGCCCGTATCACAACCGGTCTGCCCCTGCAATGCGCCGAGATCTCGCCCCGCAACTGTACACGCGGGCTCGCGCCGCGCAGGGCTAAAGCACAAGCTTCACGGCGTCTTTATGCCGTTAAGCCGCGTGCCAGGACCGAGGACAGGCGCTTCGCGAAATCCGCTGGGTCGGGCAAGGTCTCGCCTTCCAAAATCCGTGCCTGGTCGAGGAGCAGCCAGGCGAAATCGCCGAGCGCGTCGGTGGCGCCTTCCTTGCCGGCGAGATCGACCAGCCGCGCGATCAGCGGATGCTTTGGATTGATCTCGAGGATTCGCTTGGCGTCGGCGCTGGCGCCGAGCTGCTTGTGCTGACGCAGCAAGCGCTCGAGATGCATATCGATATCGCGCTCGTCGGCGACGAGGCATACGGCGCTGTCGGTCAACCGCTTCGAGGAGCGCACATCCTTCACCGCGTCGCCGAGCGACAATTTCAGGAGGGCGATAAGCGAGGCAACGTCACCCTCCGGCCTCTCTTCGCCCGGTGCGCCGTCCTTCTTTTCCTCGGGCGCGATCTTGTCGAGATCGGCGCTGCCGCGCGTCACCGACTTGAATTCCTTCTTCTGATACTCGCCGACCGACGGCATCCAGAATTCATCGACAGGGTCGGTGAGCAACAGCACCTCGATACCGCGGGCGCGGAAGCCTTCGAGTTGCGGGCTTCGTTTCAGGGCGTCGAGATTCTCACCGGCGATCGTGTAGATCGCCTCCTGTCCGGGTTTCATGCGTGCGATGTAATCGTCGAGCGAGGTCAGCTCGTCGCCGGCGGTCGAGCGAAAGCGGGCGAGCGGCAGGATCTCGTCCTTGTGCTCGTGGTCCTCGTAGATGCCTTCCTTCAGCACCGCGCCGAAATTCTCCGAGAATTTCGTGAACTCGACCGGCTCGTCCTTGGCCTTCTTGGCGAGCTCGCTCAGCACGCGCGTGGTGATCTGGCCGCGCATACGCTTCAGCATTGGATTGTTCTGCAGCATCTCGCGGCTGACATTGAGCGGAAGGTCTTCGCTGTCGACCACGCCGCGCAGGAAGCGCAAATAAGGCGGCAGCAGTTCTTGCGCGTCGTCCGTAATGAAGACGCGGCGGACATAGAGCTTCACCTGATGCTTGCGCTGCGGATCGAACAGATCGTAGGGCTTGGTGCCGGGTATGAAGAGTAGCGTCGAATATTCGTAGGTGCCTTCGACCTTGTGATGCAGCGTCAGCCACGGCTCGTCGAAAGCATGCGCGACGTGATGATAGAATTCCTTGTACTGGTCGGCGGTGATCTCGCTCTTCGGCCGCATCCAAAGGGCCGAGGCGGCGTTGAGCGTCTCTTCCTTGCCATCGTGATCGAGAACGATCGGCAGGGCGATGTGATCGGAGTATTTTTTGACGATCTGGCGGATGCGATCGGGCTCTGCATATTCCTCGTCCGCCTCGTTGAGGCGGAGGGTGATCGTGGTGCCGCGCTTCTCTCGTGCCGCTTCGTCGATGGTGAACTCACCCTTGCCGTTCGAGACCCAGCGATGCGCGATCTCTTCGCCGGCCTTTTTCGAGACGACCTCGACCTCGCTCGAGACCATGAAGGCGGAATAGAAGCCGACGCCGAACTGGCCGATGAGGGCCACGTCCTTCTTGCTGTCGCCGGAGAGCTCCTTGACGAAGGCGGCGGTGCCGGAGCGGGCGATCGTGCCGAGATTGTCGATCATCTCCTGCCGGTTCATGCCGATGCCGTTATCGGTGATGATGAGGGTCCGCCCCTTCTTGTCGGGCGCGATGACGACCCGGAAATTGGTGTCGCCCTGGGTCAGCGCCGGCTCGGTCAGCGCGAGGTAGCGCAGCCGGTCGCAGGCATCCGAGGCATTGGAAATAAGCTCGCGCAGGAAGATCTCTTTTTCGCTGTAAAGCGAATGCGCGACGATTTCCAGCAGGCGGGAAACTTCCGCCTGGAATTCACGTTTCTCGCTGGTCATGACCCTTTTTCCGTTCCCTCGGCCGAATTTTTTAAGCCGCCGCAGATATGTGACGGCAGCGGCGATCCTGCAAGATGTGGGGCCGGTGAGGCGTCGGGTTGGGGCCTCCGGGTCAGTTCCCGGGCTGTGATAGGATAAGGACGATGAGCTACATCCAGAAGGTCCTGCAGCCGGGCGAGACATTGATCTATCGCACGAAGCTGCATTGGCTGATCTACACCCGGGCGATCATCTTCGCCGGGCTCGCCGTTGCCGCCGTCGCAGCCGGTTATTGGGCCGGCGCGGATTTCCAGGATATCGGCTTCATCGCCGGCGGTTTGTTTCTTGCGTTGGCGGCGATCTCGGCGATCCTAGCCGCAATCAAACGCGCCACGACCGAGCTCGCCGTCACCGATCACCGGCTGATCTTCAAACGCGGCATCGTCAGCCGCTACACGATCGAGATGGCGCGGTCCAAGGTCGAAAGCGTCGATGTGGTGCAGAGCATCGGCGGGCGCGTCTTCAACTACGGTACGATCCTGGTGCGCGGGACGGGCGGGTCCCTCGAGCCTTTTCGCAATATCGAGGACCCGCTGCGTCTGCGGAGTACGATCACCGCGGCGTAAGTGTTGGCATCAGTCGCAGGAGGCCGCGCCGACCGCAGTGCCAACCGCCGCGCCGCCGATCAGGCCGATGATCGCCGCCGCGCTTCCGTCGCGGCTGTGGCTACCCGCGCCGGCGCCAATGAGGGTACCGGCCGCTGCGCCAATCAACCCGCCGACCAGCGCATTGTTGCAAGATCGATACGCCACTGGCGCCGGATAAGCCTGAGCTGCGTAGGGAGCGGGATAAGGCGCGGCATAGACCGGCGCCGGTGGCACATAGACCGGAGGCGGGCGATGCCAATCGTGCCAGTCCCGATCATGCGCCAAAGCGGGAAGTGGTGCGGCGAGAACGCCGATCATGCCGGCGATCAGAACCGCGCGAGTCGCGAGGGAGCGGAACGAAATTCGGGTCATGGCGGACCTCCTTGGGTCCCAAAAAGTATCGTACCTAGAGATATACGAGTGGCGCCCCGCCAAAAGTCCCGTCTAAGTCATGAATTCCCTGTCATCTGCGGGGGCCTCGTTTGTCAGGCTTGCGTTTCGGTCACCGACACCCGATGATTCGAGGCATGGGAGTGTTTACTCCGGCGGCGCGGATCCTGGCAGTGCTAGGGCCCACCAACACCGGCAAGACCCATCTCGCCATCGAGCGCATGCTCGGCCATCGCACGGGCATGATCGGCTTCCCGCTCCGGCTTCTAGCGCGCGAAAATTATGACAGAGTGGTTGCGCTGAAAGGCGCTCGCGCCGTCGCCCTCATCACCGGCGAAGAAAAGATCGTCCCGCCTCATCCGGTCTATTGGATCTGCACCGTTGAATCGATGCCGCTCGATTTGCCCGTGGATTTTCTCGCCGTCGACGAAATCCAACTTTGCGGCGATGCGGAGCGCGGCCATGTCTTCACCAACCGGTTGCTCCACGCGCGCGGCATATCCGAAACGATGTTCCTCGGCGCCGACACGATTCGGCCGCTGCTGAAGCGTCTCGTTCCGGAAGCGGAGTATGTCAGCCGGCCGCGTTTTTCGACGCTCTCCTATACCGGGCCGAAGAAGATCACCCGGTTGCCGCCGCGCAGCGCCGTGGTCGCTTTCGCCGTCGCCGACGTCTTCGCGCTCGCCGAACTGATGCGCCGGCAGCGCGGTGGCACCGCGGTAGTGATGGGCGCCCTGAGCCCGCGCGCGCGCAACGCGCAGGTCGGGCTCTTCCAATCCGGCGAGGTCGATTACTTGGTTGCGACCGATGCGATCGGCATGGGTCTCAACATGGATCTCGACCATGTCGCCTTCGCGCGGCTGGCGAAATTCGACGGCCGTGGGCCGCGGCGTCTCGCGCCCGCCGAGATCGCGCAAATCGCCGGCCGCGCCGGCCGGCATATGAGCGACGGGACCTTCGGCACGACCGGCGACCTTCCCGGCATCGACGAAGAAATCGTCGAGGCGGTCGAGAATCATCGCTTCGATCCGTTGCCGCGGCTCTACTGGCGCAATGCCCGGCTCGATTATCGCTCGGTCGGCGGTCTGCTGAAGAGTCTTGAAGAAAAGCCGCATCTGCCCGGCCTTATCCCCGCGCGCGAGGCCGACGATCATCTGGCACTCGCGGCGCTGGCGAAGCTCTCCGATATCGCCGCGGCCGCGACCAATCCCGCCGCGGTGCGGCTCTTGTGGGAAGTCTGCCAGATCCCCGACTTCCGCAAGATCATGAGCGACACGCATGCGCGTTTCCTTGCCTCGATTTATGGCCATCTGATCGGCCGTAGCGGCCGGCTGCCGATCGATTTCGTCGCCGCACAGATGAGCCGGCTCGACCGCAGCGACGGCGATATCGACACGCTGATGACGCGGATCGCGCATATCCGCACCTGGACCTATATCGCGCATCGCTCCGATTGGCTGACCGATGCGACGAGCTGGCAAGAGAAAGCGCGTGCGATCGAGGATCATCTCTCCGACGCGCTGCATGACCGCATCACGCAGCGCTTCGTCGACCGCCGCTCGGCCTTCCTGGTGAAGCAGCTTTCCTCGTCGCGTGAGTTGCTCGCCTCGGTGAGCCGCGCCGGCGAGGTGAAAGTCGAAGGTCATCCGGTCGGCCGGCTCGACGGCTTCCGCTTCGTGCCCGATGCGGTACCCAACACCGAGGCCAGCAAGACTTTGCTCGCTGCGGCAAATCGCGTGCTGCGCGGCGAGATCGAAGCGCGCGTGAGCGAGCTCGCCGCCGCGCCCGATGACGAATTCGCGCTCGGTCCGGATGGCAAGCTGCTATGGCGCGGCGGCGTGGTCGGGCGCCTCATCGCCGGCGAAAGTGTGCTCGATCCGCAGATCGAGGTCTTCGCCGGGCACTCACTCGATTCGCCGCTGCGCGAGACGATCCGTCGCCGCCTCGCCTCGTTCTGGGGCATGGAGAAGCGCCGCAGTCTCGCATCGCTTGTGCGGTTGCGTCATGCCGAATTCGACGGCGCCGCGCGGGGCCTTGTCTACCAGCTTTGCGAAGCGCTCGGCGTGTTGCCGGCAAGCGCGGTTGCGGCGCAATGCGCGGGCTTGAGCGGCAAGGATCGCAAGCTCCTCGCCAAGCATGGCGTGCGGCTCGGTACGGAGACCGTCTACCTCGACGGCATGCTGAAGCGCGAGGCAATGACGGGCGCGGCGCTGCTCTGGTCGATCCACGGCAAGCTCGATATGCCGAAACTCCCGGGCGGCGTGGCAGCGCCGCGCGATCGGGCCATCAGCAGCGACGCCTACCGGGCCCTGGGATACCGCGTGCTCGGACCGCGCATCCTGCGTGTCGACAAAGTCGAAGGCCTCGCCGCGGCGGCACGACGGCTCGCGCGCCAAGGCGCTTTTGGTGTCACGCCCGAATTGCTCGGCCTCGCCAGCGCCTCGCGCCACGATCTCGCGGCGATGCTGACCGATCTCGGCTATCGCGCCGTCCGCGACGAGAGCGGCGTCGTTTTCCATGCGCGGCCGGCGAAGAGGTACGTTGCCGCCGCCGATCGCCCGCGCGCCGACAGTCCTTTCGCGAAACTAGCAGCGTTGACCTTTGCCCGATGAGAAATGAAACACCGTCCCAAGCGACCCTGCGCCTCGACAAGTGGCTGTGGTTCGCGCGGCTCGCGCGCACGCGCTCGCTTGCCGCGCGGCTTTGCGGCGACGGACGCGTCAGTATTGGCGGCCGTGACGGGGTGAAGCCGCACCATGCGGTGCGCGCCGGCGACGTCGTCGTGGTCGAGATGCCACATCAGCGGCGGCGGCTGATCGTCCGCGCCTTAGGCGAGCGGCGCGGCCCGCCGGCGGAAGCGAAGCTGCTTTATGACGAGCCGACGCCGCCGGTCATGCTCGAGGCTCCCGCTCCGGGGTGGGTCTCGCTTTTTGAAGACGAAGCGCTGTTCGAGACGTAATCCGAGGCCTGCTCCGGCACCGCGCCGTCAGGGGTGGTGGATGCAATAGTTATAGCGGCCGAGGTCGAGATGAATGTGATCGACATGGTCGCGATCGGAATCGGGATCGAGCACTTCGTTGAAGTAACGGCAAGCTTGCGTCGCGACTGCTTGCAAGAAATCGCGGCCTTTGCCGCGCTTCGTCCATTCGTCCTTGACCGAGATCATCGTGCCGTCGGTCAGCTCGAAGCCGGCGATATCGATGGCGAGCCCGTGGGCGTGTTCGCTCTCGCGGCCGGCGTGGGTCGGGCGGCAGCTATAGGCGCCGAAATGGACGATGGTCTTGAGATCGCGGCCAAATGTACGCTTGGCCAGCGGCCGGACTATTTCGCGCTCGAAGTCGTCGAATTTGAGCACGAAATCGCAGGCGGCGACGGTCGGCCGGCTGAACGGGATCGTCGCGGCCGAGACCCGGATCGGGTTCCGGACGAGACAGGCCCGGCTCGTGCTTGCCGATTGCGGCTCGACTTGATACTGCACGCCGAGGCGGTTGAGCGCGGCCAGGCATTGCTGATCGCTGCGGCCCAGCGGTGGCGGAGCGGGTGGGACATGCGCGGCGCAGGCCGCCAGCACCGATAGCGCGGCCAAGGCGAGCAAGCGACGCATCAAGCTGGCGAAGGAGAGCGGATCGGTCATCGATGGAATTGCGACACGATTCCGATAGTTTATACCTGAAATCTCAGTCAGACTCACAGATATTGCTCGATGGCAATTGATTTAGCTTACGGAAATTTCGCGAAATTCGATCAAGCCCAGATTGTCGTGACCGGCGGGCTAGGGTTTGTCGGCTCGAATCTGGCCGCCAAGCTCGTGGCATCGGGGAGCCGGGTGCTGCTGATCGACAGCCTGCTGCCGAATTACGGCGGCAACCGCTTCAACATCGCCGGGATTGCCGACCGGGTGCGCGTCGAGATCGCCGACATCCGCGATACGGCGCGAATGCGCGCGTTGCTGCAAGGCTGCGACTATCTCTTCAACCTCGCCGGCCAGACCAGCCATCTCGATTCGATGCATGATCCGGTGACCGATCTCGAGATCAATTGCCTGGCGCAACTCACCTTGCTCGAAGCCTGCCGTGCCGTGTGCCCGAAAGCGGTCGTGGTCTTCGCCTCGACGCGGCAGATCTATGGCCGGCCCGACTATCTGCCGGTCGATGAAAAGCATCTGCTGCATCCGGTCGACGTCAATGGCGTCAACAAGATGGCCGGTGAGGCCTATCACATCCTCTATCATGATGTGTACGGCCTTGCGGCGACGGCGCTTCGCCTCACCAACACCTACGGTCCGCGCATGCGCATCAAGGATGCACGCCAGACTTTCGTCGGTGTTTG
>DASXCX010000336.1:0-22118 GCA_036490955.1 Allostellaceae bacterium | reverse complement strand
ATGATGATTCCCTGGCCGAGACCAAACCACAGGAAAGCCGCTTGATAGCCATGCGTCTGGATCGTGGTGATGATCGGATAGACGGTGAGCGCTGCACCGGCGCCGAAACCGGCGGCGGTCAAACCGGCCGCAAGGCCGCGGCGATCCGGAAACCATTTAAGCGCATTGCCGACGCAGGTGCCGTAAACGGAACCCGCGCCGATGCCGGCGAGAGCCGAACCGACATAAAGCATTGGCAGAGTCGTGACGATCGAATTGAGTCCCCAGGCGATGGCGACCATCACACCGCCGAAAGCAATCACACGCTGGGGACCGAATTTATCGACGAACCAAGCTTCTGCGGGCACGAGCCAGGTCTCGATGGCGATGAAGATCGAGAAAGCGAATTGAATACCTTCGCGTCCCCAATGATTCGCCTGATCCATCGGATCGACGAAATAGGTCCAGCCATATTGGAGGTTGGCGACCATCACCATGCAGATGATGCCCGCGAGTATCTGCAGCCATCGATACGTGCTGCCCGTTGTTGCTTCCGTCATCTCGCCACCTGTTTCGTCCCACGAGCAGAACGCGCGGTTTTGGTGATCGATGCATTTAAGCGCGATCGATTCGTTGGTTGACCGTGGTCATCAATACGTCATTCTTGCGGTTGCCGAAACCGAAATCCGCCTTTCGCGGTAGAGTGGGCCTCCCATTTCGCGTTGCGAAATGTGTTTTCCAAGCACCCTGATACAATGAAGGAGATTGATCATGCGGGCTTTTCGGCGCCTTTGGCGAGTGTCGCTCATCGCGGCCGGGTTGCTGCCGGCGATGCTTTCGACCGCAGTTGCACAATCGGCTCCGCAATCAACGGCAACCGATCAGAGCACGCTCCGTCTCAGCGAGACGGCGCGCCGTGACGTGCCGCGCGATTTGTTGCGTGCGACGCTCGCCGCCGAAGCGACCGATCCCGATGCAGGCAAGGTTCAGAGCGAAATCAATCAGCGCATGAGCGCGGCGACGACGCGCATCAAGCAGGTCGCGGGGATCGCGATCGAGACAGGCGGCTACAGCGTTTATCGCGAGACGCCGGACAAGCAGCCGCCGCGCTGGCATGGCAGCCAGACGGTCGATCTCACAGGCAAGGATTTCGCCGCGTTGCTGAGCCTGATCGGCGCGTTGCAGCAACAGGGTCTGGTCGTCCAATCGCTCGCGCCCGACATCTCCCGCGAGGCGCGGCAATCGGTCGAGGATGCGCTGACCGATGAAGCGCTGACACGCTTGAAGCAGCGCGCGGATCGCATCGCGACGACCGCGGGGGTGAAGCTGCAAGGTTTCCGCTCGCTCAGCGTCGGCAATGTGAACGCACCGCCACCGGTTGTTCAGCCGATGATGCGGATGGCCGCCGCCGCCGTCCCGGCGCCGCCGCCGGTCGCGGAGCCGGGTAATGCGACCGTATCGATCACGGCGACCGCCGAATTCGCGCTCGTGCCGCCGTGAAGGGCGGCGCGAGGCCGGCATATCCCCCGCGCTGGACGGGAATGCCTTCCGGACCTACATAAATCGAGCGCCTGAAGGAGGCCCTCATGGCTGAACTCGCCGAACTCGAAGCACCTGCGACCATTCAAGCCTCGGTCAACTATATGGTCGAGGACGGGCAACAACTCTTCACCTATACCGGCGGGCCAGGCTCGACCGATATACGCACCGGCGGCACGTCCGATGCGCGCACGGTCACGATGCATAACGGCCGGCTGGTGCCGGGCGGCTTCGCGCTCGAGCGCAACGGCTTCCATTTCATCGACCACAACACGCAGATGCGCGACTTCTTCGATGAGGACGAGATCGCGCGGGTCTACTACCCGGAGATGGAGGCGCTTATTAAGCGCGAGACCGGCGCGTCGCGTGTCGTCGTCTTCGATCACACGCTGCGCACCGCCGATGACGAAATGCGTGAAGCGAAGAAGATCCGCGAGGTCGTGCGCCGCGTTCATAACGACTACACCGAATGGTCCGGCCCGCAACGGGTGCGCGATCTGATGGGTGATGAGGCCGAGACGCTGCTCGAGAAGCGCTTCGCTGTCGTCCAATGCTGGCGGCCGATCCGCCATCCAGTCGAAACCTTCCCGCTCGCGCTGTGCGACGCACGCAGCATGGAATTCGAGGATTTCGTCATTTCCGAGCGCCGCTATCCCAATCGCATCGGCCAGACCTATGCGGTGAAATTCAATCCCAAGCATCAATGGTATTGGTTCCCGCTGATGCGTCGCGACGAGGCGCTGGTCTTCAAGGTGTTCGATTCGGAGACGCAAGGCGGTGCGCGGTGGACGGCGCATACCGCATTCGACGATCCGACCGCGCCGCCGAATGCCCGGCCGCGCGAGAGCATCGAAATCCGTACGCTCGCTTTCTTCGATTAAGCGGAGCCTTCTGGCGCGCTGCCGGCCGCTCGCCTAAGCTCGGCCCAATCGCATCGAGATTGGGAGGGCAACATGCGGATTTTTTCCTATCGCCAGGGCAATGCGCCGGGTGTCGGCGTCATGGCCGACAAAGAAAGCTTTGTCGAGCTCGGCGAGGCCGCGCCCGATTTGCCGAAGACGCTGAAAGGCATTCTCGAGCAGGCGAACGGTCTCGATCGTGCGAAGGCCGCGGCAGCGAGCAAGAAAGGCTTGCAAAGCCTCGCCGGCGTTACTTTCGATCCGGTCATACCCGATCCGCAGGCGATCTGGTGCCTTGCGCTCAACTATAAGCTTCACATCAACGAGACGGGCCTCACCACCTCGGCGAGATATCCGCAGATCTTCCTGCGCATGCCCTGCACGCAGGTCGGGCACAACCGGCCGATCCTCTGCCCCGATCCGAAAGTTGCGGTGAAATACGAATACGAAGGCGAGCTTGCCGTGATCATCGGCAAGGGCGGTCGCCATATTCCGGTCGAGAAGGCGCTTGATCACGTCGCAGGCTATTCCTGCTACAACGAAGGCTCGGTGCGCGAATACCAAAGCCACAATCGCCAATTTGGCCTCGGCAAGAATTTCGAGCAATCGGGTAGCTTCGGTCCGTGGTTGATGACGCCCGATGAATTCGGCGATTGGCAAAAGCATCGCGTCATCGTCCGCGTCAACGGGATCGAGCGCCAGAATGCGACGCTCGATCAGATGATCTTCGGCGTGCCGCAGCTCATCAACTATCTGAGCCAGGGCTATTACTTGCGCCCGGGCGACGTGATCGTCACCGGCTCGCCCGGTTCGCTGGCGCTGCACCCGGGCGAGAAGCCGACCTCGAAGAATGACGGCGGCGTCTATGTCGAAGGGATGGTGCAGATGAAGCCGGGCGATGTGTGCGAGGTCGAGATCCCCGGCCTCGGCACGCTGAGTAATCCGGTCGTCGCCGACGCCATGGCGGAATATCAGACGACGCTGTTCACGCCGCGCTGATTCGATTCCTCGAGATGCGCGCTTCGCGCAGCTCGACGATAAGTGCATGTCGGCGCAATACGCCGTCCGCTCAGAACTCGATGGCCAGCTTGCCGAAATGCTTGCCCTCGGCGATGGCGGCGATCGCGTCGCGCGTCTCGGCGAAGGCAAAACGATGGTCGTCGATCACCGGCTTGACGCGATGCCGGTCGATGAACTGCACCATCGCCTCGAAATCGTCGCGCGATCCCAGGGTGATCGCCTGTAGACGCAGTCCGCGGGTCACAACGCGGCCGAGTTCGATCTCCGCCTTCGCGCCGGACAGTACGCCGATCAGCGCGACCGTACCGCCGGTGCGTACTGCGCGGATCGATTGCGCCAGCGATTGCGCCCCGCCCAGCTCGATGACGAGATCGGCGCCGCGTCCGGTCAAGGAGCGCAGCGCCGCTGCCCATTCCGGCTGGCTGCGATAATTGATCGCGTGCCGCGCGCCGAGTGCGCGGGCACGCGTCAGCTTCGCGTCGCTCGACGAGGTCACGATCACCGTCGCGCCCATGGCATGGGCGAACTGCAGCGCAAAGAGCGAGACGCCGCCCGTGCCTTGCGTGACGACGAGGTCGCCCGGTCTCACCCCGGCGAGGGCGTTCCAGGCGGTGAGCGCGGCACAGGGCAGCGTCGCTGCCTGAACGGCGCTGTAGCCTTGCGGTGCTTTGACCGCGCTCTCTTGGCGGAGCTTCATCTGCTCGGCCATCACGCCATCGACCGAACCGCCCAGCGTCGCGCGACGATGCTCGTCGCGCATTGGTCCATCGAGCCACTGCGGCATCACGATCGGACAGACGAGATCGCCCGGTTTCGCGCGCGTCACGCCCGGGCCCGTCGCCGCGACGATTCCTGCACCGTCGCTCAGCGGAATGATCGGCAAGGCGCCACTCTCGCGGCCATAGCCGCCGCGGGCGAAGACGAAATCGCGATAATTCACTGTTGCCGCGCGCATCGCGACAAGCAATTCGCCAGGTCCCGGCGGTGCGAGCGCGGCACGCTCGCCGACGGTGATCTGCTCCAATTGCCAGCCGGTTAGCTCGATCACTTTCATCGCTGCATCATCCTTCGCAGTTGTGTTTTGCCCGCCAATCGCGGCTTTCTGTCAAGCGCCGCCTGCGAATCTCGGCTTTCCATGCGAGGAAGTTGTTGATTCATGCGCCGAGCGGTGAGACTGTGAGACGGGCTGAGCGCCTGTTTTGGCGCTGCCAATCACCGAATAGAAGCGGCGGTCTTGCAACCAGCCGCCAACATGAAAGGGGAGTCTCATGAGCAAGCAGGCACTCGTCGAAGCGCTGAAGAAGACTGGTCTCACAACTTCGGTGGCCAACAAGGCCGTCGATGCGGTTACGGGGGTGATCGCGAAAGAGCTCAAGAAAGCGCAAAAATTCAGCATCCCTGGCTTTGGCTCATTCCATGTCAGCAAGCGGGCCGCGCGCATGGGTCGTAATCCGCGCACCGGCGAGCCGATCAAGATTCGCGCAAGCAAAGGCGTGCGCTTCAAGGCCGGTGCCAGGCTGAAGGGCTCGCTCTGATCCTGCACGTCTAGCGATCTGACGCCATACCAGCCGCGGCAGCATTTGCCGCGGCTGGTTCCATCTCATACTATGCCGCCGCGATGAGTTTCACGCCCCGCGAATTCCGCGACGCGCTCGGCCTTTTTCCTACCGGCGTCGCGATTGTCACCACTGTCGACGCGCATGGTCAGCCGGCCGGCATCACCGTCAATTCGTTCACCTCGGTCTCGCTCGACCCGCCGCTGATCCTGGTGTCGATTGCGCGCACCAGCCGCAACTTCGATCTGTTCAATGCGGTCAATCATTTCGCGGTGAACCTGCTGCGCGAGGAACAGCGCCACGTCTCCAGCGCTTTCGCCAGCCCGACCGCCGATCGCTTCGGCGTGGTGAACCATCGTCCCGGCCACGGCAACGCGCCGCTGATCGATTCGCATCTCGTCGCCTTCGAATGCGAGGCTTATGCGCGGTATGACGGCGGCGACCATGTCTTGCTGCTTGGCAAGGTGCTCCGGGTCAACCACGATCCGAGCCTGCCGCCCAAGCCGCTGCTCTATTTCCGCGGCCAGTATCGCGAGTTGTCCGAACTCCATGCCGAGCTCGCGCCGTTCCGTCTCGAGGGCTGGTAGGGGCGCTCCTACCGCTTGTCCCAGCCGGGTACCGGATAACGTGGCTTGCTGATCACCTTCTCGCCGTAGATCGGCACGACTTTGCCGTCCTGAATTTGGATGGCGATCTGCGGCACGTCGATCTGGCCGTTCGCGGCGAATTTCACATGGGCATAGAGGCTCTGGAAATCGCTCGCGGCGATCGCGTCGCGCACCGCCTTCTTGTCGAGCGAGCCGGCCTTGGCGATCGCCTTGGCATAAACCTCGACATCGGCGGCGGCGGAAGCAGCATGATAATCGGGCTCGTAGCCGAATTTCGCGATATAGGCCTCGTTGAAAGACTTGTCGTCGCCGAACCAATCATCCTTGAGCGCGCCGGTCGGAACCCACGGCGTCATGCCGAACGCATCCTCGGCATCCTTGTCGAGCGCCTTGCGAAAATCGGCGGTCGGCGGACCGACCGTGAAAGAGGTCAGATCCTTCGCGCTGACATTAAGGCTCTTTGCCTGGCGGATGCCGTTCAGCACTTCAGCGAGCAGCCCGCCCCAGAGAACGGCATCTGGCTCCTTCGACTTGATCAGCGTCAGTACGGACGAGAAATCCGCGCTGTTGGCCGCGTATTGCTGATCGAGTACGGTTTCGAGCCCCGCCTTTTTCAGCAATTCACGCGTCCCTTGCGCGACCGAGACGTCGAAGGCGTCGTCGGCGGTGATCAGCGCGACGGTCTTCGGCTTGGGATCAAGCTGGCCCATCATCGCGATGGTGCTTGAGAAATAATCCTCGGCGCGGGGCAGGGTGCCGAACACCCATTTGTAGCCGCGGCTGAAAATCTGGCTGGCGGCGCCGCCGCCTTGTACCATCGGCATCTCGAACTTCTCTGCGACCGAAGTATCGACCAGCACGACCGCACTCGAATAGGAACCGAGCAGGAAATCGACTTTGTCCTGCGTGATCAGCTTGGTGTAGAGCTGCACGTCGAGATTGGTGTCCGATTGATTGTCGAGAATATCGAGCTTCAGATCGTATTTCTTGCCGGCGACGGTGATGCCGCCCTTCTCGTTGATCTTGTCGATGGTGAACTGATAGCCGTCACGGTAGTAACGACCGGTATTGGCATCCTTGCCGGTGAGCTGGACCGCCGTGCCGAGGGCGATAGTGTTGGTCTGCGCGAAAGCCGGCGCCGCGCCGAGCGCCGCGAGGACCGGTGCGATGGCCCAAAGATGCTTCATGACGTCGCCTCCCCTTGAAGTCTTTGCGGCGATGATGGCGGTGTCGCGACGGCTTCGCAAGCGTGGCGGCCTCCGCTAGCCTGTCGCGATGATCCGCGTCACTCCGCACATTGCCCTCGATGAGAGCGAGATTGTCGAGCAGTTCATCCGGGCGAGCGGGCCGGGCGGCCAGAACGTCAACAAGGTCGCGAGCGCGGTGCAACTCCGCTTCGATGTCGAAACTTCACCGGCGCTGGATGCCGAAACCCGGCAGCGACTCCGTATCCTTGCCGGCCGACGCTTGAGCCGCGCCGGCGTGATCGTGATTACGGCCGAGCGCTTTCGCACCCGCGAGCGCAACCGCGCGGACGCGCTCGATCGGCTGGTCGAACTGATCCGCCGCGCGGCGGAGCGCCCCAAGACCCGGCGGCCGACGAAAGCGACCGGCGCGGCGAAAGCAAAGCGGCGCGACAACAAGACCCGACGGGGGCAACTCAAACGGCTGCGGCAAGTTCATGTGGATAAAGACAGCTAGCCGCTGGTTTTTTCCTTCGGTCGGCGTTGGTGTATAATCACTCGTCGCCAATCAGGGAGTCCGGCATGTCATCGGCGAGCGATTGGGAAATTCCGCAGCACGCGCAGCCCCGGCAGGAGGACTGGAATTTCGATCTCGACCAGGCGCTTGCGTCGTGCCTCACCGTTCGCGCGACGGTTCCATCCGACGGCTACACCGCGCAAACCCTCGGCACGGAGCGTGCCGGTAATGGCGTCATTATCCGCGAGGACGGCGTCGTCCTGACCATCGGCTATCTGATCACCGAAGCCGAGACAATTTGGCTCAACACCTCCGATGGCCGGGCGCTGCCCGGCCATGTCCTCGCTTATGACCAGGAAACCGGCTTCGGCCTCATCCAGGCGCTGGGCCGGATGAAGCTGCCGGCGATGAAGCTTGGCCATTCAGCGACCGCCCGGCCCGGCGATCGCGTCGTGGTTGCCGGCGGCGGCGGGCGCAAGCATGCGATTTCGGCGAAAGTCGCGGCGAAGCAGGAATTCACCGGCTATTGGGAATACCTCGTCGATGACGCGCTTTTCACTGCGCCGGCACACCCGAATTGGGGCGGCACGGCGCTGGTCGGCGGCAATGGCGAACTCTTGGGCATCGGGTCGCTCCATCTGCAGCAAGGCGGCGAGAAGGGCACGCCCGAGCATCTCAACATGCACGTGCCGATCGATCTCTTGAAGCCGATCTATGACGATCTGCTGACGCTCGGCAAACCCAACCATCCGCCGCGGCCCTGGCTCGGCCTCTACGCGACCGAGGTCGACAGCAAGGTCGTGGTCGCGGGTCTCGCCAACGCCGGACCGGCGCGCCGCGCCAATCTCAAGACCGGCGACATCATTCTCGCTGTCGGCGGCGAAGAGATTGGCGATCTCGCCGGGCTCTATCGTAATATCTGGCGGCAGGGCAAAGCGGGCGTCGATGTCCCGCTGCTGGTTTATCGCGACGGTAGGACCATCGATCTGCACGTGCATTCGGCCGATCGGTCGCGCTTCCTAAAAGCGCCCTCTATCCACTAGAGGGTCTCCCTCGGCGCCGACGAGATCACCCGCGACGGAGATTGCGCACGTCGCGCAACTCGGCGCCGTCGAATTTGGCGCGTGTCGCGGTCGCATCCTTGAAATTTGCGTTATGCAGGTCGGCCTCGCGCAGGTCGGCATGCTCGAGCATCGCGCCTGAAAGATCGGCGCTGGCAAGCTTCACCTGGCGCATTTGCGCGGCGGTGAGATCGGCGCCGGCGAGCTTCGCGCCCTCGAGATTGGCCGGAAAATCGTATTTCCGATCGCCGACGTTCTCGAGCGGCATCAGATTAGCCTGGGTCAGCGTCGCGCCCGCAAGATGCGCGCGCACCAGCTTGGCGCCGCGCAAATCGGCGCCGTCGAGCCGCGCATCGCGGAGATCGGCGAGCGAGAGATCGCACATCGCGAGCGAAGCTTTGGTGAGATCGGCGCCGCGTAACACGGCGCGTGCGAGGACGCTGAGCGCCAGCTTCGCATTGCTGAGGGAGCAACCGGAGAGATCGTAATCGCTCAGCACGGCGCGCTTGCCGTTTTTGCCGTGGCTATCGAGCCAGAGCTGATGCGCGCGCAGGACCTCCTGCAGCTCCTTGGCGGTAAGCTTGTTGAGAATGCCGCCGTGGAGATCCTCGATCGCCGCGGCGGCGAGGAACTGACGGTCGAGGATCGCGCCGCTGACATCGACGCCGCGCATCTCCGCGCCGTCGAGTTTGGCATCGGTGAGGATGGCGCCGCGCAAGCTCGCGCCGCAGAGATTGGCGCCGCTGAGATCGGCGCGCTCCAACACGGCGCCGGTGATATTGGCATGCCGCAAATCGGCGCCGCTCAGATCGGTGTTGGACAGGATCGCGTCGGTCAGATCGGCGCGGATAAAGGCGGCGCCGGAAAGATTGGCGCCCGAGAAATCGCAATCATGCGCCTCGACCGAGGAGAGATCGGTACGCGGCATCTCGTCGCCCGCCGGGCCCCTATGGGACGCCACGAATTCCGTCGGAGCGAGCTTGCTCATATTGGCGTCGGGCAGCTTGGCGTGGTTGAGTTGAGCGCCGCGCAGGCAGCTCGAGCGCAGATCGGCGCCGGTCAGATCCGCGCCGTTGAGATTGGCGGCGCGGAGATCGGCCGTCGAGAGTTTCGCATCGCGCAGCACGGTATTCTTGAGGACGGCGCGATGCAGCCGCGCGCCGGTCAAATCGGCGCCGGAGAGATCGTGGTCGCTGAGATCCGCGGATGAGAGATCGTAGTAAGCCAGCACCGCGGGCCGCCCAGCGGCTTCGCGCGCGAGATAGAGTTCATGAAGCTGCAGTATCTGCCGCAATTCTTGCGGCGTGAGCTGGCGCAGCTCGCCGAGGCCAAGGTTTGGATTTCCGTCCATTCCCGCATTAAAGCCGGTGACCCCTTACCAAGCCCTAAAAGAAAAGCTTGAGTTTTCCGTAAGTTGGTCGCGCATTGCGCGAATCGTGGCGCTAGGAACCATGCGCGACAACCAGCGCGCGCCACGACGGAAGATCGTCGAGCCGCTCGCCAAGCTCCTTGCCGTGCTCGGCCGGCAAGGGCAGCAGCGGCGGCAGAACTGCGCGCCAACGCGGCAGGTTGGTGAGCTGCGCGAGCATTTCTTTCGGTGCTTGCGGCGTCGGATAGTGGTCGAAGATCTGGCGCAACGCGGTTAACGCTTTCTGAAGCCCGTCCGCTTCGCGGCTTTCCCGTTCCTCGTGGACAGCGCCCGCGAGCGGCGCCGTCAGGTTGATCGTCGCCGAGATGCACCCCTGACCGCCGGCGCGCAGCGTCTCGAGCAGAAAGCGCTCGGTTCCGGAGAAGATCGCGAGCTCCGGGAAATTCTCGACCAGCGATTTGGTCGTGTGCCAGTCGCCGGCGCCGTTCTGCACGCCAGCGATGACCGTGCCGAATTCGCGGCGCAGCCGCGTGATCAGCGCGTCGGTGATCGGCGCGCCGGAAGCTTGCGGGCGGTGATGCAGCACGGCGCGCAGACCAGGCGCGCCGACGCGCTCGATCAGCGCGGCATAGAAGCGGAAGAGACCGTCCTCGCCCGTATCACGATAATAAAATGGCGGCAGCAGCAGCGCGGCGGCGGCCCCGGCGGCGGCAATCGCTTTGGTCATCGTCACCGCTTCATCGAGCGCGCAAGACCCGCCGCCGATAATCATCTGCGCCAGCGGCAAACCAGCCGCGCCGGCGGCATCGATCATGCCGAGGCGTTGGCGCAGCGAAAGCGAATTCGCCTCGCCCGCGGTGGCGAGCATGACGAGGCCCGTGCAACCGTTGGCAAGCAGCCAGCGACTATGCGCGGTAAGCATTTTGGTGTCGGGCTCCAGCGCCTCGGTGAAGGGCGTCACCAGAGCCGCCAGGACACCGTGCGGCAAATCGGTCATGGCATACCTCGCGCCGCTATCTTGTGACACAATGCGCGCGTCAGGAAGGGCGGAAAGGCAAAGGGTAAGCATTTCGGAAAGCGGCGCGATCGAAATCGACCTGACGGCCGTCTTGGTTGCCGTGACGGGCGAGGAGCCGCGCGTGCTCACCATTCAGGATGGGCGCGCGCTGCCCTCGGGCCCCTTCGAATCCGGGCATCGCTCGCTGCAGACCGGGCTGCGCTCCTGGGTAGAGCGGCAAACCCATCACCCGCTCGACTATGTCGAGCAGCTATACACCTTTGCCGACCGTGATCGCACTCTCGACGGCGCGCGCGTCATCGCTATTTCCTATCTCGGCCTGACACGCGAGGCCAAAGCGACCGGCGAGCAGGATCCCGGCTGGCGGAACTGGTATCGCTATCTTCCGTGGGAGGATTGGCGCGAAGGTCCGCCGGCGTTCATGCCGGCCGTGGAAAAGCGTCTCGACGCCTGGGCCGCTGCGGCGAGCGATCCGGCGCAGCGGCGCGCGCGGCAGCAGCGCGTCGATGCGGCCTTTGCCTTTTCCGACAAGCGCTGGAATGAGGAACTGGTGCTGCAGCGCTACGAGTTGCTCTACGAGGCGCAATTCGTGCCCGAGGCCGGCCGCGCCAAATCGATTCCCGATCCGCTGCCGGGCGAGCCGATGATGCACGACCATCGGCGCATCCTCGCCACAGGCATCGCGCGGCTGCGTGCCAAGATCAAATATCGGCCGGTGGTATTCGAGCTCATGCCCGAAAGCTTCACGTTGCTGGATCTGCAGCGCGCGGTCGAAGCGCTCGCGGGGCTGCGTCTGCACAAGCAGAACTTCCGCCGGCTCGTCGAGCAGCAAGGCCTGGTCGAGGAAACGGGGAAAGTTTCCACGGAAACCGGCGGGCGGCCGGCGAAGCTGATGCGCTTCCGTCGCGAAGTCCTGCTGGAACGCGCGATCTCGGGCGCGCGGTTGCCGGTCGTGCGCTCGGCTTAGCTACTCCGCGGGCACGCTCTCGGCTTCGCTGGCACGTGCGGCTTTGATCTTCGTGCGCAGAGTCGCCGTCGCCGCTTCGTCGACCGAGAGATCATCCTTGACGATCACGCCGTAGAACTTCGCCGCGGCTTCGCGGGTGACGAATTCATTGAGCACATCATCGCGCACCTGCGCGATCTGGCGCTCCAGCGGATCGCCCCAGCCGCCCCCGCCGCCGGTCAAGGTCGACATCACGCTGTCCGCCGGCAGCGGCGTACGGAAGCCATAGTTCGGCTTGAAATCATGGTCGCCCGGCTTCTTCACGAAGCATTCCGAATAGCTGCCGTTCATGCCGCCCCAAAGTCCCCAGGGCGGGCAGGAACGGCGATCGGAGCGGCCGAGATTCCAGCGGCCATCGACCAGGCTACGCGCGCGCACGTTCAGCCCGACCCCGCCGCGGAACTTGCCTGGGCCGCCGCTATCCGGACGGAACCCACGATTTTCGACCAGAATCGGAACTTTTAGCTCCATGGCCTCGATCGAGCCGTTGCGCACGTCGCCCTGGCAGATCGACACGCTGCCATTCTCGCCGTCTTCGGTCGGACGGCCGCCCCAGCCGGCCCCTTCAATCGATTGCGTAACAAAGCGGCGTTTGGTCGTAGGATCGATGCCCGAAAAGATGATCGAGCCGCCGCCCATCGTGCCATGATGCGCCGCCGGAGTCCGATCCGGCATCGCCGGCGCGAGCGAGCGCACGATGACATCGACGACCGTCGGCAGGATGCGGCTCCAGCCGGTCATCGGCGCGGGATAGCGCGCCATCATGATCGTGCCTTCGGGCAGCACGATATCGAGCGCACGGAACGAGCCTTCATTGACCGGCGCCAGCGGCTGGGTGAGCGCTTTATAGGCGATACGGGCGCCCGCAAGCGTCCGCGAGTTCAGTCCGCGATTCCTTTCCTTCTCGCAGCCGGAAAGGTCGATGATCATGCTGCCGCGCTCGACCGTGACCCTGGCATGGATGTGGATGGGCTCGACGCCGGTCGGGGTGTTGTCATCGAGAACGGCCGAGGCTTCATAGACCCCATCTTTGATCTGAGAAACGAGGGCGCGGCACTTCGCTTCGGTCTCGTCGAAGACGCGCGCGATCGCTGCCTGCATCGTCTCCTTGCCGTAGCGCGCGAAAAGCTCGTCGACGCGGCGCAAGGCGAGGCGGCAAGCGGCGATCTGCGACCGCAGGTCGCCCATCGAGCTTTCCGGGAAACGAATATTGTCGCGGATGACCTGTTGCAGCGTCTCGTCGAGCACGTCGCGGCGATAGAGCTTCAGTTGATTGAGTTGCAGGCCCTCGGCCCAGGGATCGGGACAGTCGGGGCCGGCGCCGAAACCGGTGCTGGTGCCGCCAATGTCGATCCAATGCGCCCGCACCATCGAGAACAGCTGCAGCTCGCCCTCGTAGAAATAGGGCATGTAGATGACGACGTTGTTGAGGTGCTGCCCGGCGACGGCCTGGTGATTCATGATCAGCACGTCGCCCGGCGCGAATCCCTCGCGGCCGTATTTCCTCATGCCGTCGGTGATGATGATGCCTAGATCGGCGACGAAATGCGAAACGCCGCCGACGTTCTGGCAGAGTAACTCGCCATCGGCATTGACGAGAGCCGTACAGAAGTCGCGCACCTCGTAGATCATCATGTTGTAGGAGGTGCGCTGCAGATCGGCGGCCATCTCGTTCGAGATCGCCGGCAGCGCGTTGCGGATGACCTCGAGCGTCACCGGATCCAAACTCACCGCCATCGATCAAATCCTCCCCTCAAAACCGCTTCCTCCCACTCAACCGGAGGATGGGCGCGTCTGCAAGGGTTTCCGGCCTCCCGGGGGTTCCGCGAGGGTTTCCGGAGGCGCTGAACTCCCCTGCACCTGGCGCGGGGCTCCGCGACTCGAACCCCTTGATCTTATGCTCAGCGATAGTATATCTTATACGAAATTGCTCATAATGAGCATAAGAGGCATCTAGGGGAAACCGCCGTGCCGGATACCGTGCTGCTTTACGACCGCGTCAAAACCTTCATCCCGCCGATGGAGTGGGGGGTCTTTGCCGACGATATCGAGGCGATCCTGGCACTGAAGCGCCAGCGCAACGCCGTCCTCTTGGCGCATAACTACCAGACGCCGGAGATTTTCCATTGCGTCGCCGACATCACCGGCGACAGCCTCGCTTTGGCGCGCGAGGCGCAGAAGACCGAGGCCTCGGTCATCGTGCTTGCCGGCGTCCATTTCATGGCCGAGACGGCAAAGTTGCTCAATCCCGACAAGACCGTGCTGATCCCCGATATGCGCGCCGGTTGCTCGCTCGCCGAATCGATCACGGCCGAGGACGTGCGGCTGATGCGCCAGCGCTATCCTGGCCGGCCGGTGATCACCTACGTGAACACCTCGGCGGCGGTGAAGGCCGAAAGCGATATCTGCTGCACCTCGGGCAATGCGAAGAAAATCGTCGAATCGCTCGGCGTGCCCGAAGTGATCATGCTGCCCGACGAATATTTGGCGCAGAACGTCGCAAAAGAGACGAAGGTCAAGATTATCGCTTGGAAAGGCCATTGCGAGGTGCATGAGCGCTTCACCGCGGCGGAGATCCGCGAACTCCGCGCGAGCTATCCCGGCGTCGTCGTGCTGGCGCATCCCGAATGCCCGCCCGATGTCGTGGCCGAGGCGGATTTCGCCGGCTCGACCGCGGCGATGAGCGACTACGTCGCCGAGCGGCATCCGCGCCGCGTCGTGCTGATGACCGAATGCTCGATGAGCGACAATGTCGCGCTCCAGCATCCGACGACCGAATTCGTGCGGCCGTGCAATCTCTGCCCGCACATGAAGCGCATCACGTTGCCGAAGATCCGCCAGGCGCTCGAGACGATGACGCACGAAGTGACGATCGACCCGGCGCTCGCGGCGCGCGCGCGGCGCGCGGTCGAGCGCATGCTCGCGGTTCGCTAAATGCAGCGCCCCATGACCGTGCCGCCGCTGCCGCGCTTGATGGTCGAGACCCAGGTGCGCGAGGCGCTCTTGGAAGATCTCGGACGCGCCGGGGACATCACCACCGACGCGATTATCCCGCCGAGCGAGATGGCGAAGACCGCTTTGGTCGCACGGAAAGCCGGAATCGTCGCGGGCCTGGACGTCGCGCTGCTGGCGTTCTCGTTGATCGATCCCGCGATCACGGTGCATGTCGAGCGGCCCGACGGCAGCCGTCTTGCCAAAGACGATACGATCGCGACGATCTCGGGCTCGGTGCGCGGCATCCTCACCGCCGAGCGCGTGGCGTTGAATTTCCTCGGCCATCTCTCGGGCGTGGCGTCGGCGACGCGCAACGTGGTCGATGCGGTGGCGGGGACGAAGGCGCGCATCATCTGTACGCGCAAGACCATCCCCGGCCTGCGCAATCTCCAGAAATACGCGGTCCGCGTCGGCGGCGGTTTCAATCACCGCTTCGGCCTCGATGACGCGGTGCTGATCAAGGACAACCACATCGCCGCGGCCGGCGGCATCAAGCCGGCGGTGGAACGCGCCCGCGCCGTGATCGGCCATCTCGTCAAGATCGAACTCGAAGTCGACACGCTGGCGCAACTCGAAGAAGCCCTCGCCATCGGCGCCGACGCGATCGTCCTCGACAACATGACCGTCGACCAGATGCGCGAAGCGGTCGACCTCGTCAAAGGCCGCGCCATCACCGAAGCCTCCGGCGGCATCACACCAACGAACGCGCCCGCGATCGCCAAAGCCGGCGTCGATCTCCTCTCCCTCGGCTGGTTGACCCACAGCGTCCAGCAACTCGATATCGGGCTGGACTATCTCTAAGCCACATTATCTCAGGGCTCTCCGCGCGCTATGATGCGCGCATGAAATCCAAGTGGAATGACGACGACGCGGAAGGGATGGTGCGGCGCTATGCCCAGCAAGGCATCGGCCGCGATCTCGCGTTGCGCGTCTATACCTCGCGGCTCCTCGGCCAGGATCCGCTACTCGTGCTGCATGGCGGCGGCAATACGTCGGTGAAGACGCGGGCGACCGATCTTGCCGGCGACGAGGTCGAGGTGCTGTGCGTCAAAGGCTCGGGCTGGGACCTGGGCGATATCGAGCCCGCCGGTCTGCCGGCTGTGCGGCTGAAGCCGCTCCTAAAGCTCCGGGAGCGCGACAAGCTCTCGGACGAGGACATGGTGCGCTATCAGCGCGCCAATCTGCTCGATCCCGGCGCGCCGAACCCCTCGGTCGAGACGTTGCTGCATGCTTTTCTGCCGTTGAAATATGTCGATCATACGCATTCGACGGCGGTGCTGAGCCTCGCCGATCAGCCGAATGCGCTGGAGCTTTGCGCTGAGATCTACGGCAAGCGCATGGGTTATGTGCCCTACATCATGCCGGGCTTCGCGCTTGCCCAGAAAGCCGCCGAGGTGTTCGAAGCCGATCCTTCGGTCGAAGGTCTGGTGCTGGAAAAGCACGGCATCTTCACCTTCGGCGGCGATGCGCGCGAATCCTACGAGCGCATGATCGCGATGGCGACCTATGCCGAAGAACGCCTCGCCAAGAATCGCAAAGCTGTGTTCGCTGCAGCGCCGCTGCCGAAGATGCTCGCGAGCGTCGCGTCGGTGGCGCCGATCCTGCGCGGCGCTTGTTCCGAGCGCGATGCGAAGAGTGAAGGCGCGTGGCGCCGGCTGGTGCTCGATTTCCGCAGTAATGCGCAAATCTTGGCTTATGTGAACGGCGCCGAGGTGAAGCGCTATTCGCAACAAGGCGTGGTCACGCCCGATCATACGATCCGCACCAAGAACATTCCGCTCATTGTGCCGGCGCCCAATGCGAGCGATCTTGCCGGCTTCCGCGAAGCGGTGGGTCGGGCGGCGGTGGATTTCGTCGCTGCCTATCACGCCTACTTCAAGCGCAACAACGAAGGCCGCGAGCCCTCCAAGCGCGCGCTCGATCCGTTGCCGCGGGTCGCGCTGGTGCCGGGCGTCGGACTTTTCGGCCTGGGTCGCAGCAAGAAGGACGCGACAATCGCCGCGGATATCGCCGAGAACACGGTGCTGACGATCACCGATGCCGAAGCCATCGGCACCTTTGAAGCGCTGCCCGACAGCGAGCTCTTCGAGATGGAATACTGGTCGCTCGAGCAAGCAAAGCTCGGCAGCGTCGCCGAAAAGCCGCTCGCGGGGCAGATCGCTGCGATCACCGGGGGCGCCGGCGCGATCGGCGCGGCCTGCGCCAAGCTCTTCAAAGACAATGGCGCCGAGATCGCGGTGCTCGATCTCGATGCAGCCGGTGCGCAGGCGGTGGCGAAGAAGCTCGGCGGCGCGACGCTCGGCTTAGCCTGCGACGTCACGGACGACGCCTCGGTGCGCGACGCGTTCGAGAAGATCGCCGCGCATTTCGGGGGGCTCGATATCGTCATCTCCAATGCCGGCGCGGCGTGGCAGGGGAAGATCGGCGCGGTCGAGGAAGCGGTGCTGCGGCAAAGCTTCGAGCTCAACTTCTGGGCGCATCAGCGCGTCGCCCAGGCGGCGGTGAAGATCATGCTGGCGCAAGGGACGGGCGGGTGCCTGCTCTTCAACGTCTCGAAACAGGCGATCAATCCCGGTCCCGATTTTGGGCCCTACGGCTTGCCGAAAGCGGCGACGCTCTTCCTGTCGCGGCAATACGCGCTCGATTACGGCAAGGACGGCATCCGCGCGAATGCGGTCAACGCCGACCGGATTCGCTCGGGGCTTTTGACGCCCGAGATGATCGCCGAGCGCTCGAAAGCGCGCGGCCTCAGCGAGAAAGATTATCTCGCCCGCAATCTTCTCGGTCGCGAAGTCGCCGCCGACGATGTCGCGCAGGCCTTCCTGCACCAGGCTCTGTCGCTCAAGACCACCGCCGATGTGACGACGGTCGATGGCGGCAACATCGCCGCCGCACTGCGCTAGCGTATTTGCCGGCGTGCTCTTCTAATCCCGCCATCGCTTCCAATCTAAGGCGGCGCGATCGTTGCTGCGATTGCGCGCGCGACCTCGGCGATCGCCGCGTTTTGTCGATCCGGCGAAGCCGTGCTTTCCGTGAGGTAGACCGCCATCACGATTGGCTCTCGTCCCGGTGGCCAAGCGATGGCGATATCGTTCGCCGTGCCGTGCTCGCCGGTGCCGGTCTTGTCGCCGATGCGCCAGTCGTGTGGCCAGCCGGCACGCAGCCGCGCATCGCCGGTCTTGTTGGCGATCATCCAGCGCGTCAGCCGCTCGCGCGATGCTGGCGTAAGCGCGTTACCGAGCAAGAGCTTTTGCAGATTGCCGAGCATCGCCGCCGGCGTTGTCGTGTCACGTGGATCGTGGGGCGTTGCCTCGTTGAGCGTCGGCTCGGTGCGATCGAGCCGCGTGACCGGGTCGCCGAGGGAACGGGCAAACGCCGTCACCGCGTGCGGACCCCCAAGCGCCGACAGGATCATGTTCGCAGCGGTGTTGTCGCTGTAGTCGAGGGCCGCGGCGCACACCTCCGCCAGGGTCATCCCATCGCCGAAATGATCTTTGCTGATCGGCGAACCCTCGATGACATCGCCGGCGGCAAAGTGGACGCGCCGATGAAGGTTTTCCTTCCCATGCTCGACACGCACGAGCAACGCGCTGACCGCGAGAACTTTGAAGGTGCTGCACATCGCAAAGCTCTCTGCTTGGCGGTGACCAAAGCGGCGTCCCGTCGCGGTATCGATCCCGGCGACACCCAGCCGTCCACCCGTTTCTTTCTCGATTGCCGTGAAACGCCCGGTCAGATCGTCGATGCCCTGCCGTGCCGCATAAGCGCCGTCGCGCATCGCGAGGGTGCTGTAGGCAATCAGCGCGGAACCGACGAAGCCACGGCGCGTGAGCATTTAAACCAATACGATACTAGCGCAGGTCCAGCGCGGCCAAGGTTGCGGAATCGAGCTGCCCGCTCGCGCTGAGTCCCTTCGAGCGTTGAAAATTCCGCACCGCCGCCGAAGTGTTCGGTCCCCATTGGCCGTCGATATTGTCGCGCACATAGAAGCCGAGATCGCGCAGCCGCTGTTGCACCTTGAAGACCATATCGCTCGAAACCGCGGCAGGGGCCGTCGCGGGTCTCGGCTGCGGCTGCGGTGAGGCAGATACCGCGTGCACCTGGTTGCGTGCCGTCGGCACCCAAGTTCCGTCCGACCTCTCGCAGGCGAGGTGGCGGGTTTCTTGCCGCTGGCCGTTGATCACTGCACTCGTCACATATTCGCGGCACGGCTCGCCGCGCGGACCCTGCAAATCTTGTGTCGGCGTTACCCAATAGCTCGAGCCGGTGTTGGGGTTCTGCCAGGCGACGGGCTGATTGGCCGGCGCGTGCTCGAGCGACTGCGTGACGCAACCTTGATCCACCGGATCCATCGAACGGCCGATATAGCCGCCGCCGAGCGCGCCGCCGAGCACGCCAATGATCGTCGCCACGGTCTTGCCGCTGCTCTTGCCGACCTGATTGCCGAGGAGACCGCCGGCCGCCGCGCCACCCAGACTGCCGACGATGTTGCCGGTGGTTGGGCTCAAAATCTGATTGATGGCGCTGCGATCGCAATAACGCTGATCTGTACCGTAATTTTGCGCGCTCGCGGTGCCGGCGCATAGCAGCGCGACCGTCACCGCAGCCGCCGCGATCGCACGCGTGCCAACGGCGCTACCGCCGTTAATTTGCTTGAAGAACTGCATTGCTCACCTGCCTTTGCCGCTTAGGACAGTTTCGACATGCGCTTGGCGTTGAGCTCATAAACCTCTTGAAGTCGGGCCCGCTTCAGCCGAATACTTTTTTCAAGAGATCGGTGGTGCGCGCCGCTGGGTTCGAGCGGATCGACGCTTCCTCGATCGCCAGGTAGTGGAACAGCCCATCCAGCGCTTTGCCGACCGTGAAATCGGTGAGGTTGAAGCTCGACACCTCTTGGCCCGCGAGCGGGACCGACGAGGCTTGGCTTTTGACGCTGTTGAAGCTTTTCACCGCGCCGACTTGCGACAGGGTGCTGTCGACGACCGGACGGAAGGCGGTGGTGAGCTGGCCGCTGCTGGTCTTCTTGAAGTACTGCGTCGCCGCGTCGTTGGGGCCGGTCAGGATCGCGCGCGCGTCCGTGATGCTCATCTTCGAGGCGGCGTCGACAAAAATATTAAGCGCTTTGGGCGCTGCTTGCTCGGCGGCGCGGTTCATCTTGAGTTGCAGATCGTCGAGCATTCCGCCGGCGCCAACCGCTTTCAGGGCGCCGCCGACCTTCTCGACCGGGCCGGGCAAAGGAATGCGGATGGCGCTGTCACCCCAATAGCCATTGGTCTTGCCGACCTGGCCGACGACGCGCTGCGATGCGACCTTCAACGCGTCCTTGAGCCCGGAGCCGATCTCGGCCTGCGGCAGCGACGCACCCGCACCTCCACTGCCGCCGCTGCTATTGCCGCTACCGCTCGAACGCCCCGTGTCTTTTTGCGCATCGTTGAGCAGGCTCTTGCCCTGATCGAGCAGCGAGCCTTGGGCGAAGGCCGCTGCCGGTAGCGCCGCCAAGAGAGCGCCGAGCAGAGCCCGGCGCGACGCGGAATGTTCCATGAATGCCTCCGTCAGAGTTTCAGCATCCGCTTGGCGTTGCCTTCATAAATCTTCTCGAGATCCTTGTCGGGCAGGCCGAGGTGATCGAGCATCTTGATGATGTCGCGGATGAAAAGCGGGCCGCCTTCCGGATCGAACGGGCAATCCGTGCCGAACAGCACATGCTCAGTGCCGAAGAAATCGAGACCGCAACGCGTGCCAGAGGCCGAGCCGTTGATCGCCGTATCGGCATAGAACATGCGGAAGTAATCGACGGGCCGCCGGCCTTTTTTCTTCATCGCTTCGATGATCTTGGCATAACTCTCCTCGGCGCCTTCGCGCGTGCCGAGCTGATCGAGGCCGAGGCCGACGCGGGCTTCGAGGAACGGCACCATCGCGCCCAAATGATGGGTGATGATCTTGAGATTCGGCCATTTGTCGAAATAACCGGCGAAGACCATGCGCGCCATCGCGGCGCTCGTCTCATAAGGCCAGCCGAAGACCCACCAGATGTCGAATTTCGACCCAGTTTCGCCAGGATAGTCGGCGAATTTCTGCGGGCGCGTCGGGTGCATCCATATCGGCAGGTCGTAATGGGCCAGCTTCTCGAAGAGCGGCGCGAATTCCGGATCGTCGAGCGGCCGGCCGTTGACGTTGGTGAATATCTGGATGCCCTTGGCACCGAGCTTCTCGACCGCGCGGGTGATCTCGTCGAGCGTCGCCTTCATGTTGTTCATCGGCACCGAGGCCGCGAAAGCGGGAAACCGGTTCGGGTGCTTGGCGACGATCTCGGCCATGCCGTCGTTGGCGATCTTGGCGAGCTCGGGCGAGCTCTCGGCTGGCGCGATATATTCGACCGCCGGCATCGACAGGGTAAGGATCTGCTGATAATCCGGCCCGAACTCATCCATCATCCCGAGACGCCGGTCGAGATCGTAGAGCACGGGGATGTTGGTCCAGCGCCGGATCGTCGCCTTATTAGGAATGACCTCGACCATTTTGTCGAAATAAGACTTCGGGAAGATGTGCGGGAAGATGTCGATCTTCTTCATCGGTGCCTCGGTGGTTTCTTTTGTGGGGCGCATCATAGGCGGTGATGCCGCGCACGCAATCGTGGTTTTGCCCACGGACACGCTTCTCTCGTTTCGTCACTGCCGCGCGCGCGAAAATCCATAGCTGCCGCAAACGGGATGCCGGCTTTCGCGGGCATGACGGGTTGTTTAAAACCGTTCCTATGTCAACAACCCGCCTCGATGCGCTCTATACGGCGATACGTGCCTGCACCGTCTGCGCCGATTTGCCGTTGGGGCCGCGGCCGGTGCTGCGTGGCAAACGCTCGGCGCGGCTGATGATCGTCAGCCAGGCGCCGGGCACGAAGGTCCATGAGACGGGTTTGAGCTTCAACGATCGCAGCGGCGACCGGCTGCGCGACTGGCTCGCCATCGATCGCGAGACATTCTACGACGAGCGGCGTGTCGCCATCCTGCCCATGGGGCTGTGCTATCCGGGCCGCCATGAGCGCGGCGGCGATCTGCCGCCGCGGCCGGAATGCGCGCCGCTCTGGCATGACAGCGTGCTCGGACTGCTGCCCAATATCGAGCTCACCCTGCTCGTCGGCTCCTACGCCATCGATCATTATCTTGCCGAGCGAGCCAAGCCGCGCATGGTCGATACGGTCGCGTCGTGGCGCGAATATCTGCCGCGTTATTTTCCGTTGCCGCATCCCTCCTGGCGCACGGTGCTGTTCGAGCGCAAGTACCCGTGGTTCGAGGCAGATTTATTGCCGGCGTTGAGGAAGCGGGTGCGCCAACTGATCTAGGGTCGCGCGAGAAGGGTTGATGCGGCGAC
>DASXCX010000335.1:0-25984 GCA_036490955.1 Allostellaceae bacterium | reverse complement strand
TCATGTAGGACAGCATGAAGACGAGGAAATCGCCGCCGACCGTCGCGACGATCGGGCAGGCTTTGCCTTGCTTCCAATATTTCTCGGCGATGATGCGCGCTTGGGCACCGGGATTGTTCCAAAGGCCGAGCAAATTCCGCTCATGCACCTGCAGGCGGTAGGTGCCGGAATTGACGAAGCCGGTTTCCGGATCCTTGGTGATGACGCAAGAGCCGGTGCCGATATAGCGCCCGCCATCCTTGCGATGGCCGAAGAGCGCAGGAAATTTCAGCAGATCGACCTCGTTGTCGCGCATCCGGTTCTGCATCACCGGACCGGTCTCGACGGGGCGCGGCGGCACGGCTTCCGCGCCGTGGATGCGCTTCAGCGTGTGACGCAGCATCTCGATCCGCGAGGTCTCGGGCGGCAGACCCAATGCGATCGCCATGCGGCGGCGCGATGCCGTCGGCAGGCTGAGGATGCGAAAGCCTTTCGGATAGCCTTTGATCTCGTCGAAGAGCAGCGCCGGCGGCTCGGGGATCAGCTCGGCCGTCGTCTCGCTCAGCGCGCCGATTTCGAGATTCCAATCGGCGTCGCGGATCGTCGCGATCTCGCCGTATTCCTCGGCGCGCGCGAGGAAAGAGCGAAGCCCGTCGTATTCCTGCTCGCTCATTTGCTCAGCCTTGCGTCAGCTTCTTTGATCAGGCTGAGATCCGTATAATCGGCGACCTGGAAGCTGCTCGGGAAGAAACCGAGCGTGTGCAGGAGATCGATATTGGATTGCAGCGCTGCCATGTTCGGCAGACCGTGCGGATCTTTATAAAGATCCTTGTCGGTATAGATGTAGGTGGAGAGCGTTTCGGGCGCGACCTTCATCGCCTTAGCCACCATCGCGACGAATTCGTCGTGATTCTTGGGATCGAGCGCCCATTGCGTGAAGCGCAGCGAATCCTCGAGGAAATCGACCAGCGCGGCGCGATGCTCCTTGATGTAGCCGGCACGCGACGCCCAGACGAGAAGCTGGGTGATGCCGGTCGCGTCGCGCTGGATGAAGAGCGTCGTCGCGTTCTTCTGCAGCTCGGGATCGTCGTACCAGGGCTCGGTGCTGGAAATGAGATCGGCCTTCTTCTGCAGCAACATCGAATTCATGTTGGCGAAGCCCGCCTCGACGAACGTTACATCCCTCTTGTCATCGAGACCGTGCTTCCGAAGCATCGCGCGGATCGCGACATCGACGGCCGAGCCATACGTCAGCGAGGCGATGACATGGCCTTTGAGGTCTTCGACTTTCTTGATCGGCCCGTCCTTCAGCACCATGAAGTGGCCGCTCCAGCCGTTGCCGACGCCGTCCTGGTTCGTGTCCATGACGATGCGGATGTCGTTGAGCTTGGCGTTGAGGATCGCCGAGGTGAGCGAGGAATAAGCGAGCGTGCCGATATTGACGTCGCCGGTCGCGAGACCGGTGATCATCGCCGCGGTGCTCGCCATGCGGATCGGCGTGATCGTGTAGCTTTGGCCGTAATGATGGAGCAGCTCTTTCTTGTCGAGCGACAGCGGCACCGAGCTCGCATACATCGTCACCCAGCCGACCTTGATGTCGAGCGGGTCGGCTTGCGCCGCGCTCAGGGCAACACCGAGAGCCGCCGCGGCCATGACAATGCATTTGACGACGCGCATCGAGCTTCCTCCCCTATTCGGCCGCCCAAAGCGCCCGCTTTCGATCGCCGGCGATCGAACGATCACGAGCGACCGCCAGCCTAGCACAAGCGAACCCCGGAGCTTTTAAGCGCGAGGCGTCGTGCGAAGCCACCTCTTTGAGGCCGTGCAGCGCGCCGGCCTTTGCCTTGACGGCGCGCGGCCCTCGCCTTATCCCTTCGCCCCGCGAAACGGCATGTGCGGGGGCGCTTAGCTCAGCGGGAGAGCACACCCTTCACACGGGTGGGGTCGTAGGTTCAATCCCTACAGCGCCCACCATCCCCGCCTGCCGATACCAAGACGCAATTTTCTTTCACACAGCCGCAAATTATTTGCCAAGGCGGCCCTGTCCGCCCTTGAAATCGGCCAAAAGCGCCACGATTTCCCTGGCACTCGCTAATCCCGAGTGCTAGTAAGCGCGCTACTCGCATCCGCAGAACCATTTCCAAACTGAAAATTGAGGAGGAGTTTCATGAAGTTCCGTCCCTTGCATGATCGCGTCGTCGTGCGGCGCGTGGAGCAAGACTCGAAGACCGCAGGTGGGATCATTATCCCCGACACCGCGCAGGAAAAGCCGATGGAAGGCGAGATCATCGCTGCCGGCCCCGGCGCCCGCAACGAGCAGGGCCAGCTCGTCGCGCTCGATGTAAAGGTCGGCGATCGCGTGTTGTTCGGCAAGTGGTCGGGCACCGAGGTCAAGATCGACGGTGAAGACCTGATGATCATGAAGGAAAGCGACATCATGGGCATCATCGAGGGCACGCCGGCCAAGAGCCGCAAAGTCGCCTGATCCCCATCCGATTTCTCAAAGAAAAACTGAACTGAAGAGGCAAAGCTATGGCAGCTAAGGAAGTTAAATTTAATGTCGACGCGCGCGACCGCTTGCTGCGCGGCGTCGACATCCTCGCCAACGCGGTCAAGGTGACGCTCGGCCCGAAAGGCCGCAACGTCGTTCTCGACAAGTCGTTTGGCGCGCCGCGCATCACCAAGGACGGCGTGACGGTCGCGAAGGAAATCGAGCTCAGCGACAAGTTCGAGAATATGGGCGCGCAAATGATCCGCGAAGTCGCCCAGAAGACCAATGACCTCGCCGGCGACGGCACGACGACGGCGACCATCCTCGCCCAGGCGATCGTGCGCGAAGGCGTCCGGGCGGTGGCCGCGGGCCTCAACCCGATGGATCTGAAGCGCGGCATCGACATCGCGGTCGATGCGGTGGTCGAGGATATCAAGAAGCGCTCGAAGAAGGTCTCGACCAATGACGAGATCGAGCAGGTCGGTACGATCTCGGCCAATGGCGAATCGGATATCGGCAAGAAGATCGCCGAGGCCATGAAGAAGGTCGGCAACGAGGGCGTCATCACCGTCGAGGAGTCGAAGAGCCTCGAGACCGAGCTCGATGTCGTCGAGGGCATGCAGTTCGACCGCGGCTATATCTCGCCGTACTTCGTCACCAATGCCGACAAGATGGTGGCCGAGCTCGACGAGCCCTACATCCTCCTCTACGAGAAGAAGCTCTCGGGTCTCCAGGCGATGCTCCCCGTCCTCGAGGCGGTGGTGCAGTCGGGCAAGCCGCTCCTCATCATCGCGGAAGATGTCGAAGGCGAGGCGCTCGCGACGCTGGTCGTGAACCGCCTGCGCGGCGGCCTCAAGGTCGCGGCCGTGAAGGCGCCTGGCTTCGGCGATCGCCGCAAGGCGATGCTCGAGGACATCGCGATCCTCACCAACGGTCAGCTGATCTCCGAAGACCTCGGCATCAAGCTCGAGAATGTCACGCTCGACATGCTCGGCAAGGCCAAGCGGGTCCGCATCGAGAAAGAGAACACCACGATCATCGACGGCTCGGGCAAGAAGGGCGACATCCAAGCGCGCGTCGGCCAGATTCGCCAGCAGATCGAAGAGACCACCTCGGACTACGATCGCGAGAAGCTGCAAGAGCGTCTCGCGAAGCTCGCGGGCGGCGTCGCGGTGATCCGCGTCGGCGGCGCGACCGAAGTCGAGGTGAAAGAGCGCAAGGATCGCGTTGATGACGCGATGCACGCCACCCGAGCGGCGGTCGAGGAAGGCATTGTCGCCGGCGGCGGCACGGCCCTGCTCTACGCCACGAAGGCGATCGCGAAGCTGCGCTCGTCCAATGACGACCAGAAGACCGGCATCGACATCGTCCGCCGAGCCCTGCAAATCCCGGCGCGCATTATCGCCGAGAACGCCGGCATGGACGGCTCGATCGTTGTCGGCAAGCTGATGGACAAGGACAACGCCAATTGGGGTTACGACGCCCAGACCGGCGAGTTCGTGGACATGGTGAAAGCCGGCATCATCGATCCGACCAAGGTCGTGCGTCTTGCTCTCCAAGACGCTGCGTCGGTCGCCGGCCTGCTCATCACCACCGAGGCGATGGTCGCGGAGAAGCCGGCGCCGAAGGCGCCGATGGCCGCTCACGATCACGGCGGCGGCATGGGCGGCATGGACTTCTAATTTCGGAGTTCGCCGCTTCTTCGGAAGCCAAGTCGATCAGGGCCGCAGCGCAAGCTGCGGCCCTTTTCTTTGCCTCGCGACGCTTACTCCGCGTCGGGCTGTTTTTCCGGCACGGCGCGATCGAAGGCTTCGAGCTTCATGCTGTTCTCGAAGACACGCATGATGCTCGGATAAGGCTTCAAATCGAAGCTCGGATAGCGCCGCGCGTTGAACACTTGGGGCACGAGGCAGATATCGGCGAGGCCGGGCGTATCGCCATGACAGAATTTCCCGGCTTTGCCATCGCTCGCGAGCGTCGTCTCGATGCCCTCGAAACCGACCGCGATCCAATGGTTGAACCAGGTCTCGATGTCCGGCTCCTTGTGGCCCAACTGGCGCGACAGGAATTGCAGCACGCGCAGATTGTCGATCGGGTGAATGTCGCAGGCGACTGCTTCGGCCAGAGAGCGCACCCGCGCGCGGCCAACCGGATCACGAGGCAGTAAGGCGGGGTTGGGCCGGGTCTCTTCGAGATATTCGATGATCGATAGCGATTGTGTGAGAACGGCCCCGCCCTCCGCGACCAGAGCCGGCACCAATCCCTGAGGATTGAGACCCAAATACTCGGTCGAACGCTGGTCACCCTTGCGTAGATGGATGAAGGCCTGCTCGTAATCGAGGCCCTTGAGGTTGAGCGCGATTCGCACGCGGAACGCCGCTGACGAGCGAAAATAGCCGTAAAGCTTCATTTCCCTGCTTCCCTGCCCGTTCTGGATCGGCTGGCAGTCTCGGCGGTGCGGCATTTTCGTCAAGCCGGCATCCCCAGAGAAATTATCGCCCGACGGGGATAGAATGCCTTATGGTTGCTTAGCACTGGTAATTGAGGCTGCACACTGGTTGATTGTCGCTAACTGCTGTAGGGGAATGCGGAGTGATCATATGAGTAAAGATGCGGCAGCGGCACTGGCCGCGCATTTCCCACGGCGGAATTTCGAGCTCGGCAAATACCTGCCGTTCCGACTCACGGTTCTGAGCAATCGGCTGACTCGCCGGGTGGCACGCTTCTATGGCGAGCGCTTCAAGCTCTCGGCGCCGGAATGGCGCACCATGGCGGTGCTCGGCCAACAGGGTTCGATGAGTGCCAATGCCGTGATCGCGCAGACCACGATGGATAAGGTTCGGGTCAGCCGTGCGGTGGCCAAGCTGCTAAAGGCCGGCTTGATCACGCGCGATGCGGATCCGCAGGATCGCCGGCGCGCCATCCTCAACCTCACCAGCGCAGGCCTCGAGATTTATCGCCAGATCGTGCCGCTCGTGCAGGAAGTCGAGTCCGAGATCGTCTCGGCACTGAGCGGTACCGAACGTGCCGTGCTCGACAACGCCTTGGCCAAAATCGAGGCTTATCTCGAGCATAGCGGCGTGAGCGCCGTCGACATCGAGGACGACGACGGCGACGACGAATAGTCGCTCGGCTCTTCTCAACCGATCGATCAACGAGAAGACGGCGCGGAAAATATCCGCGCCGTTGTTGTTTTGCGCTTAACCGATCGTGGTGATGCGCGCCAATGCCGCACGCAACGCGGCCGACGCGTCGGCGCCATAAGCCCGCTCGAATTCGTGCTGCGCCTCGCGCCAGCATCCCACCGCCGCCTTGAAGCGCTTCGCGCCGGCGGCTGTCAGGCGCACGAGCTTCGTCCGCGCGTCGCTTCCGGCATCGACCGCGACCAGTTTGTCGCGCTCGAGCGGTTGGATCGCACGGCCGGTCGTGGTGCGATCCATCACCATCTGCGCCGCAAGCGCATTGATCGAGAGCGGCCCCAGGCGGGAGAGCTTGGCGAGAATCGAATATTGGCTGGTCGTCAGTCCGGCCGCCGCCATGTGGCGATCGTAAAGCTGCGTGATCTGGCGCGCTGCTTGGCGGATGGCCAAGCAGTTGCATGCCATGAAATCGGGCGTTTCGGCGATGTCGGCTTCTGTTTCAGACGTCGTTTGCATGGCTCTCATACCCATATACGTGCATATGCACTCTTGTTCAAGCCGTTTGTGTCGTATATAAGAGCATATGCACCTATCGGTGCGGGAGCGAGGATTTTACCATGGCCATGGACCCCAGGACGCGCGCGCTGCTCGATGCGCCGATCGGCCGGACACTCCTCCGCCTGGCCTTGCCCAACGTGGTCGTCATGGTGGTCCAATCCGCCATCGGCCTGATCGAAACCTATTTCGTCGCCAAGCTCGGCACGGATGCGCTCGCCGGTATTTCCCTCGTCTTTCCCGTCCTCATGCTGGTGCAGATGGTCTCGGCCGGTGCGATGGGCGGCGGCATCCTATCGGCGATCGCCCGCGCCCTCGGCTCGGGTAAGCGCGAGGAAGCGAACGGCCTCGTCTGGCACGCGGTCGCTCTCGCACTGTTGCTCGGCATCGCGACGACGGTCGCGGCGCTTGCCGGCGGCCCTTGGCTCTATCGGCTGATGGGTGGCGATGGCGGCTCTCTCGTCGCGGCGCTGATCTATTCCAACATCGTCTTTACCGGCGCGATCCTGTTCTGGCTTTACAATTCGCTCGCCGCGATCATTCGCGGCGCCGGCAACATGATACTGCCGGCGAGTGTTACGGCGGGTGGTGCCGTCGTATTGCTGCCGCTATCGCCGGCATTGATTTCCGGGTGGGGACCCCTGCCCCATCTCGGCATTGCTGGTGGCGCGATCGCCGTGATCTGCTTCTACGCGGTCGGCAGCATCGTGTTCGTCACCTATCTCTGGTCGGGACGCGGCGTGCTGCGTCCCCAACTTCGCCCGGCACGGCTGCGCTGGGCGCCGATGGCGGACATCTTGCGCGTCGGCGCGATCTCCTCGCTGATCAGCGTCTCCACCAACGTGATCGTCGGCACGGCAACAGGCTTCATCGGCAGCTTCGGCGCCGCGGCGATCGCCGGATATGGCGCCGGTGCGCGACTAGAGTATGTGCTGGTGCCGCTGGTCTTTGGTCTCGGCACGCCGATTGCCACCATGGTCGGCACGGCGATCGGTGCTGGCAAGCGTGTTCGCGCGCTGCGTGTGGCTTGGACCGGCGCCGCCATCGCGGCGCTCATGACCGAAGCGATCGGCATCGCCGCGGCGCTCGCGCCCCGCGCTTGGCTCGGCCTTTTCAGCAGCGACGCACTGATGATTGCGACCGGTACGCAATACATGCGGATCGTGGGTCCGTTCTACGGGTTTTTCGGCCTCGGCCTCGCGCTCTATTTCGCCTCGCAAGGCGCGGGCAAGCTGACATGGCCGCTGCGCGCTGCGGCGTTGCGTCTTATCGTCGCCATCGGCGGCGGCTGGCTCGCGCTGCACCTGATGCCCGGCAATATCGCCGGCGTCTTCGTCGCGCTCGGCCTCGCGCTGGCGGTCTTCGGCACGATGAACGCGCTGGCGATCGCGCTGGGCGCTTGGTTCGGCCGCGGCACCAGCCAAGCTGCTGCGATCCGCCCGCAACGCGCCGCGACGCTCTGCGAGTAGAGCGCCACGTTTGTCCGACGCGTTTGCCCGACTCGGGCGCACGCTGCTATAAGCCAGCGCACCAGCACGGAGAGCGAGCGTGGCCGGTGCGGCGATCCTGGTCCTCAACGGACCCAATCTCAATCTGCTCGGCGTGCGCGAGCCGAAGACCTATGGCTCCGAAACACTTGCCGACATCGAGGAAGCTTGTCTCGAGCGGGCCGCCGCGCTCGATCTCGCGCTCGATTTCCGCCAGTCCAACCACGAAGGCCAGCTTGTCGACTGGATCCAAGAGGCGCGCGAGAGCGCCGACGGCATCGTCATCAACGCCGGCGCTTACACGCATACCTCCATTGCAATTCTCGATGCGCTGCGCGCTTGCGAGCTGCCGATCATCGAGGTGCATCTTTCCAACATCTTCGCGCGCGAACCCTATCGCCAGCATTCCTACATCAGCAGCGTGGCGCGCGGCGTGATCTGCGGCTTCGGCGCGCAGAGCTACATCCTCGCTCTCGACGCGATCGCTTATGTGCTCGAAGCGAAATCCGACGGCGAATAGGCAGAGCGAGCGAAACATCGGGAAGATTGCGGATTTGTAACTTTCCCGTGCCATGTCGAACCAGGATGCTGCCGACGATGCGAGCGCACTGCCCCTGCGGTAAAGCCGTCTAGCGCCCTCCCAGGAAATTGTTGCCGTGTGGCTTGTTCGAATAGCGCTCCATCGGCCTTACACCTTCGTCGTGTTGGCGCTGGCAATTCTCATCATCAGCCCGATCGTTATCTTTCGCACGCCCGTCGACATTTTCCCCAATATCAACATCCCGGTGATTGCGATCGGCTGGGGCTACACCGGACTCAATCCGGAGGAGATGGAAGGTCGCGTCACCTCGGTATTCGAGCGCACGCTGACCACGACCGTCGACAATATCGAGCACATTGAGTCGACGACGATCAACGGCCAGTCGCTGGTCAAGGTGTTCCTCCAACCGACGGCCAGCCTCGATACCGCCAACGCGCAGATCACCGCGATCTCGCAGACATTGCTGCGCGCGCTGCCGCCCGGCATCCAGCCGCCACTGATCATCAATTTCAGCGCATCGAGCGTGCCGATCCTGCAACTCGGCGTTTCGGGCCAAGGCCTGTCCGAACAGCAACTCAACGACTACGCCGTCAACTTCGTGCGTCCGCAGCTCGTGACCGTCAACGGCGCGGTCGTTCCCTATCCCTTCGGCGGCAAGCAGCGCCAAGTGATGGTCTATGTCAATCCGAGCCTGCTGTTGTCGAAGGGCTTGGCGCCGACGGATATCCTCAACGCCGTCACCAATCAGAATCTCGTCCTGCCGGGCGGTCCGGCCAAGATCGGCGCGCTGGAGTACGATACACGGCTCAACGGCGCGCCGCGCACCGTCGCCGAGCTCAACAATCTGCCGATCAAACAGGTCGGCAATTCGACGATCTATCTGCGCGATGTCGCGACGGTCAGCGACGGCTTCACGCCGCAAACCAACATCGTTCGCCAGGACGGCCAACGCGGCGTGCTGGTATCGATCCTCAAAGCCGGCATGGCCTCGACCATCGACGTCGTCAAAGGCATCCGCAACGCCCTGCCGCAGATCGCACAGACCGTGCCGCCCGAATTGAAGATGACGCCGCTCGGCGATCAGTCGATCTTCGTCAGCGCCGCGGTGAGCGGCGTGATCCGCGAGGCGGTGATCGCGACGGGCCTGACCGCGCTGATGATCCTCATCTTCCTTGGCTCGTGGCGCAGCACGATCATCATCGCGGTCTCGATCCCGCTCTCGATCCTCGGCGCGGTGATGGTGTTGAGCTTCCTCGGCGAGACCATCAACATCATGACCTTGGGCGGCCTCGCCCTCGCGGTCGGCGTGCTGGTCGACAACGCCACCGTCACTATCGAGAACATGGAACGGCATCTCGAGGAGGGAAGCAACCTCGAGACCGCGATCCTCGAAGGCGCGGCTCAGATCGCGGCGCCGTCGCTCGTCGCGACGCTCTGCATCTGCATCGTCTTCCTGCCGATGTTTTTCTTGAACGGCGTCGCCAAATTCCTCTTCGTGCCGCTGGCCGAGGCCGTCGTCTTCGCGATGCTTTGGTCGTATTTCCTGTCGCGAACCCTGATCGCGACCATGGCGATGTATCTGCTCAAAGCGAAAGACCATGGTCACGGCCTCTCGCGCAACCCGCTGGTCCGCGCGCAGCAACGCTTCGAGCAAGGCTTCGGCGCGTTCCGCGATTGGTATCAGGGCATCTTGACGCTGCTGGTCGCGCGGCGCGCGTTGTTCATTCCTGTCTTTCTGCTTTCCTGCTGCCTAGTCTTCGTGCTGGTGCCGTGGCTCGGTCAGGATTTCTTCCCCAACACCGATAACGGCCAGATGATCCTCCATCTGCGCGCCCGTTCGGGCACGCGCATCGAAGAAACCGCCAAGCTCGCCGATCAGGTCGAGAATTTCGTCCGCGCCGAAATCCCGAAGACCGAGATCGACAGCGTTCTCGACAATATCGGCCTGCCCTACAGCACCATCAACACGATGCACGCAACCTCGGGCTTGATCGGCGCCGGTGACGCCGATGTCATGATCGCACTGAAACCCGATCATGCGCCGACCGCCGACTATGTGCGTAAGCTGCGCCTCGATCTGCCGCGGCAATTCCCCGGCACGGTCTTTTATTTCCTCCCCGCCGACATCGTCACGCAGATCCTCAATTTCGGCATTCCCGCACCGGTCGATATCCAGATCACCGGCTCCGATCTCGACGGCAACCGCCAGGTCGCGGACCAGATTCTCGATCAACTGCGCCATGTGCCCGGCATCGCCGATGCGCGCGTGCAGCAAGCCTTCGATTATCCGACACTCAATGTTGCGGTCGACCGCACCAAAGCGGCGCAAGGAGGCTTGAGCGAGCGCGACGTCGCCAACAGCATGCTCAACGTGTTGAGCGGCAGCGGCCAGGTAACGCCGATGTTTTTCCTCAATTGGCAAAACGGGGTGAACTACAACCTCACGGCTTTGTCGCCGCAGTACGACATGCAATCACTGCAGGATCTTCGCAACATCCCGATCAACGCGACCGGCGGCAAGGGCGACCAGATTCTCGCCAACCTCGCCACCGTCGACCGCGGCACCGAGATGCAAGTCATCTCGCATTACAACATCGCCCGCGTCGTCGATATCTATGCCTCGGTTCAGGATCGCGATCTCGGTGCCGTCGCCGCCGACATCAACCGCGTCGTGGACGCCAACCGCAGCAAGCTACCGCGCGGCAGTTTCATTGCCGTGCGCGGCCAGGTCGACACGATGCGCAGCTCCTACATAAACCTGCTCGGCGGCCTCGCCTTCTCGATCGTGCTGGTCTATCTGCTGATCGTCGTGAATTTCCAATCCTGGCTCGATCCCTTCATCATCATCACGGCCTTGCCGGCGGCGCTGGCAGGGATCGTGCTGTTCCTTTTCTTCACCGGCACGACGCTGAGCGTGCCGGCGCTGATGGGCGCGATCATGTGCATGGGCGTTGCCACCGCGAACAGCATTCTCGTCGTCTCCTTCGCGCGCGAGCGGCTCGCCGAACATGGCGATCCGGTGAGGGCGGCGATCGAGGCCGGCTATACGCGGTTGCGCCCCGTGCTGATGACGGCGCTGGCCATGATCATCGGTATGATCCCCATGGCGCTCGGCCTCGGCGACGGCGGCGAAGAGAACGCGCCGCTCGGCCGCGCCGTGATCGGCGGCCTTATTCTCGCGACGGTCGCGACCTTGATCTTCGTGCCGTCGGTCTTCAGCCTGCTCCACCGTCATAGCCAGCCGAAAACGCCCTCTCCGGCATCCCCATCATGAGAAGCACCGCCCCACGACGGTCGCGACGCGGCCTCTTCGTCCTCATCGGCGCGCTGGCCGTTCTGCTGATCGCGATCTTCCTCGGCATCCATCGCCGGGTTCGCGCCGAGGCCGATTTGGCGCAAACGACCGAGAACGCCGCCGTGCCGGTGGTGAAAACCACGCATCCCGACGCCGGTGCGCCCAACCAGGAGATTTCGCTCCCCGGCAATGTGCAGGCGTTTTCGGACACACCGATCTATGCGCGCACCAGCGGTTATCTGAAAGCCTGGCATTTCGACATCGGCGCGCATGTGAACCAGGGCGACCTGCTCGCCGAGATCGACACGCCCGAAGTCGACGACCAATTGCAGCAGGCGCGCGCCGATCTCGCGACCGCGCAAGCCAATCTGCAACTCGCCGAGATCACCGCCAAGCGCAACGAAGATCTGCTGAAGAGCAAATCGATCGCAACGCAAGATCGCGACAACGCAGTCGGCGCCTTGAATGCCGACAAGACCATCGTCAATTCGAAACAGGCCGAAGTGACGCGGCTACAACGTCTGCAATCCTACGAGAAGGTGTATGCGCCGTTCGCCGGCATCATCACCGCGCGCGCGACCGACGTCGGCGCGCTGATCGATGCCGGTGCGGCGCCGTCGGCGCGCGAGCTGTTCCACCTTTCCTCGATCGACAAAATCCGCATCTTCGTCGCCGTGCCCGAGGCCTATTCGCGCGCGATCAAGGTCGGCAGCCATCCGGGGGTGACGCTCGATGAATTTCCCGGTCAGCGTTTCGATGGCGTCCTGGCGCGAACCGCCAATGCGATCGATCCGATTTCGCGCACGCTGACGGTCGAGGTCGACGTCGAGAACCCCGAGGGCCATCTCCTCCCCGGCGCTTATGCCAATGTGCACATCCCGCTGCCGAGCGATCTGCGAGCCGCCGCCGTCACGGTGCCGTCGAACACGCTGATCTTCCGTAAGGAAGGGCTGCAGGTCGCGCTCGTGCGCGACGGCAAGGCGGAACTCGTGCCCGTGAAGATCGGTCGCGATTACGGCGACAAGGTCGAGATCGTGTCCGGCCTCCAGACCGCCGACGATGTAATCCTCGACCCGGCGGATTCACTGGTCGGCGGCGCGGCCGTGCAGATCAAGCCGCTCGAAGCCGATGTCGCAGCGAGCGGACCGGCGAAATGACGCCGCGGCGCCTGTTCGTGCCGCTGGCGGCGACACTGGCGCTGGCGGGCTGCAAGGTCGGTCCCGATTACGTGAAGCCCGATACGCCGATCACCGACGCGTACAAGGAGCTGCCGCCCGAGGCGTTCAAGGATGCCGGCACGTGGAACCACGCCGTTCCCGCCGATGCGATGCTGCGCTCGAACTGGTGGGAGATGTTCCACGATCCACAACTCAACGCGCTCGAGGAGCAGGTCGACAGCGCCAATCAGACGCTGAAACAGGCCGAGGCGCGGTTTCGCCAGGCACGCGCCCAGCTCGGCTACAACCTCGCCAGCCAGATGCCGACACTGACAACCGCGCCCGGCGTTCAATCGCTGCGCTTCTCCAATAACCGGCCCTATTTCTCGAACACGCGCACCACCGGCGATTTCATCCTGCCTTTCGATCTTTCTTACGAGGTTGATCTTTGGGGGCGCATCGGTCGCACGATCACCGCCTCCGGCGAGGAAGCGCAGGCGACGCACGCCGATATGCAAACCGTGGCGCTCAGTCTCCACGCCGAGCTGGCGATCGACTATTTCGAGCTGCGCGCGGCGGATGCGCAGCAAAAGCTCCTCAACGATACCGTCGCCGACTACGCCGAAGCGTTGCGGGTAACACGCAACCGTGTCGAGGGTGGCGCAGCACCGGAATCCGATGCTGCCCAGGCCCAGACCCAGCTCGCCACGACACGCGTGCAGGCCACCGACATCGCCGCCCAGCGCGCGCAATTCGAGCATGCGATCGGCGTGCTGATCGGGAAGCCACCGGCCGCGTTCAGCCTGCCGCCACAGCCGCTCGCCATCGCGCCCCCGGTCATCCCGACAGGGCTGCCGTCGGAATTGCTCGAGCGCCGGCCCGATATCGCTGCCGCCGAGCGCCGCGTCGCGGAAGCCAACGAACAGATCGGCATCGCCAAAGCCGCCTATTACCCGTCGCTGATCTTCAACGCGGAATCGGGCTTCGAGGGCCATAGTCTCGCGACTTTGTTCAACTGGCCGAGCCTCTTCTGGGCGGTCGGCTTATCGATGGGCGAGACGCTGTTCGATGGCGGCCGGCGTCGCGCGGCGTCGGAAACGGCGCTCGCCGCCTATGACGAGACGGTCGCGAATTATCGCCAGACCGTGCTGACCGCATTCCAAGAGGTCGAGGACAATCTCGCGACTCTGCGCGTCCTCGGCCGCGAAGCGCAGCAGCAGGACGAAGCGACAAGCTCAGCCCAGAACTCCGAGCGCCTCGCCAACAATCGCTACATCGGCGGCCGCGACACCTATCTTCAGGTTGTCACCACCCAGACCGCGGCGCTGGAGAACGAGCGCAATGGCACCGACATCCAGCGACGGCACCTCGAAGCCAGCGTCCTGCTGATCAAGGCGCTGGGCGGCGGCTGGCGGACCGCTGACTTGCCGACGATCGACACGCTGAAAAAAGCCGACGACGGCGACCCGGCGCGCTAAATACCGGCAAAGCCATCCGACCTTGAAATTGCCCAAATCCCTTGGGCTAGATTCAGCCGAGTATCTGGGAGGCCCATATGACGAGACGCACCCATTTTCTGGCAGCGATCCTCTTGGCGGTCATCGCCCTGACAGCTTCGGCCGTGTCGGCACACGCGGATCGTTTCCGCGGCAATTTCCGCGGCGGCGTGTTCTTCGGCCCGCGTTTCGCCGTCGGCCCCTATTACTACCCCTACTACTATGCGCCGCCGCCGGTGTATGCCGCGCCCTATCCGGCGCCCTATCCATATCCTGCTCCTTATCCCGCCCCCTATCCGGCCCCGGCAGCGGGATATCCGCCGCCCCCCGCCGCTGCGGTCCAACCCGGCCAATACACGATCTACTTCGAATTCGATCGCGACCAGCTCCCGCGCGAAGCAAGCAACGTGGTGCAACGCGTTGCAGCGGCCTATCGCGCCGGCGGCAATCCGCCGGTGCATGTCATCGGTCACACCGACCGCGCCGGCACGCCGCCCTATAACGTCGCACTATCGCAGCATCGTGCGGAGGCCGTTCGCAACGCCCTGATCCGTGCCGGCATTCCGGCCGCCGCGATCTCGATCGCCTGGCGCGGCGAGGACGATCCCGCGGTGAACACGCCCAATGGCGCACGCGAGCCGCGCAACCGGCGCGTGATGATCGTCATCGGCAACGGACCGACGAGCTAGCCGAGGCGCGACATCGCTTCCGCTGGAGTTCTAAAACTCGGCAGATTGTCTATAGTCCCTGCCGTGACAACGTGATGCGATGAGTGGGCTCCAAAAGTCTCATGGCCGGTAAAAGCGATTTGAAGGTCGACAGCGAACTCGTCCGCACGCTCGCGGCGCTGCTCGAGGAAACCGGGCTGACCGAGATCGAATATGCCGTGGGCGACCGGCGCGTCCGTGTCGCGCGCAACGGCGGCGGCGCGGCGGTGGCGATGGTCGCCGCACAGGCGCTGCCGTCCCTATCGGCCGGATCTGCGCCAGCGGCCGCAGCCGCAGCCGCGGAACCGGCCGGCGCCGTCAAATCGCCGATGGTCGGCACCGCTTATCTGGGCTCGCAACCGGGCGCCGCGCCTTTCGTCGCCATCGGCGATACGGTGCGCGAAGGCCAGACGCTGTTCATCATCGAGGCGATGAAGGTGATGAATCAGATTCCGGCGCCGCGCGCCGGCCGCGTCGCGCAAATCCTCGTCGCCGACGCGACGCCGGTCGAGTTCGGCCAGATCCTCGCCGTCCTCGAATAGAGCGCCCGGGGCGATGTTCGAGCCCAGACATGTTTGAGAAAGTGCTCATCGCCAATCGCGGCGAGATCGCGCTTCGCATTCACCGCGCCTGCCGCGAGATGGGCATCCGCACGGTCGCCGTGCATTCGACCGCCGACAACAACGCGATGCATGTGCGGCTCGCCGATGAGAGCGTCTGCATCGGCCCGCCGCCGGCGCGCGAGAGCTATCTCAATATTCCGGCGATCCTCTCCGCCGCGGCGATCACCGGCGCCGATGCGATCCATCCGGGCGTCGGCTTCCTCTCGGAGAATGCGAATTTCGCTTCGATGGTCGAAGAGCACGGCTTCACCTTCATCGGTCCTTCACCCGAGCACATCTTGCTCATGGGCGACAAGGTCTCCGCGAAACGCGCCGCGAAGGAGCACGGCATTCCCGTCGTGCCCGGCTCGGACTCGATCGAAGATATGGAAATCGCCAAAGGTGCCGCGGCGGAGATCGGCTATCCGGTACTGATCAAGGCGGCCGGCGGCGGCGGCGGGCGCGGCATGCGTGTCGCGCGCGACGCCGCGATGCTGGCTGAGTTCGTGCCGATGGCGCAGGCCGAGGCGCAAGCATTCTTCGGCAACAGCTCGGTCTTCCTCGAGCGCTATTTCGATCGGCCGCGCCATATCGAGATGCAGATCCTCGCGGATGGGCAGGGCAACGTCATCCATCTCGGCGAACGCGATTGCTCGCTGCAGCGCAGTCACCAGAAGGTGCTGGAAGAGACGCCCTCGCCCGCCCTCAACGCCGAAGAGCGCGCCAACCTCGCCGCCATCGCGACGAACGCCATGCGCGGCCTCGGCTATCGCAGCGCGGGAACGCTCGAATTCCTCTATCAGAACGGCGAGTTCTTCTTCATCGAGATGAATACGCGGCTGCAAGTCGAGCACCCGATCTCGGAAGAGATCAGCGGCGTCGATATCGTGCGGGAGCAGATTCGGATCGCGGCCGGCATGCCTCTCGGGTATCGCCAGGAGGACATCGAGCTCTCGGGCCATGCCATCGAATGCCGCATCAACGCCGAGCATCCGGAGACCTTCCGTCCCTCGCCGGGGACGATCACGAGCTATCACGCGCCCGGCGGTCTCGGCGTGCGCGTCGACAGCGCAATCTATCAGGGCTATGTCGTGCCGCCGAATTACGACAGCCTCATCGCCAAGCTCGTCGTCCACGGGCGCACGCGCAACGAATGCCTGATGCGGGTGAAGCGCGCGCTCGAGGAATTCGTCATCGCCGGCATCGACACGACGATCCCGATGCATCAGATGCTGGTCGGCACGCCCGGTTTCATCGACGGCGATTACGACATCCACTGGCTCGAGCGGCTGATCGGGCGAGAATGATACAAGCGCATTTCAAATATTCGTCATGCCCGGACTTGTTCCGGGCATCCACGTCTTGAAAACTCGTGGATGGCCGGGACAAGCCCGGCCATGACGAGAATGTAGGTCAAGCGTGTCCGTCGGATTAACCCCGGACCTTCTCCTCCGCGCCTACGCCGCCGGAATCTTTCCGATGGCGGAATCGGCCGACGATCCCGAACTCTACTGGGTCGATCCGGTCCAGCGCGGCATCCTGCCGCTCGACCGCTTCCATCTACCGCGACGCCTCGCCCGCACCATCCGCTCGGAACGCTTCACGATCGCCTGCGACCGCGATTTCGGCGCCGTGATGCGCGGCTGCGCCGAGCCGACCGCGGAGCGGCCGCAGACTTGGATCAACGACGAGATCGTCGCGGTCTATAGCGCGCTGCACGCCGAAGGACATACGCATAGCGTCGAGGCCTACAGCGGCGGCGAGCTCGTCGGCGGGCTTTACGGCGTATCGCTCGGCGGCGCGTTTTTCGGCGAGAGCATGTTCAGCCGCGTCACCGATGCGAGCAAGGTCGCGCTGGCGCATCTCGTCGCGCGTCTCATCCGCGGCGGCTATCGCCTGCTCGACACGCAATTCGTCACCGAGCATCTCCACCGCTTCGGCACGATCGAGATCTCGCGCGCGCGTTATCGCCACTTTCTCGACGATGCGCTCAAAACGCCGGCTTATTTTCCGGGAGAAGCATTGGGCGGCGTCGAGGTCGTGTCGGTCTTGCAATCGAGCACGTTGATATCGTAGATCGGATCCTCGAGCGCCGAGATCGCCGGGCTCAACGCAAACATCCAACCCGAGAAGACGCGCTTCGATTCGACGCCGTTGGCGTCGCCCGGCCGCACCTCGTCGATGATGAGGAAGGCCGCGGTATTTGGCTCTTCCTCGGGCGGCTTTTTCACGCAAGCGCGCACCGTGATGACGAGCGTGCCGAAACGCACGCTCTGATCGACCGGCGCGTCGAATTTCGAGACGCGCGCCGTGGTCTTATCGAGACCTTGCAGAACGGCGATCGTGTTCGCGCGTGCCGCCATCGGAGCAAGCAGCAGCGCTCCCGCAAGGATACCTTTCGTCATGGCCGGGTTTAGCCGGGCCATCCGCGACTTGGTGCCAAGACGTGGATGGCCGGGACAAGCCCGGCCATGACGGTTGAGAGGGCGCAAAACGAAATCGAACGTCACGCCTTATCTTTCTTGTACGGATTGACGAGGTCGCGCGCGATCGCTTCGATCACCTGACGGAACTGGCGCTCGTCGCAACCCATCAGCACTGCGTCCTCAAGCGCTTCCTGCGCCAGCTCGTAGATCTCTGCGAGGTTGCCGTTCAGCACTTTGATCTTCTCGACGCAGGAGACCTTTTCGCCCTCGGGCGTGAGCCAGACCGGAAGATCGGGCTTCTTATCGCTCATGCGCTCGTCAGGGATGCTGCGGCGCGTCGCCGCCGCCGGGGCTCTTCGAGCCGCCCGAGCCTTGCGCTTGATTGTAGATCACCTGGCCGATGAGATTTTCGAGGCTCATCTGCGCCTGGGTATGGGTGATCGTGCCGCCGGCAGGAATGAGGTCGTCCTCATTGCCCGGCTCGATCGAGATGAAATTGTCGCCGAGCAATCCCGACGACGTGATCTGCGCGACGGAATCGACCGAGAGCTTGATCGCGGGATCAACGCTCATCTGCACGATCGCCTGAAAGGTCTTGGGATCGAGCGTCTCGCTGGTGATCGAGCCAACCTTGATGCCGCTGATGCGGACATCGCCGCCGCTTTTGAGGCCGCCGGCGTTGCTGAACTTCGCCATCACCTGGTAGCCCGGCACCGCCGAGATTTGGCTTGTCGTATAGGCGAAGAACAAGAACAAGGCGGCGACGACGAGCACCAAGGCGCCCATGACCGTTTCGACGGCATTGCGGCTCATGTTCGGCGGCTCTCCTCGATCGATCCGTTACTCGGGCTTCCAGGCTTCGTAGTCGCCGGTCGTCGGGGCGCGATGACCGCCGCGCACCACCGAGCCCGGCGGCCGATAGGCGTCGGGCGTGCCCGTCAGATTGGGCTGATGCGGCTTCTGCCAGAGATATTTCAGCTTGCCGCCATCCGCCGGAATCTCGTTGACGGTGTGATGCAGCCAAGCATGCCATTCCGGCGGCACGCGCGAACCTTCGGCCTCGCCGTTGTACAGCACCCAACGCTTCTCGCGGCTGAAGCGGCCGCCGCCGCGCTCCAACTTTCGCGCCGACTTGTCGCGATAGTAGCGGTTGCCGGAAACATCGGTGCCGACCAGCTCGCCGCGGAGCCAGGTCATAATGCGCGTGCCGACGGTCATTCGCTTACTCGGCCGAGCCGATACGGACGTCCATGGCGCCGATCTTCTCGATCTCGCAATGCATGACGTCGCCTGGCTTCACTTGGCTGACGCCCGAGCAAGTGCCTGTCATGATGATGTCGCCGGGGAGCAGCGTGTAGTACTCCGAGCCGAACTGGATCTGGCGCTTCAGGTCCATGATCATGTTCTTGGTGTTCGATTTTTGCTTTATCTCGCCATTCACCGCGAGCGAGAATTCGAGATTCTGCGGATCGGCGATTTCGTCGGCGGTGACCATCCACGGACCGGCGACGCCGTAGGTGTCGACCGATTTGCGCATCGAGCGATCCTGCGAGCCGCGCACCACCATGTCGAGCGCGATGCAGTAACCGGCGACGTAATCGAGCGCGTCCTCGAGCTTGATGTTTGAGGCCGGCTTGCCGATGATGATGCCGAGTTCCATCTCGTGATCGGTGCGACGTTGCGGGAAGCGCAGCTTTACCACTTCGCCGCCGCCGATGAGGCAGCTATTGGCTTTGAGGAAGAGACCCTGGTCGTCGATATTCGTCGACGGCCGCTTCATCGTGAACACGTCGCGCTGCTTGTCGGCTTCTGCGATGTGATCGGCATAATTGGTCGGCGTGCCGATGACCTTGGTCGGCGACGCGACGGGCGAGAGAAATTTCACTTCGCTGATCGGCGTGCCGCTGCCGGTCGCCGCGGCCTCGATCTCGGGCCGCATTTTGGCGAGATGGACGAGGAGCGGATCGCCGTTCCTGGCCGCCGGATAGGCCGGCTTCGGCAGCTTCTCGAGCGCCTTCGACGCGTCGTAGACCCGATCGCCCTTGACCAGCCCGAGACGATTGTCGTTGTACCAGCAAATCCGCATCGACCTTCTCCTGTCGCCCGCTGCCCTGAAAACGGGGCGCAGCCTACAACGCCGACCGGTTAGCGTGAAGCGCCGACATGCAACGCCCGGCCACATCGCTTGAATCGCCGCATCGCGACGCGATATCCAAGCACAGCGGAGGTAACGATGCGGCTTCTCCTCGCGGCGATGTGGGTGGGCTGGCTCGTCTATTGGGCGATCGCGGCGCGCGGCGCGAAGGCAATGCAATGGCGCGAGCCCCTGTCCGCCAATTGGCTGCACTATACGCTTGCTTGGCTCGGCACGATCGTGCTGGTGGTGCCCCGCGCCACGCCTGCGATTCTGGCCGGGCGCTTCCTGCCGCCGAGCCCGATCGGCGCCGGGCTCGGCGTCTTCCTCACCGCGCTCGGCCTCGGGATTGCGATCGCGGCGCGAATCACCCTCGCCGGCAATTGGAGCGCCGCGGTCGAGATCAAGGAAGATCACGCACTGATTCGCCGCGGGCCTTATCGCTATGTCCGCCACCCGATCTATTCGGGGATTCTGCTTGCCTTGCTCGGCAGCGCGATCGCGCTCGACCGCTGGCGCGCGCTGCTGGGCCTCGTGCTGATCTTCGGAGCGCTGCTGCTCAAAGCCCGCCACGAGGAAAAGGAATTGCGTCGGGTGCTGCCGGGCTACGACGCCTACGCCAGCAAAACGGCGGTGCTGATTCCCTTCTTATTCTGAAGCACTTATCCCATCTACCTATTGTGTAGACGCATGCGGATTCCGGGAAATCCGAAAAACCCGTCAACCCCTATATTTAGTGTTAGCTACTCCGTTCGTGACAAAATGTTGTTGCAAACGTTTGCATCGAGGCACAGGATTTTCAGCCGGTGCAGCGCTTGATCCCCTACATCTGGTGGGGACGCGCTGGACAAGAAAATAGCGGTTTTGGGGGAGTTAAGGCATGCGTATCGAGCGTCGCTTCACCGTCGCCGGCGAAGATCCTTATAAGAACATCGAGTTCCGGCTGGCGACCAGCGAGATACGCAATCCCGACGGCTCACGCGTCTTCCATCTGCCGGATTGCGAAGTCCCGGCGGAGTGGAGCCAGGTCGCCTGCGACATCCTCGCGCAGAAATATTTCCGCAAGGCAGGCGTGCCGGCAAAATCCGTTCCCGTGGTCGAGGAGGACGTGCCGGATTGGCTGTGGCGCCAGGTGCCCGACGAAGCGGCTCTCGCCAAGATGCCTGCCGGCCAGCGCTTCGGCTCCGAGAAGAGCGTGAAGCAGGTGTTCCACCGCCTCGCCGGGACCTGGACCTATTGGGGCTGGAAGGGCGGCTATTTCGACAGCGAAGCCGACGCGAAGACGTTCTACGACGAAAGCTGCTTCATGCTCATGAAGCAGATGGCCTCGCCCAACTCGCCGCAATGGTTCAACACCGGCCTGCATTGGGCCTATGGCATCGACGGCCCGGCGCAGGGCCATCAATATGTCGACTTCAAGACCGGCGAGCTCGTGGCCTCGACCAGCGCCTATGAGCGGCCGCAGCCGCATGCCTGCTTCATTCAGTCCGTCGCCGACGATCTGGTCAATGACGGCGGCATCATGAATCTTTGGGTGCGCGAAGCGCGCATCTTCAAATACGGCTCGGGCACCGGCTCCAATTTCTCGAAGCTCCGCGGCGAAAACGAAAATCTTTCGGGCGGCGGCCGCTCCTCCGGCCTCATGAGCTTTTTGAAGATCGGCGATCGCGCTGCCGGCGCGATCAAATCCGGCGGCACGACCAGGCGCGCCGCCAAGATGGTGACAGTCGACATCGATCATCCGGACATCGAAGCGTTTATCGACTGGAAGGTGATCGAGGAGCAGAAAGTCGCGGCGCTCGTTGCCGGATCAAAGCTCGCGCAAAAGCACCTCAATCTGATCATGAAGGCTTGTCACGACGCGCCGGCGGCCCTGGGCGAAGGGCGGTTCGATCCGAAGAAGAACCTCGCCCTGAAGCTCGAGATCAAGGCGGCACGCCGCACGCAGCTACCCGAGAATTACGTGCAGCGCGTCATCCAGTTTGCCCAACAGGGTTATACGCAGATCGACTTCAAGACCTACGACACGGATTGGGATAGCGACGCCTATCTGACCGTCGCCGGCCAGAACTCGAACAATTCCGTCCGGGTCACGAACGACTTCCTCGAGCGTGTCGAGAAGGATACCGAATGGCATCTGACCCGTCGCACCGACGGCAAGGTGTCGAAGACGCTGCCGGCGCGCGAGCTCTGGGAAAAGATCGCGCATGCCGCGTGGGCGAGCGCCGATCCGGGCCTGCAATTCGACACGACGATCAACGACTGGCACACCTGTTCCGCTTCGGGACGGATCAACGCGTCGAATCCGTGCTCGGAATACATGTTTCTCGACGACACCGCGTGCAATCTGGCGGCGGTCAACCTCCTCGCCTTCCGCACGCCGGACAACGGCTACGACATCGCGGGCTTCGAGCATGCGGTTCGGCTCTGGACCATCGTCCTCGAAATCTCGGTGCTGATGGCGCAGTTCCCGTCGCGCGAGATCGCCAAGCTCTCTTACGAATATCGCACCCTCGGCCTCGGCATCGCCAATCTCGGCGGCCTGCTGATGACCTCGGGCCTGTCCTATGACAGCGATGAAGGCCGCGCTTACGGTGCCGCCCTCACTGCGATCGTCTGCGGCAAGGCCTATGCGACCTCGGCCGAGATGGCCGGCGAGCTCGGCGCCTTCCCGGGCTACGAGCCCAACCGCAACCATATGCTGCGCGTCATCCGCAACCATCGCCGCGCGGCGCATGGCGAGACGAGCGGCTACGAGCAGCTTTCGGTCCTCCCTGTCGCACTCGACGCCAAGCATTGCCCGGTCCCGGCGCTCGTCGACGCGGCCAAGCGTGCGTGGGACGTCGCGCTGGCCCTCGGCGAACGCTACGGCTACCGCAACGCGCAAGCGACCGTGATCGCGCCGACCGGCACGACGGGCCTCGTCATGGATTGCGACACGACCGGCATCGAGCCCGATTTCGCGATCGTCAAATTCAAGAAGCTGGCGGGCGGCGGCTATTTCCGCATCATCAACCGCGCCGTACCGGAAGCGCTGCGCACCCTCGGCTACACGCTGGCGGAAGTCGAGGCGATCACGCGCTATGCCGTCGGTCACGCGACACTTGCCGATGCGCCGGCGCTCAACCACGCGCAGCTCAAGGCAAAGGGCTTTACCGCCACCGCCATCGAGGCGCTCGAGCAGACGCTCGCGACCGCTTTCGATATCCGCTTCGCCTTCAATAAATGGACGCTGGGCGAGGAATTCTGCAAAACGGCTCTCGGCTTCACCGCCGAGCAGATGAACGATCCCGGCTTCGACATGCTGACGGCGCTGGGCTTTTCGAAAGCCGATCTCGAGGCGGCGAACACATATTGCTGCGGTGCCATGACCTTGGAAGGCGCGCCGTTCCTCTTGGAAGCGCATCTCCCGGTTTTCGATTGCGCCAATCCCTGCGGCCGCATCGGCAAGCGGTTCCTCTCGGTCGAGAGCCACATCCGCATGCTTGCCGTGGCCCAGCCCTTCATCTCGGGCGCGATCTCCAAGACCATCAACATGCCGAACGCCGCGACGGTCGAGGATTGCAAATCGGCCTACATGCTGTCTTGGAAGCTCGGCCTCAAAGCCAACGCCCTCTACCGCGACGGCTCGAAGCTGTCGCAGCCCCTGCAGTCGCAGCTCATCGAGGACGACGAGACCGAGGAAGGTGTCGCCGAGCTGATGGAGAAGAATCCGGTCGAGCGCGTGCCGGTCGTCGCCGAGCGCATCGTCGAGCGGGTGATCGAGCGCATCGTCGCCAGCCACGAGCGACGCCGCCTGCCGCAGCGCCGCAAGGGCTATACCCAGAAGGCGATCGTCGGCGGGCACAAGGTCTATCTCCGCACCGGCGAATACGAGGACGGCAGCCTCGCCGAAGTGTTCATCGACATGCACAAGGAAGGCTCCGCCTTCCGCTCGCTGATGAACAATTTCGCCATCGCGATTTCGATCGGCCTGCAATACGGCGTGCCGCTCGAGGAATTCGTCGAGGCCTATACCTTCACGCGCTTTGAGCCCTCGGGCATCGTCGAAGGCAACGATGCGATCAAGATGGCGACCTCGCTGATCGACTACATCTTCCGCGAGCTCGCGATCTCCTATCTCGACCGCAGCGACCTCGCCCATGTGCAGCCCGCGGACGTCCTGCCCGACACGGTCGGCAAAGGCACTTCGGAGTCGAACCTGCCCGATGGCGGCGGCCGGCCCGAGATCGCCGCGGTGGTGCAGCGCGTGGCCTCGACCGGCTACGTCCGCAACCGCTTGACCGTGCTGCAAGGCGGCCAGGCCGGCACGGGCATGGCGACCGCCAGCCGCGGCAATGCCGCGCTCGATCTCGCCGTCGATGAGATGGAAGACGCGCGCGCGACGCCAAGCGTCAGCGAAACACTCAAGGCCGAGCTCAAAGCCTCAACCGCGATCGACAGCCGCGCGGAGAGGATCCGCATGGCGCGGGCGCGCGGCTACGAGGGCGATAGCTGTCACGAATGTGGGAATTTCACGTTGGTACGTAACGGGACCTGCCTCAAATGCGACACATGCGGCAGCACGACTGGCTGTAGCTAATACGCAACGCGGCTCCGGCTCAAAGCCTCCCAGCCAGGGCCGCGAACGAGGCAGAAATTTGGGGGTGCGACCTCGGTCGCACCCCTCTTTTTTGTCTGCGCGACTCGGGTTCTCGCCGCCCTCGTCGACCGTCTCCAATTTGCCCTTTGCCCACCCACGCCCACGGGCGCTACCATCGCTCCAAACGACGGGCGCGGCAAGCGCTCGATGGAACCACTCTAGGGAGGGAACGCGGGCATCATGGCCGAAGCCGACAGCTATAATTTCACCGCCGTCATCGACCAGGCGAAGATCAGCGGCCAGCAATGGGTTGTGCTGCTGGTCAGCCTCTTCACCGCCATGTTCGACGGCTACGACACGCAGGGCATCGCCTATGTCGCGCCGGTGATGGCCAAGGATCTGGGTTTCAGCCCGGCGCTGCTCGGCCCGATCTTCAGCTCGGGCCTGCTGGGCCTGACGTTCGGTGCGCTGTTCTTCGGCATGCTCGCCGACAAGATCGGCCGCAAGCAGGCGATCATCTGGCCGATGGCGATCTTCGGCGTGTTCTCGCTGGCGACGCCTTTGGGCCACACCGTCACCAGCCTCGTCGTGCTGCGCTTCATCGCCGGCTTCGGCCTCGGCGGCACGCTGCCCAATGTCACGGCCTATGTGCTCGAATACGCGCCGCGCCGCCGCCGCGCCCTCCTCGTCAACAGCACCGCCGCTTTCTTCGCCTTCGGCTCGATCGTCAGCGGCGTGCTCGCCAATATCCTGATCCCGACCCTCGGCTGGCAATCGACGTTCTATATCGGCGGCATCGTGCCGCTGCTCGCAATCGTCGTCGTCGCGATCTATCTGCCGGAATCGGCACGCTATCTGCTGCTCTCGGGCCAATCGATGGACCGCGTCCGCGACATCATGCGACGCATCGTGCCGGAGCGGAATTTCACCGCCGGCACGCGCTTCACCCTCGAGCCGCAAATCACGGGCGCCACCGTCAAGGCGCTCTTCACCGACGGGCGAGCTTATCCGACCGCGTTGCTGTGGATCGCCTTCGTCGCCAATCTCTTCATCCTGACCTATATGGTCTTCTGGCTGCCGACCCTGCTGCGCGAGGTTGGCCAGCCGCTCACCGTCGCGATCACGGTCACGGTCTGGTACGGCATCGGCGGCTGTGTCGGCGGCCTCGCCATGGGCTGGCTCGCCGACAAGCTCGGCTCGCTGCCGAAGGTGCTTGCCACCGCTTACGGGACGGCGGCGATCGCGCTTTGCGTCGCCGCCTTCTCGCTCACCAACACGCCGGTGCTGCTCGTCGCGATGTTCGTGGTCGGTTGCTGCGTCAACGGCGGCCAGGGCTCACTCAACACCATCTCGGCGATGTTCTACCCGACCGCGATCCGAGCCACCGGCATC
>DASXCX010000334.1:0-10176 GCA_036490955.1 Allostellaceae bacterium | reverse complement strand
CTCGAGCTACGCAGCAAGGAAGAGGTCGATCAAGCGCATGCGCGCGCCAAGGAACTGAAAGAGACCTACAAGATCGGCCAGATTCAAGACCCCGAGCAGCATCACGGGGTCTACTCGTTCTATTTCGAGGATCTCGACGGCAATTGGTGGGAGTTCCAGTATTACGATGGCTTCCAGCACGACGACGCCTTCGATTTCGGCGACCGCTTCGGCCTCGAGGAAACGGCGGCTGCGGCGAAGACGCCGGGCTGATCCCGCCGACGCGTCGGCCGAGCGGGGCAGCTTGGGGTCGTGCGCCGGCGAGCGCTTTAGAACGGAACGCCTTCTTCCTCCACGATCTGAGCCCAGTAGTTCCACAGCAGCATCGTGCCGCCGCTGCCAACGCGGCCGCCGCGCCGCTCGGCGATGAGCTGCTCCCAAAGCTCGTTCGGGAAGGGTTTGGCGCCGCCGAGGGCTTCTGCCTCGATTTGATACTGCGCGTTTTCCTCGATGAAGGTGCAGGCCTGTAGGCATTGCTCGGCTGTTTCGCCAACAACGACCGATCCGTGTCCACGCATTTGGCAAGCAATCGCTTTGCCCAGTGTTTGCGATAGTGCGACCGCCGATTTGTCGTCGAGCACCATGCGCGGATCGTCCCAGGTTGGCACACCGCCATAAAGGAAGCCGCCCTGCGAAAAGACCGGCACGATCTCGCGTTGGGCGACGCCCATCAAGGTCGAAGCATGCGCGTGCAGATGGGCGATACAGCCGATTTCGGGCCGGTCCTTGTGAATCTGCGTGTGGATGCGCCACTCGGCAGGAATCTGCATCGGCCGGTCGCCGCCTGGATGCTGAAGAATTTTTCCGCTCATATCGAAAACGAAAATCTGGTCGAGCCTGACCCGGTCTTTGCGCGTGCCGGCGCCGGGCGTCATCAGCACGATGTCGGTGTTGGGGACGCGGATCGAAACGTGGCCGTAAAGCCCGATCGATTTCTGCACGCCGAGGACGCGGCACATGATCGCAAGCTTGCGCCGGAGCGCGAGCTCTTCGTCGGTGATATTCCGCTTGTCGCCGTCCGCCACTAGCCTCTCTCCCTTAAGTTTCCCGCGAGGCGCCTCGTAGTACGGCCGCGCTTCGCGGTCAACGCGCAGGCCGAAAGTGTCGTCGCGGAGTAGCGAGGCTCCGCGGCTCCGGCTAAGGTCGCGCAAATCGTTGGAGGAAAGCGGAAATGCCGGTCATCAAGGTTCAAGACATCGCGTGGGGTCGCATGCGCGCCCCTGATCTCGACCGGATGGAAGAATTCCTCATCGATTTCGGCATGGTGCGCGCGGAGCGCATAGCGAACGCCCTCTATATGCGTGGCACGGACCCGGCGCATCATATTCACATTACCGAAAAAGGCGATCCGCAGGTCGTCGGCTGGGCCTACTATGCGGCGAGCCGCGATGATCTCGAGAAAATTGCGCGCGTCGAAGGCGCTTCGAAGATCGAGCCGATCGATGAGCCCGGCGGCGGCCATCGCGTGAAGCTGACTGATCCCGACGGCTTCGAGATCGAAGTCGTGCACGGCGTCGCGACCTCGCCGCCGCTGCCGGTCGAAAAGATCACCCTCAACCGCGGCTCGGACAAGAATGCACGTGCGGGCGCGCTGACGCGGCTGAAAGAGCGGCCGTCACAGGTGAAGCGCGTCGGTCACAGCGTCATCCTCTCGAAGAACTTGAAGCGCGCGCTCGCCTGGTATCGCGAAAATTTCGGCTTCATTGCGTCCGACGACATCTATGCCGGCAGCAAAGAAAACATCATCGCCTCGCTCAACCGCTGCGATCGCGGCGAGGACTATGTCGATCACCACATTCTTTTCGCCTGGCAGAGCGACAAGGTCGGCCTCAATCATCTTTCCTTCGAGGTCGAGGACGTCGACGACGTCATGCTCGGCCATCAATTCCTAATATCGAAGAATAAGTACGAGCACATGTGGGGCGTCGGCCGCCACGAGCTCGGCGCGCAGATTTTCGATTATTGGTGCGATCCCTGGGGCCGCGTGCACGAGCACTGGACCGATACAGACGTGCTCAATGTCGCGAACGGCTCGAATCTCGCGCCGGTCACCGACCTGCGCGCGCAATGGGGCGATAACACGCCGCAGAAATTCAAGAATTATGGCGTGCGCTAAGTGAGGCTAACCCGTCACGGGCGAAGTCGCGGGATGAGCCTTTCGGAATTGCCGCGATAGATCGTCTCGAGATCGGCTTGTGTCAGGCCCATCTCGTTCAAGCCTTCGATCGATGGGCCGATCGAGGAGAACGGATAGTCGCTGCCGAGCAATATCTGCGACATCGGCACATAGGCGAAGAGCGCAGCTAGCGACGGCTTGAATGCCGACAGCGCGATGTCGTAGTGCAGCTTGCGCATTTCGTAATCGATGCCTTTCGGCACGCGCGCGAGGAAAGCACGGTTCGAGCCCGAATGGTTGATGCGCCCGGCGAGGAACGGAATCGTGCCGCCGCCGTGACAGAAGATGAAGCGGATGTCGGGATAGCGATTGAGCGATCCGCTGAACATCAGGCTAAGGATGGCGCGGCTGGTATCGTGCGGATATTCGATCAACGCATCCGGTACCCAGTTCATCAGCCCCATGCTGCAATTCGCCGCGAGCGGATGGATGTAGACCAGCGCCTTGCGCCGGTTCAGCTCCTCGAACACCGGATCGAAGGCGGGATCGCCGATCCATTTGTCGCCATAGCTCGTCATCAAACCGATGCCGTCCGCCTTCACCACGTCGAGCGCATAGGCGATTTCTTTCAGCGTGCCGTCGACATCCGGCATCGGCATCGGAGCGAAAAGCCCGAAGCGGCCGGGATTGTCGCGCGACATCTGCGCGGCGTATTCGCCGCAAATACGCGCGAGCTTGCGATTGCCCTCGACGTCGAGCATGCGCGGCCCCGGCGGCGACAGCGATAGGATCGCGGTCGTTACGCCATGCTTGTCCATCTCCTCGATGGTGCGTGTCGTCGTCCATTGTGCGACACCCGGAAAAGCGGCGCCGCCGCCTTCGCGGCCCGGCACGCTTTTCATCGCCTCGAGATACTGCTGCGGATAGAAATGATGATGGACGTCGACGCGGCGCTCGATCGGCATGATTCCTCAGGAGTTAAAAATGGCGAAGCATTTGTTCGAGTTGAAGATATAGGTCTCGATCCAATCGACGATCTGCGGCTTCAGCCGCAACTCGTTCATGGCGCCGGCGAGCACGATCCAATTGAGGAATTCGTGCTGTCCCGAGCTCTCGATATCGGCGGTCGCGAGCTTGCGCCACTCGGCGAGCCGCCCAGCTTTCAAATGCTCGAAATTGCGGCGGTCCGCGTCCATGTCGGGAAGGATGTAGTTGGTCTTCTCCGTCAAGAAGGCGTGCGACCAACTCGATGATGCGACCAGCGCTACACGCCAGGGGCTGGCCTTGATTGCACGCCCGACCGCGGCGCCGAGATCGAAGCAGCGCGCGGGCGTTGGCCCCGGCGGATCGGCCTCCGCGACTTCACCGGGCGCGAGATGCCCTGCGACACCTTGCGCGCGAATGACGTTCGAGCCGTAGCAATTCACATGGAACGGCACGAGCGGATACGGCCAGCCTTTGTCGCGATCGTAGTCGAGATAGAGAAGCGTGTTGATGAAAGCTCGCGCCAAGCCTTGCTCATGCTTCAGCGTATAAGCATACGGCATATCGAAGCCGTCTTCCATCAACGCAGCGACAAGATGCTTGGCGCCACGGCGATGGCCTTTGACGACGAAGGCTTTTTCCTTCGGCTCGTTCCAGACGTTCATCTGCCGCCGTTCGTTGTGTTCGTTGAACGGGTGGTTGGCGACCTCGCCGAGCGCGAAGACGCAAAAGGGCGGCACGATGTCTTCGCGAAAATTCTCGTATTGGTCGTCGCCCCACATCACGACGAAATCGGGATTGAATTCATCGAGCGCGCGGCGTGTCGCCTTCGTTGCTTCGACGATGCGATGCCGATGTTCTGCCGATGCGGCGAGACCGCGATCATCACCCCATTCTTCTTGCATAAGCTTAGGCCAGGACTGCGGGTCCTTCGCCGATTGCGGGATTTTCGGATTCTTCAGCAAGCGTTCGAGAAAGCCGGGCAGTTGTGCATCGGGTCCGGTCATGGGTGGAAAATGTGTCAACCCGAGCCCGAGAACTTCTCCCATGATGACGGTCGCCTTTCCACCGTTACGCGGCGCTGCTTTAGCCGTCCGCTAAATGCGAGGCAAGTTAGGCGTGCCGCATTGACAGGCGCGGCGTTTCCGCTTCAGATCACGGATCGAGCATGGCCAGCGAAACCAAAGCCCCGGCGCCGGACCGCAATCTGCGCGCACCGAAATTGAAATTGCCGCCGGGTGCGACCGATTGTCATTTCCATATCTACGGACCGCAAAAGCGCTTCCCGCTTGCACAGAGCCGCGGTCATCAGATGGAAGACTCAACTCTTCAGGATTTACTCGCGCTGCAAAAGGCGCTCGGGCTGTCGCGTGGCGTGGTCACGCAGTCGTTTCAGAACGGCTACATGTACGAATTCATGCTGCATGCGCTAACCAGCGAGCCCGAGCGGTTGCGCGGTGTGACGTCGCCGGCGCCGGACATTACCGATGGCGAACTCGATATACTCGCGAAAGCAGGGGTTGTCGGCATGCGCTTCGCGCGCCGCTCCACTCCCGAACTTGACCTTCGCACACTGCAGCGTGGTTTGGAGCGCGGCTGGCATCCACAATATTTCCTGACCAATGCCGATGATATCGCGGCCTGGGGCGATCAGATCCTCGCGCAGCCGGGACGCTTCGTGCTCGACAATCTCGGTAATCCGCCGCCGGCGAAAGGCGTCAACAGCGAGGAATTCCGCTTCGTGCGCCGATGCCTCGACACGGGCCGCTGCTGGGTGAAGCTCACCGCACGTTTCTCGCAGCAAGAAAATTTTCCGTTCGACGATATTCTTCCCTTCGTGCATCACGTGGTTGAGCGGTATCCCGACCGAATCTTGTGGGGCAGCGATTGGCCGCATCCCGGCTATTCCAAGCCGATGCCGAACGACGCCGATCTCGTCGATCTGGTCTCTATCTGGGTCCCGGACGAGGCGCGGCGGCGAAAACTATTTGTCGACAATCCCGCCGAGCTCTTCGGCTTCCCTGCGTTCCGTTGACGAGTGTGTTCTGATGAAGCTCGAAGATCACCAGCTACTGGCGGAGACCGGTCCCGAAACCACGATGGGCAAGTTGCTGCGGCGCTATTGGACGGCCGCGCTGCTGTCGCGCGAGCTTCAGGCGGGCGGCGCGCCCGTGCGCGTGCGGCTGATGGCCGAGGATATGGTTGCTTTCCGCGGCATCGACGGCAAGGTCGGGCTCCTCGCAGAGCATTGCTCGCATCGTGGTGCCTCGCTGTTCTTCGGCAAGAACGAGGATTGCGGGCTGCGTTGCTGGTACCACGGCTGGAAATACGATCTCGACGGCAATTGTATCGACATGCCGAACGAACCGCCGCAGACGCAGTTCAAGGAGAAGGTCAAACATCCGGCCTATCCCTGCATTGAGAAGAATGGTGTCGTCTGGGCCTACCTCGGGCCGCGCGACCAGCAACCGGCACTGCCCGCGCTCGAATGGCTGACCGTTCCCGAAAGTCATGTCTACGTTTCCAAGCGGCGCCAGCGCTGCCATTGGACGCAAGGCATGGAAGGCGATCTCGACAGCGCCCATCTCAGCATTCTGCACAACGATCTGCTGCGCCAGCGCGCGGCTGACCCGCGCAACCGCTCGGCCGTCTGGGCCATGCGCGAGTTGCAACCGAAGCTCGAAACGCAAGCGATGCCCGCCGGCATGCTTCTCGCCGCCAAGCGCAATGCTGAAGCGGAGACGTGTTATTGGCGCGTGAATCAGTGGTTCCTGCCGGGTTACACGAATTGGCCGATCGCCGGCGACAACCCGCAAGCGGGTCATGCCTGGGTTCCGATCGACAATGAGAACTCCTGGGTGTTCACCTTCTCGTGGCATCCCGGACGCGCACTGACCGAGGCCGAGCGCAAGCAGATGCACGCCGGCAGCGATATCCATGCGCAAGTCGATCCCGTGACCTTCGAGCCGCTGCAGAATGCGGCGAACGATTATGCCGGCGAAGACGAGTCGAAGCCGTGCCAACCTTGGATGGGCATCAAGAAGCTGCAGGCGCAAGATCTCGCGATGACCGAGAGCATGGGGCCGCTCTACGATCGCACGCAGGAAAATCTCTCCGCCTCGGATCTGGTCATCGCTCAGGCGCGGCATCGCCTGATCGTCGCGGCGCGCAATCTTGAAGAAGGCAAGGAGCCGCCGGGGCTCGAGCCGCACGATTACGGCTACCGGCCGGTGGCGATGGAATTGCCGCGTGACATCAAAGCTTGGCGCGACGCGGTGGCCGAGCGCATGATGGCCAAACCGGAAACCTTTCGCGTGTCGATCTAGCGGGGTCCGATCGATCGGACCGGCCGGTGGCATCAGGAACAGGGGTGATGGGACGGATTTCATCGACGATCGTGGCGCTGCTGTTGCTTGCGGTGTTGCCCGCGCAAGCGCAGACGAAGATCACGGTAAGTTATGGGCCGGGCTATCCGTGGATTCCGGCTTTCGTCGCCAAGGATCAAGGTATCTTCGCGCAGCACGGGCTCGATGTGACGCTGCAATTCATCGCCGTCGGCTCCAATCAGCCCGCGGCCCTCATCGCCGGCACATCGCAGGTTGCCGGCCTTAGCCCGCCGATCGTGCTCTTTGCCGATGAGGGCGGTGCCGATATCGCCATCGTCGCCGGCGCCAACGGCCAGTCGAAGCAAGGAACGACCGGCGGCGTGCTGGCGCGCCCCGAAGCGAAGATCGCGACCGCCGCCGATTTCAAAGGGAAGAAAGTAGGCGTACCCGGCCTGCAAAGCGCCTATCACATCGCCTTCATGAAATGGCTCCAAGACCGCGGCATCGCGCCGAGCGACGTTACCTACGTCGAGGTGCCGATCAATCAGATGAATGACTCGCTGCGCAGCGGCGCAACCGATGCGGTGGTCGCGGCTGCGCCGTTCTTCGGCCAGATCCTCGCCGCCAAGACCGGCGTAAAGGTCGGCGATTTCCTCGCCGATCTGGCCGATCCTTTCACCGTCTATTCGGCGTGGGCGATGTCGCGCGGCTACATGACCACGCATCCTGAGGTCGCGCCGGCTTTTCGCGCCTCCATTCGCGAGGCGATGACCTGGATCGAGCACAATATGGAAGCCGCCCAGCGGTCGCAGATCACCTATCTGAAGCTGCCCGAGGCGATCGCGCTCAACACCAGGATCGTCGATCTCACCGCGGAAGTGACGCCCGCACAGATGCAATGGTGGATCGATGCGGTGCAGAGTTTGGGACTCATCAAGAACAAGATCCCGCTTCGAGACGTGCTTGCGGATTAATTCCGCCGGCGGCAAGGAAGATCATGAAAGTTGATTTCGGCGTTTTCGACCATCTCGATCGCGGCGGTTTCGAGCTTGGCGAGCATTATCGCAATCGCTTGCGGCTGATCGAGAACTACGATGCGGTCGGGCTTTACGCCTACCATCTTGCCGAGCATCACGGCTCGTCGCTCGGTATGGCGCCCTCGCCTAGCGTATTCCTTTCGGCCGTCGCGCAGCGGACGCAGCGCTTGCGCATGGGGCCGATGGTCTATGTGTTGCCGGTACACGAGCCGCTGCGGCTGATCGAAGAGATCTGCATGCTCGACCAATTGAGCGGCGGCCGGCTCGAGGTCGGCATCGGCCGCGGGCAATCGCCCTATGAGCTCGGCGCGTTCAGCGTCGGCCATCTTGAGGCGCGTAAGCGCTTTCCGGAGGCGCTTCAGGTGCTGCAACTCGGCCTGACCAAGCCGGTGCTCGATTTCGAGGGCAAGTATTACAGCTACACCGACGTGCCAATGGCCTTGCAGCCGCTGCAACGGCCGCATCCGCCATTCTGGTATGGCGTCACGCGTCCCGAATCCGCGGCATGGGCGGCGAAGAATCGCGTCAATGCGGTGATGAATGGACCGAGCGTGCGCGTGAAATCGATCGTCGACAGTTATCTTCGGGAATGGAACAGCGCTCATGGTGGCGAACCGGTATCGACAAAACTCGGCACCACGCGGCATATCCATGTCGCCGACAGCGACGCGAAGGCGGAAGAGACCGCGCGCCGCGCCTATGCGATCTGGTTCGACAGCAATGCCGAGCTGTTCCGCCGCTACGGTACGCTGCCGCTGCACTTTCCCAGCACCTATGACGAAGCGGCCAAGCGCGAAATGCTGGTCATCGGCTCGCCCGACACCGTGCGCGCAAAGCTCGATCGCATCGTCACGGAAACCGGAACGAATTACGTGATCGGGCGGTTCGCTTTCGGCGACATGCCCTTCGATCGCGTGCAGCAATCCGTGACGCTGTTCTCCCAGGAAGTGATGCCGGCGTTCCGCGCGAACGCTTCCGCCTAGATCAGGGCCCAGAGTAGCTCGGCCAAGCCTTGCCGCTCGGGCGACGCTGCGAATTGCGCAAAGGCCGATCGGTTCGGGTCGCGTCGGACTTCCGTGATAGGGAAAAGCTGAAAAGCGCCTCTCAAGCCAAGCGTTAACCGCATCATTCCGGCGACGGCCCGCAACGAAGCGTCCTTTGCGGCTCAACGGAGCGATTTTTGCCTTTGGCCGTCCGGCGCTGCGTTCGGCGGCCCACAATTGCCCACCAGCAGGACCTCGATGCGTCACGCCGCCGCGTGGGTTCCAATCGCGCGGCCGCTCGCCTTTTGATATATACGCGACATGACCGCCAAGATCATCGATGGTGTCGCGATCGCTCGCGAAATCCGTAACGGGATTCGCTCCCGCGTCGAAACGCTTGTCTCGCAACATGCGACGAAGCCGGGCCTTGCCGTGATTCTCATCGGCGCCAACCCCGCTTCCGAGGTCTATGTCCGCAACAAGGTGCGGGCTTGCGGCGAAGTCGGTATCCACTCCGAGGTGATGCGTTTCGAAAGCGACGTCTCCGAGGAGAGGCTGCTCGATTATGTGCGTCGGCTCAACGACGATCCGGCGATTCACGGAATCCTCGTACAATTGCCGCTGCCGCCGACGATTTCGGTGCAGCGCGTGCTGACGACGATCTCGGTCGACAAGGATGTCGACGGTTTCCATCTCTATAACGTCGGCGGACTGGTCATTGGCAACACGGTGTTCCCACCGTGCACGCCTTATGGCGTCTCGAAGCTCCTGGAGCACGAGAATATTCCGGTCGAGGGCCGCAACGTCACCGTGGTCGGCGCCAGCAACGTCGTCGGCAAGCCGATGGCGCTGATGTTGATGGCGCGCGAAGCAACTGTCGCCATCTGTCACGCCAAGACGCGCGAGCTCTCGCAATACACCATCCTCGCCGACATCCTCGTGGTGGCGGCGGGGCATCCGCGGCTGATCGTGCCGCAGATGGTGCGCAGCGGCGCCGTCGTGATCGACGTTGGCATCAACCGCCTGCCCGACGGTAAGCTCGTCGGCGATGTCGATTTCGCCGGCGTCCGGGAGAAGGCATCGTATATCACGCCGGTTCCCGGCGGCGTCGGGCCCATGACCGTGACCATGCTGCTCGACAACACGGTTGCGTCGGCTGAACGTTCGGTCGGTATCGCTAGCCGGCCGCGCTGATGCAGCGCTCCCCGCGGCTTGACCTCGTGGCGTTCCGCGCGAAAATGGCGCGAGAGTGGGGGAGAGCGCCTGCCGTGTATTCCGAAGTCACCCGATCGATCAAAGTCGTGGTCAACCCCACCTATCTCGAGGACCAGTCTTCGCCGGCCGAAAATCGCTTCGTCTGGGCCTATCACGTGCGGATCGAGAATCAAGGCGCCGAAACGGTTCAACTGCGCCGCCGTCATTGGCGGATCACCGACGCGCAGGGACGCGTCCAGGATGTGCGCGGCGCCGGCGTTGTCGGTGAGCAGCCGGTTCTTGGCCCGGGACAAAGCTTCGAATACACCAGCGGCACGCCGCTCGCGACGCCGTCGGGCATCATGGTCGGAACATATGAGATGGAATTGCCGAGCGGCGAATGCTTCGCGGTGGCGATCCCGGCTTTCTCTCTCGACAGCCCGCACCAGCCGCGGCGGCTCAACTAGGTAACAAGGAGCATCGTTCATGGCGGCGAG
>DASXCX010000333.1:0-7166 GCA_036490955.1 Allostellaceae bacterium | reverse complement strand
ACTACCACGAGCCCGGCCGGCGAATAGAGCAACGACACCTCGTCCCGGCTGAGCGGCCATTCCATGCGCACATCCGCCAGGACGAAGGACTCTTCGTAACTGCCGCCGGCGAAGGCAATACCGGCCTGCTCGCGAATGCGGCTGTGCATGCCGTCGCAGCCGATGAGATAGCGCGTGCGCAGGATGTGATCGCCTTGCGCATCGCGTAGCGTGACGGTCGCGCCCTCGGCATCGTGCCGAACCGCAGTCAGCTCGCACGGACGCACGGCCTGGCCGCCGCGCGCCTCGAGCCCCTCGAGGAGCACGGCCTCGGTCTCGCATTGCGGCAGCATCAGCGTCGAGGCATAGCGGCTCGGCAGATGCCGGAAGTCGACCGTGATCAGCGCGCGGTTGCGATCCCGCACCCGGAAGATCGGTACGTCGACGCCGCGCGCCAGAAGCTCGGGCACGATGCCGAGCGGCTCGAGCACTTCGAGGGTCCGCGCATGAACGACGCAGGCGCGGGACGTGTTCGCGCCGGCGGCTTGGCGATCGACCAAGACAAAGGGAATGGAGCGACGGGCCAATTCGGAGGCGAGCGCCAAGCCGGACGGGCCGGCACCGACGATCAAGATCTCGGTCGAGGACGGAAGGGTCATGTCAAATTTCCCTAGAACGTATGATTGCATACGTATGTTTGCATACAATTGTTCTCAAATCAAGGGGCTTTTTGGGAGGAAGAAAAAGGTGTGTGGGCAGATGCCGCCCGCGGCTCTGTAGTCAAGGCGCGCGGAACCGGGCAAACTGCTGCCGCCTCGGGAGGGCGCTGTGGGACGGAAGGACGGGCGATGATCAACCTGAATGATATCCGCTATTTGCGGCTCGGCACCGCCGATCTCGATTCCTCGATCCGCTACCTGACCGACATCGTCGGACTGCAACTCGCGGCGCGCGAGGGCAAGACCGCTTATTTCCGCAGCGACAAGGTCGGCATACGCGGCGATACGCGCGATTACACACTGGCGCTCAGCGAGGGCGATCCCGCCGACCAGACGATCGGCCTCGATCTGCTCAACCCCGATGATCTCGACGCTGTCGGCAAGGTGCTGGAGGAGAACAAGCTCCCGGTCCGTTTCGGCTCACGCGAGGAATGCGACGCGCGGCGCTGCAAGAGCTTCATCGCCTCGACCGATCCCTCGGGCAACAAGATCGAGATCGTCGCCCGCCCCTACCACACCGGTCAGCGCTATTTCCCCGCTCGCGACGCCGGCATCGAAGGCTTCAGCCATATCGGCCTCTTCACCAAAGACGCCCAGCGCGACACGAAATTCTGGACCGAGCTGTGCAATGCGCGGATTTCGGACTGGCTGGGCGATTCGCCTTTCCTGCGCATCCGCACCGTGCATCATTCGATCGTGCTGTTCCCCTCGAACCGTATCGGCATCCATCATATCAACCACCAAGTCGAGGATTTGGACGATATGATGAAGTCGTATTACTTCCTGAAGCAGCGCCAGGTGCGCATCGTCCATGGACCGGGACGGCATCCGATCTCGACCGCGGTAATGGTCTATTTCGAAGGGCCGGATAAAGTCACCTATGAATATTCCTGCGGCGTGAAGCACGTGATGCCGGAAGAAGAAGCGACCTACCGGCCGCGGCAATTCTCGCTCGAAGCCTATAACGCCTGCATGTGGGGCTCGCGCGAATACGAACTGCAAGAAGCCGCACGCGCCGCCGCAAAAAGCGGGCAATGGTCTGAGCGCGTCGTCGTCTGAATCAACAGGGAGATTGCCGTCCGCGGTGCGATGCGCCACGCATCCGGACGGAGAAAAAACGAGAGGCGCGAGCGGGGATTTCATGGCAACAACAAGTGCTTCGCCGCGGGCCGGCGTCTTTGCCAATCGGTGGTGGATCGTCTGGGGATCGCTCATCGGAAACATCGTCGGGCCGGGTCCGGCCGTGATCTTCGTCACCAACGTTTTCATGATTCCGGTGACGACCGAGCTCGGCTGGACGCGCGGCGAATTCTCGGCGGGGCTCCTCGCGAGCTCGGTCGCTTCGCCGATCATGACGCCGTTCTTCGGCTGGCTCATGGACCGGCACGGCATTCAGAAGGTTGTCTTGCCGGCCGCATGTCTCTATGGCCTCGCCCTCGCGAGCTTCTCGATCATGACCGCCGGCGCCCGGTGGGAGATCTTTGTGATGTTCGCCTGCGCCTCGGGCTTTGGAGCCGCCTGTGGTCCCCTTCCCTATTCCAAGGCGATCACCGCCTGGTTCGACAAGGAGCGCGGCTTCGCCCTCGGCATCGCGACATGCGGCGTCGGCCTCGGCACCTTCGTCATCCCGACGATGGCGCAAACCTTCGTCGGCGCCTTCGGCTGGCGCATCGGCTACGTCGCCGTCGGCATCGCTACCTGGCTCTTGGCGTTCAGCATGATCGCGCTTTTCGTGCGCGAGCCCCCCGGCTATGTCGAGCGGCTACGCGCGACGCATGACGAGGAAGCCGCGGCGGGCCGGCCTACCTTCGGCCTCACGGCGCGCGACGCGATTCTCGGCACGCATCAATTCGTCGTGCTATTCATCATCTTCTTGCTCGAAGGCACGGCGTGCAACGGCATCCTCAGCGGTCATTTCGTGCCGATGCTGATCGATCGCGGCTACACAGCGCCGGCAGCGGTGGCGCTTCTCGGCAGCTCGGGTCTCGCTGCATTGGTCGCGCGCATCATCGTCGGCTGGTGTCTCGACAAGGTGAACGGGCCGATCTTCTCGGCGATCGTGATGCTGCTGCCGGTTTTCGGCGTTGTACTCCTTTGGAGCGGCGCCGGCGCTCCGGCGCCGTTCTTTGCGGCGGTCCTGATGGGCCTCGCCATCGGCGCTGAAGTCGACATGCTCGGCTTCTTCGTCAGCCGCTATTTCGGCCGCCGGTCCTTCGGCACGCTCTATGGGCTGATCTTCGCCGCCTTCACGCTCGGCATCGGCCTCGGACCGGCCATCCTCGGCATCGGCTACGACGCCTATCACACCTACAATCAGGTGCTGGGAGCCTTCATCGTCGCGCTGATCGTCGCGTCGGGCCTGTTCCTGACGCTCGGCACCTATCGATATCCGAAAGGATCCGAGTAACAGACGGCATTGCTGCGGCTCTTTTACGATAGCCGCAGCAATTTCGCCGCCGTGCCGCCGAGGATTGCGATCTTGTCGGCGTCGCTGAATCCGGGCGTCGAGAGGACGTGCCCCACCGGATCGGTCACCCAGGGAAAGCCGTAATCCGTGCCGATCATGATATGCCGCGGTCCGACCTCGACCGCGAGATGACGCAGCCCCTCGGGCGTGAACACCATCGTATCGACATAGAGTTGCTTCAGATATTCGCTCGGCCGCTTCTTCGGCCCCGGCCCTTTGCAGAAATTCGGCTGCACGGTGCAGCCATGATCGAGGCGCCCCGCATAAGACGGCAGATAGCCGCCGGCATGCGCCCCGCAAATCCTTAGCCTCGGGAATTTGTCGAGCGTGCCGTCCATGATGAGATGCGACAGCGCGATCGTCGTCTCCAGCGGATTGCCGATCACATTGCCGAGCGCGCCATAGCCTTCGACGCGCTTGGCGATACCGGTTGCCTGCTCGCTGTCCTGCGGATGCATGAAAAGAAGCGCGTCGAGTTCCTCTGCCTTGGCCCAGAAGGGATCGAATTTCGGATCCGAGAGCTCGACCCCGGCAACATTGCCGCCGATCCCGGCGCCGCGCAGACCCTGCTGCTTCATCGCAATCTCGAGCATTTCGGCCGCCAGATCGGGGAATTGCAAGGGCACGGTGGCAAAAGCCACCAGGCGATCGGGCTCCTGCTTGCACAGAGCCATGAGCTTTTCGTTCTGAACCTCGCAGATCTTGCGCGCGAGATCGCGATCGGCGCCGTACCACCACTCATTGATGCTCATCGCCTCGACATCGATACCCTGCGCATCCATCGTGGCGATGCGCTTGTCGAGCGTCGGATTGTTGCCCGGCACCGTGAGCTGCTGATGCGCGCGCTTTTCGAGCGGCGTGTCTTTCGTCAGCGGCTCGACATCGGGAATTGCAGTGTGGCAATGCACATCGACAGTGCGCACGCGCCTGCCGGCGACGGTAACGCGGCGGCGCCGACCGCTTGTCGCCGGCTGCGCCCAAGAGCGGGGCCCGCCCAAGGCCAAAGAAGTGCCGGCGGCGGCCGCCCCAGCAAAGAATTGCCGACGATCCAAAATTTCAGTCCTCCCCAAAATGCGGGCGCGCCGCAATGCGGCGCGCCTTACCGTTCCGCACGCTTTATTATTTCTTCGGCACGCCGAGCTGCTCGGCCATCCAATCGCCACACTGATTCTTCCACAGCTGGCCGCGGTTGTGGCCGACATGGATGCCGCCTTCGAGAGCGACGAAGACGACCGGCCCCTTGACCTCTTTGGCGACGCGCTCGGCATCGGTCCATTTGGTGATGTGATCCGCCTTGCCGCAGATGATGAACATCGGCGTCGTGATCTTCGAAGCGACCCCCTCCATGTCGAAAGGCCGCGTCTTCTCGCGCGCCTCTTCCATCGTCTTGGAATGGGTGCGCAGGATATAGGCGTTCTTCAGCGTCATCGGCCGCTGGTCGAAATTGTCGATCACCTTATAGGCGCCGCTATTGGCGATCGCGGCTTTGACGCGCTTCTCGAACGCGGCGGCGCGCGGCGCATAATAGCCGCCCATCGACGCGCCCGAGATGCCGACGCGCGAGGCATCGAGATCGAGGCGCTTCTCGACGAAATCAATCACCGCGCCGACCGGCTCCTCGAATTTATGCGTCACCGGCCAATCGTATTCCGCTTCTCCCTGGCCCGGCCCGTCGAACGACAAGGTCGCGATGCCGCGGTCGAGGAAGAGGTGCTCGTAGGCATGCTGCTCTTCCTTGGTCGAATCCATGCCCGAGATGATGAGGATCACGGGCTGCTTGCCGGCGGCACCGATCGGCTTGCGCAGATAGCCGTAGAGATGCTTGCCGTCATAGGGGATGGCGACGCGCTCGCCGGGCGGCGAGAAATGCGGCAGCGCCAGGGTGTAGCATTCGACGGCCTTCATATGCGCCGCCTTCATCTGATCGGGCTTGTGCGTGAAATAGAATTTCGCGAAGTGGTATTCAATCGCCGCGGTATGGAGATGGGACGCCGCCGAAGCGTTCTGGTTCTCGAGCAACGCGGCGCGGCCGAGCTTCTCGTGCATCGACGCGCGTTCCGACCAGGCCGCGCACCAATCGTCGTAATTGTCGATCGAATAGGCGACTTCCTGGAAATCGCTCAGCGGCACGCCGGCCGTTGTCATGCGCCCGACCCAGCCCGTTCGCGCGGCCTTGATCGTCGCATCGGGTTCGCGCGTCGAAGCGTCTGCCATCCTATCCTCCCTTGTCGCGGTGCCGGTTACCGGGCACGCTCCCAACATAATGGCACGGGGCACCGACCGCCGAAAGTCACCCTCTCGGCATCACCCGCGCTCAATTCGCAATGAGATGGTGACGGGGGACGACATGGCAGGCACGCGACGGGAGTTTTTGCGGCGCGTCGGCGCGATCGGTGGATTTCGTGTGACGTATCTGACGATGCAGGCCCTGGGCCTGATGAGCGTCGCCGCAGAAGCCGCGCCGCCCGGTCTCGAGCACCAGCCCCGCCACGGGACGAAGGTGGCGATCCTGGGTGCCGGCATGGCCGGCCTCTCCGCCGCTTACGAATTGCGCAAAGCGGGCTACGACTGCATCGTGATCGAGGCGCGCGACCGCATCGGCGGCCGCAACTGGACGATCCGGCACGGCACCACCCTCGCGATGACCGACGGCACGGTGCAGCATTGCAACTTCGACGCTGGGCAGTACTGGAACGCAGGCCCGGCGCGGATCCCGAGCCATCATCAGGCATTGCTCGGCTATTGCCGCGAGTTCGGCGTCGCGCTCGAGGTCGAAGTCAACACCAGCCGCGGCGCGCTGCTGCTCAATCCCGGTGCCAATGGCGGTAAGCCGATCGAGATGCGCGGCGGCATCAACGACAGCCGTGGCGAGGTGTCGGAGTTGTTGGCGAAAGCAATCAACCGCGGCGCGCTCGATCAAGAGCTAACGCCGCGAGACAAAGAGCGAATGCTCGCCTTCCTCAAACAGTATGGCGACCTCGACCCGAACCTCGCCTACAAGGGATCGGCGCGTGCCGGCTTCTCGGTGCTGCCGGGCGCCGCCGCCCAAGAAGGCACGATCCGCGCGCCGCTGCCGCTCGATCTGCTGCTCGATGAAAACATGTGGTCGGCCATGTTGTTCGAGGAAAACTTCGACTTCCAGGCGACCATGTTTCAGCCCGTCGGCGGCATGGACAGCATCCCGAAGGCTTTCGCGCGGCGGCTCGGGGATGCGGTGAGACTGGGTTGCGAGGTTACGGCAATCCGGCGGACCAAGAGCGGCGTGCGCATCGTCTATCGGGATGGCAAGACGCGGCGGAACGAGACGATCGAGGCGGCGTATTGCCTCGTCACGATACCGCTCAAAGTGCTGAAAGCGATCGACGCGGATTTCGCGCCGGGTTACGCCAGCGCCATCGGCTCGGTCGATTATATGAACGCGGTCAAGATCGCCTGGGAAGCGCCGCGTTTTTGGGAAACCGATAACCACATCTATGGCGGCCTATCGTTCGTCAAGGAACCGACGGCGCTGGTGTGGTATCCGAGCGACCGCTTCTTCTCGCCGAAAGGCATTCTGCTGGGCGGGTATGTCGCTGTGGGCGATGTCGACGCGCTCGCCAACCGGCCGCTCGCCGAGCAGTTCGATCTGTCGCGCGCGGCGATCGAGGGGTTACATCCCGGCCACGGTAAAGATGTGGCCAAGCCGATGGGAATCGCCTGGTCGAAGGTGCCTTACAGCTACGGCCTCGCCGCGCGTTGGCCGAGCGACACGGATCCGCGCTACACGCTGCTCAATGCGCCGGATGGGCCGTTCTATTTCGCCGGCGAGCATCTGAGCCATGTCGGCGCCTGGCAGGAAGGCGCCGTCCTCTCGGCGCGGCGCGCGATCGGATTGATCGAGCAACATCGCCGCGCGGCTTAAAGCGCGATGCCCGCGCATGCTATGTTGATCGGCGAAAAACGGGGGAATGGATGCCAAAAGCAAAGACGTCGGGCGGAAAATCCGCCGAGCCGCGCAGCTT
>DASXCX010000332.1:0-8308 GCA_036490955.1 Allostellaceae bacterium | reverse complement strand
CCGCATCGCTGCTTCACGCTGGGCGCGGCGATCGCGCGCATCTGCCGCGACAGCCCGTGGCGCGTCGCGCTGATGGCATCCTCGGCCTGGTCGCATTCTTTTCTGACGCCGAAGACGCATCGCCTGATGCCGGATGTCGAGACCGATCTGCGGCTCTATCAGGCGATGGTGTCGGGCGAATACAATTTCTGGAAGAACTTTTCGCTGAAGGAGTTGGAGGCGGCCGGCGGCGGCGAGACGCTGAACTGGTTCGGCCTGGTCGGCGCGATGGCCGAGCTCAATCACGAGGTCGAGTGGTCGAGCTGTTTGGAGACGTACGTGTTCAACGCGACGAAGGTGAGCGTGATTTTCGAGCCGCGCTGACGTGCAATCTTCATCAGTGTCATTCTCGCGAAAGCGGTGAGTGGGTCGTCGGTTTTCGCGGCATGACGTCGGAAGATTGCTAAGTTTACCAGAAACTATCGCGATGTGATAATCTCGCGCTAGAACATGTCCAGCCTCAAAAAGATGATCGCGGCGCTCGAGCTCGTCACCGATGCCAAGACGTCGTGGACGCCCGAGGAGATCGCCAAAGCGCTCAAGGTCTCGCTGCCGACCGCTTATCGCTATGTGCGCGAGCTTTACGGGGCGGGTCTTTTCGCGCGGCTCGGCGGCGGCAGCTATACGCTGGGGCCGCGCATCGTCACGCTCGACTACCAGATGCGCCGCACCGATCCGCTGGAACGGGTCGGTCGCGACCTGCTGCACCGTCTGGCGCAGGAGACCGGCCTCATCGTGCTCGTCAGCTACTGGCTCAACGAGCAGGTACTGAATGTCTACGAGCAAAACCCGGTCTATGGGCAGAACCAAGAGGGCATCGGCGATCCGCGCTACGGCCGCGGCCAGATCACGTCACTGTTCCGCTCTTCTACGGCGCGGATCGTGCTCGCTTATCAGAAGCCGGCGCGGCAGAAACGCGTCTTCGATCGTCATGCCGGCGATCCCGATCGCGACCTTTTGGGGCAAGACTGGCCAAGCTTTCGCAGGGCACTCAACGAGATCAAGCGCCAGGGCACGTCGCGCACCGAAGCACTGCTGGTGCCGGACCAGATCGGCCTCGCCGCGCCGCTGCTCAATCCCGACGGCACGGCGCAGGGCAGCATCACGGTGGTCGGGCCGGCGCGGCGGATCGAGTTGTTCGACGAGGCGGCCTTGCGTCATCGCCTCCTCGAGACCGCGCGCGAGCTGACGCGGCGGCTGGCCGGGGCGCAGCGCTCGGAACCCAAAGTCGCTCAGCGGCCGGCGCCCAAAGCCGCGCCTCGTTCGCCACTCAAAAAGCCTCCCGCGCGGCGCCGGTTTGCCAAATCAAAAAATCTCAGATAATGATAATATCTGTTTCACCGATTGCGTGGCGATAATCGTCTTTCGCCTGCTGCCGCGACGGGCGAGAATGCCCGCAATCGGGTCAAAACCACGATTGGGAAGCGCCACATGCCTGCCATCCTCGACCCCGTATCGGGTCTGAAATTCTACGAGCTCAGCCACCGCTGGGGGTACAACTCGCCCACGTTCCCGGGCTATGAGGACGTGCGGATCGAGCGCATCACCTATCACGCCAAGCACGGGGTGATGACGCAGAAGATCAACGCGATCATGCATGTCTCGACGCACGTCAATGCGCCGATCCATCTCATCCCCGGCGGCAAGGGCGTCGGCGAGATCGGTATGGACACGTTCTTCGGCTCCGGCGTCATCGTCGGCATCCCAAAGAAGAAGTGGGATCTGGTGACGGCGTCCGATCTCGAGAAAGCGACGCCGGCGATCGAGGCCGAGGACATCGTCATCATCAACACGCAATGGCATCACCGCTATTCCGACAGCCAGGAATATTTCGGCCATGCGCCGGGCCTCTCGAAAGAAGCGGCCGAATGGCTGGTGCAGAAGAAGGTGAAGCTGGTCGGCGTCGACAGTGCAACGGTCGATCATCCGCTCGCCACCTCGCTCGGGCCGCATCGCAACGGCCCGCAGATCAGGGACCTGGCCCAGCAATACAAGGATGCGACGGGCAAGGATGCGAAGAAGGATTTCCCCGACTGGAACGTCGCGCATAAGACGCTCCTCAAGGCCAACATTCCGACCATCGAGAATTGCGGCGGGGATCTCGATGAGGTGACCGGCAAGCGCGCCACCTTCCACGCCTATCCGTGGCTCTGGCGCGACGGCGATGCTTGCGTCATCCGTCTCGTGGCGTTCTTCGATACCAGCGGCAACTACCGGCTGGAATCGGGCGAGCGGGTGGTCGAGTAGGGAGGATCAGGACAATGCCAAAGACCAGCACCAAAGGCCTCGAATTCTTCAATCTCAGCACCGAGTGGAAGCACGGGATGCCGCAATGGCCGTCCAAGGCCAACATGAACATCAAGATCCGCGAGTTCCACGCCAAGGACGGACTGCAGACGCTCGAATACGAAGGCATCATGCATCGCGGCACGCATATGGACGCGCCGATCCATGTGCTGGAGAACACGCCTTTCATCACCGATTACGAGACCTGGCGTTTCTTTGGCACCGGCGTCGTCGTCTCGATCCCCAAGGGCAAATGGGGCGTCGTGACGCCCGAGGATCTCGAGAAGGCGCGGCCGAAGATCCAGCCGGGCGACATCGTCATGGTCAACACCGGCAGCCACCGCAATTGGGGCGACAATCCCGACTACTTCGCCTATTCGCCCGGCCTCTACAAGGCAGGCGCGGAATGGCTGGTGCAAAAGAAGATCAAGCTCTTCGGCATCGACGTGCAGGCGCTCGACCATCCTCTCGGCACGTTCTTGGGGCCGCACGGCCCCGGCCCTGCGCAGCCGCATCTCGATGATGAATATTTTGCCGAGACCGGCCGGCACATCATCGACGACTTCCCCTATTGGGAGCCGTCGCACAAGGTTCTGATGACCAACGGCATCCCCGGCATCGAGAACGTCAACGGCGATATCGACAAGGTCACCGGCAAGCGCTGTACCTTCATGTGCTTCCCCTGGCGCTGGCCGGAAGGCGAAGGCTGCGGCATCCGCATCATCGCCGTGGTCGATCCGAAGCAGGAATTCCGTATCGAGCGCGGCTGAGGAGTGGGCATGCAAGTCACCAAGTACAAAGACGCCAAGCGCTACGAGGCGGCGAATCATTTCGACGTCAGCGCGCTGCGCCTGCAGGGGCAGGAAGCGTCGAAGACCAGCACGTTCTGGGTCGGCCTCTCGCATTACCTGCCGGGTGGCCGCGCCGAGAAGAGCGCGTCGGACTATGAGCGCGTCTATATGGTCCTGGAGGGCGAGATCACGGTGACGACCGAGCAGGGCACCGTCACCCTCGGCGCTTACGACTCCGTGCATATCGCGCCGAAGGAAGTACGCACCGTGGTCAATAACGGCAATCACGTCTGTACGATGCTCGTCATCGTCTCCAATGCCAAGGTGGCGTCATGATATCCGATACGCTTCGCAATCCGCTCTCGATGTTCGAGGTCAAGGGCAAGACGGCGCTCATCACCGGTGCTTCGGGCGCGTTTGGCCGCGGCTGTGCGCTGATGCTCGCCTCGCTCGGCTGCAACCTCGTTCTCGCCTCGGGCTCGAAGGGCGAGCTCGACGTGGTGGCGGATGAGGCCAAGAGCCTCGGTGCCAAGGTGACGGTGGTCTATCGCCGCCCCGATACGCTCGAAGATGCCGAGGCGATGGTGAAAGCCGGGCTCGATAGCTTTGGCAAGATCGATCAACTCGTCGTCGCGTCCGGCTACAACAAGGCCGGCTTCATCCATGAGATGAAATACGAGGATTGGCAGGCCGTGATGGATGCCAATGTTCGCGGCGAGTGGTTCATGGCCAAGGCCGTTGGCTCCTATTGGATCGACAAGAAGGTCAAGGGCAAGATGTTGATGATGTCGTCGGTGCGCGGCCGCCACGGCAACATCTCGGGCTATACCGGCTATTGCGCCTCGAAAGGCGCAACCGACGCGCTGACCCGCGTGCTCGCGACCGAATGGGCCAAGCACGGCATCACCGTCAATTCGATCGCGCCGACCGTCTTCCGCTCGAAGCTGACCGCATGGATGTATGGCGAGGACGAGCTCGGCCAGGCGACGCGGGCGCGGTCTTTGTCGCGTATTCCCTTGGGCCGCTTGGCCGAGGTCGAGGATCTCATGGGCATGGCGCTTTATCTCCTCGCGCCGGCTTCCGACTTCACCACCGGCCAGGTCATCTATGTCGATGGCGGCTTCACCGCCGGGTGATTGCCATGGTCGAGAGGATCGCCGTCATCGGCGCCGGGCTGATGGGCCACGGCATTGCCCAGATTTTCGCTGCCGCGGGTCACCCCGTTGCGCTGCACGATCCCGATGCGAAGATCCTTGCTTCGGCGCCCGAGCGCGTCGCCGCGATCTTCGATCTGCTCGCGCAGGACAAGGCCGGTGCGGCGAACATCCGCTACGAGGCGGATTTCGCCGAAGCCGTTGCCGATGCCGATTTCGTCTTCGAGGCGGGGCCGGAGAAGCTCGAGATCAAGCGCGCGATCTTCAGGAACCTTGGCGAGAAGGCGAAGCCGTCCGCCATTCTCTGCACCAACACCTCCGCCATTCCGATTGTGCAGGTCGGACAAGATGTCGCCGATAGATCACGCGTCGTCGGCACGCATTACTGGAACCCACCGCATCTCGTGCCGCTGGTCGAGGTGGTGCAGGCCGAAGGCACGTCGCCAGGTACCGTCACGAAAACCATCGCGCTGCTGAAAGCAGTCGGCAAAGCCCCGGTGCATGTCCGCCGCGATATTCCGGGCTTCATTGGAAACCGGCTCCAGCACGCGCTGAAGCGCGAGGCGATTGCGCTTGTTGCTGACGGCGTTTGTGATGCCGAAACCCTGGACACCGTCGTGAAGGAGGGCTTTGGCGCGCGCATGGCGGTGTGCGGGCCGTTGGAGCAGTCCGACCTTGTCGGCCTTAACCTCACGCTGGATATCCACAAGACCCTCATCGCCGATCTCGACCGCACGCCCGGCCCGCATCCCTATCTCGTCGACAAGGTCGAAAAAGGCGAGCTCGGCATGAAGAACGGCCGGGGCTTCCGCGACTGGACGCCGGAGCAGGCCGCGGCTCTCCGCAAGCGGCTCTCCGATTTTCTCGCCGAATCGGCGAAAGCGATCGCGGCGAAAAAGCGCTGATATCACAGCGCCGCTGAGGCTAACGGAACATCCCTCCGAGCGGGGAGTTCTTGTAGTGAGCCCTAGTCTCGCCAGGAGAGCACTCATGCCGATAATTGACGAAAGCCCGGAGCCGGTGGAGCTCAACATCTCGGATGAGAAGCTCGCCTTTCTTATCTTGAAGGCGCGCGAGTTCGACGCGGAGGTCGATCCCGTCGCGCCCGATCCCGGCTCGAATCCCACCGATGATCGCGATGTCGGCGTGCTTGAGGATAATCCCGAGAACTCGGTCGAGGTGGAGTTGCGCGACGCGTTGCGTGCGCTCAATGAGGACGAGGCGATCGATGTGATCGCGCTGATGTGGATCGGCCGCGGCGATTTCTCGCGCGAGGAATGGGGTGAGGCGCAGCGGCTCGCGACCGAGCGCCATCGGCGCGATCCGACCGGCTATCTCATGGGCAATCCGAGCTTCGCGGACGAGCTCGAAGACGGCGCCGAAGCGGCCGGGCATTCGCTCGCGGATATCGAAGCCGACCATCTCTGATCCAGCACTATTCGGGCATTGCTTGCGCCGGCGAATGCGGCGGTCTGGTCAGAGCTGCCGCTCAATGTTAGGGTCCGTTTGATCTCGAAACGCTGCATGGCCTCGCGATCCGATGGCGGAAGAAAAGCTCGCGCACACCCCGCTTTATGCGCTGCATCAGAGCCTCGGCGCGAAGCTCACGGCTTTTGCCGGGTACGACATGCCCGTGCAATATCCTGCCGGCATCATCGCCGAGCATCTTCACACCCGCGCCAAGGCCTCGCTCTTCGATGTTTCGCATATGGGACAGGTCGTGCTCTCGGGCGCCGATATCGCCGCCAAATTCGAACGGCTCGTGCCGGCGGATATCATCGGCCTTGGCTCCGGCCGCGTGCGGTACACGATGCTCACCAATGAGCGCGGCGGCATCATCGACGATCTGATGGCGGCGAAAGATGGCGAGGTGCTGCGCCTCGTCGTCAACGCGTCGCGCAAGGCCGAAGATATTGCGCATATGCGCGGCGCGCTCGGTGAGGGTGCTGTCACTTATCGCGAAGATCTCGCCCTTATCGCGTTGCAGGGTCCGGCCGCCGCCGTGGTGCTGGCACGGCTGGTGCGCGGGGTAGAGGCGATGGCGTTCATGTCGGTGGCGTCGGTCGACATCGACGGTGTCGCCTGCCATGTCACGCGCTCGGGCTATACCGGCGAGGACGGCTACGAGATTTCGGTGCCGAGCGATGCGGCGGAGAAGCTCGCGCGGCGCTTGCTGGCCGAGCCCGAAGTGGCGCCGGCGGGGCTCGGCGCACGCGACACGTTGCGGCTCGAGGCCGGGCTTTGCCTTTATGGCAACGATATCGATGAAAGCACCACGCCCATCGAGGCCGATCTCGCCTGGACGATCCAGAAACGGCGGCGCGAGGAAGGCGGCTTTCCGGGCGACACGGTCATCCGGCGCGAGTTGACGCAGGGCGCGTCGCGCCGCCGTGTCGGGATCAAGCCGGAAGGGCGACAGATCGCGCGCGGCCACACGCCAATCGTCGATGTCGATGGTCAGGAGATCGGCATGGTCACCAGCGGCGGCTTCTCGCCGTCGCTCGAAGGCGCGATCGCCATGGGCTATGTGCCGGCGGTTGTCGCTGCGCCGGGTACCGATCTCCGCCTTTCGGTGCGCGGCGTTGCGCGCCCTGCGCAGACCGCCGCCCTACCTTTCGTTCCGCATCGTTATCACCTTTCGCCCCGCTGAGAGCAACCGATGAGCAACATTCGCTACACCAAAGATCACGAGTGGATTCGCGTCGACGGCAATGAGGCGACGATCGGCATCACCGATTTCGCGCAAAATCAGCTCGGCGACATCGTCTTCGTCGAGTTGCCGGAAATCGGCCGCAAGATCGAGAAGGGCAAGGAAGCCGGTGTCGTCGAATCGGTGAAAGCGGCGAGCGAGGTCTACGCCCCGGTCTCGGGCGAAGTGACCGCGGTGAATACCGGACTCGCCGACGATCCGGCGCGCGTCAACGCCGACGCGATGGGCGAAGGCTGGTTCTACAAGATCCAGCTTGCCGATGCCAAAGAGCTCGGCGATCTCATGGATGAGGCGGCGTACAAGGCGTTCACGGCGGAGCAGGATAAGCACTGATGCGCTATCTGCCGCTGACCGAGGAAGATCGCCGCGCGATGCTCGGCGTCATCGGCGCCAAAAGTGTCGACGATCTTTTCGACGACATACCAGCTTCGCTACGTCTCACCGCGCCGCTCCCCCTCCCGACTGCCATGGGCGAGATCGAGATCGAGCGCGAGCTGGCGGCGCTGGCGGCGAAGAACACGGCGGCAGGCGCGGTGCCGAGCTTTCTTGGCGCGGGCGCCTATCGCCATCATGTGCCGGCCGCGGTCGACTATCTGGTGCAGCGCGGCGAGTTCCTGACTTCCTATACGCCATACCAGCCGGAGATCGCGCAAGGCACGCTGCAAGCGCTCTTCGAATTCCAGACACAGGTCGCGCTCATCGCCGATATGGAGGTCGCGAATGCCTCGATGTATGACGGCGCGACCGCGGCTGCCGAAGCGGTAATGATGGCCAACCGCGTGACGCGTCGCCATAAGGCGTTGCTCGCTGGCGACCTCCATCCGCATTACCGCGCCGTGATCGAGACTTATGGCCGCTTCAACGGTTTCGCGACGACAGTCACGCCGCAAATCGACGCGCTCGCCGGCTCGATCGACGACACGACCTCCTGCGTCGTCGTGCAGAACCCCAGCGTGTTCGGCCATGTCCGCGACCTGTCGGCGGTAGCCGAGGCCTGCCACGCGAAAGGCGCTTTGCTGATCGTGGTGGTGACCGAGCCGATGTCACTCGGCCTGATCAAGTCGCCCGGCGAGATGGGCGCGGACATCGTCGTGGGCGAAGGCCAGTCGATCGGCAATGCGCTCAATTTCGGCGGACCCTATGTCGGGCTGTTCGCCACGCGCGAAAAATATATGCGCCAGATGCCGGGCCGGCTCTGCGGCGAGACCGTCGATGCCGACGGCCGGCGCGGCTTGGTGCTGACCTTGTCGACGCGCGAGCAGCATATCCGCCGCGAGAAGGCGACCAGCAATATCTGCACGAACTCTGGCCTGTGCTGCCTCGCTTTC
>DASXCX010000331.1:0-8119 GCA_036490955.1 Allostellaceae bacterium | reverse complement strand
ATCGGGCCAGTCGATCGTTATCCGCAAGGATATCGCCGAGGCGGCGCATTTCGATCCGAGCGCGCCGATCGCCGAGCGCGGCAAGGTGTTGAAGGGCCGCACCATCGCGATCGGCGGCGTCGGCGCCATTCCCGATATCGTGCTGAAGGTCGTCGCCAAGGATGCCGGTATCGCGCCGAGTGAGGTCATCGCGCCGCCGATGCAGCCGCCGGAGTTCATGGCCGCTTTCGCCGCGAAGAAGATCGACGGCTTCTCCAATAGCCCGCCTTTCGTCGAGCAGGTCGTGAGCGATGGCACCGGCGTGCTGGTCAGCGATTCGAGCAAGGGCGAGCCGAAGGAATTCGCGCCGGTCTCGGCGGCGCTGTTGATGACGCGCGGCGATTTTTGCGCCGGGCATAAAATCATCTGTGAGAAGATGGTGCATGGCGTCTACGAAGCGACGCAGATCATCCGCAACGACCCGCAAACCTCGCTCGCGGTGATGAAGGCGCATTTCGGCACCTATAGCGACAAGGTGTTGCAAGCCGCCTATGAGACCGTGAAGGCGATGACGGCCGATAAGCCGATCACGACGCCGCAAGATCTCGAGAATGGCGACAACATGAACGCCGCCGCCGGCTTCTTGAAGCCCGAAGACAAGCTGCCCGACTACAAGCCGCTGATCGACAACAGCTACGTCAAGTAGGCTATTGCTTGACCGCATCGGCTTGGCCTTGCATAGGGGCGGCGGAACGCGCTTTGTGATGGAGCGAGGGGAAAGTCGTGATCGCAGGTAAGTTGAAGAGCGCCGCCGTTGCCGCGTTGGCGCTAACGGCGGTGGGGTTTGCCGCGCCGCAAGTGCGCGCCGAGGACACGACCATCGCCATTCCCGCGCAGAATCTGCTGTTCCTCGTGCAATACATCGCGGCGGATCAGCATCTCTGGGAGAAGCAAGGCCTCAATACCAAGGTGCTCTACATCACCGGCGTCGGCTCGACGAACGCCGTGATCGCCGGCTCGGTCGACTTTGGCATGGCCTCGGGCCCGACGGTGACGCGCGCGAACGCGAAGGGCCAAAAACTCGTGGCGCTGCTGACCGCGATCAATAAAACGGGCCAGTCGGTCGTCATTCGCAAGGAAGTCGCCGATGCCGCGCATTTCGATCCCAAAGCGCCGCTCGCCGAACGCGCCAAAGTGCTGAAAGGGCGGAAGATCGCCGTCAGCGCCGTCGGCGCCATTCCCGATGCCGTGCTGCGCATCGTCGCCAAGGATGCCGGGCTTGCACCGGACGATCTCGTCGTGCCCGCGATGCAGCCGCCGGAGTTCATGGCGGCGTTCGCCAACAAGTCGATCGACGGTTTCTCCAACTCGCCGCCCTTTCCCGAGCAATTGATCGCCGCGGGCACCGGCGTGCTGGTCAGCGATTCGCGGCTTGGCGAGCCGACCGAATTCGATCCGGTATCGTCATCGCTGCTGGAGGCGCGTGGCGATTTCTGCGGCGCGCATCAACCCGTCTGCGCGAAGATGGTGCATGCGCTCTATCAGGCGACGCAGATCATCCGCAGCGATTCGCAAACCTCGCTCGCGGTGATCAAGGCGCATTTCGGCACCGCCTATGACGACAAAGTGCTGCAGGCGGCGTACGAGACGGTGAAGGCGATGACGCCGGAGAGCCCGATCACCACGGCAGAGATGCTGGAAAATGGCGACAACATGAATGTGGCCGTCGGCTTCATGAAGGCGGAGGAGAAGCTGCCCGATTACAAGCCGTTGATCGACAATAGCTACGTGAAGTAGCGCGGACGGCGAGGGGCGGGGCCATGCGCGTCGGCATCTTCGATCATCTCGATCGCGGCGAGGTGCCGTTGCCGCAATTCTATGAGGAGCGGCTGCAGATGATCGAGGCGGCCGATGCCGCCGGCATCGACAGCTACCACCTCGCCGAGCATCACTGGAATCCGGTCGGCATGGCGCCGCAGCCGGGCATCTTCCTTGGCGCCGCGGCGATGCGCACGAAGCGCATACGTTTAGGGCCGCTCGCTTACGCGCTCGCGTTTCACAATCCACTCTTGCTCGCCGAAGAAGTCGCGATGCTCGATCAGATGTCGAACGGCCGGTTCGAGCTCGGCGTCGGGCGCGGTATCTCGCCGTGGGAATTGTCGATGTTCGGCTACACCATGAACGAGACGCGCGATCTCTTCCGCGAAGCGATGGAGGTGATGATCCAGTACTTCACCGCCGATCGCGTGACCCATCGCGGCTCGCGCTGGCAATATTACGACGTGCCGGTCGAGGTGAAGCCGGTGCAGAAGCCGTTCCCGCCGCTCTGGTACGGCTCGTCCTCGGGCGCGACGCGCGACTACATCGCCTCGCTCGGCGCGGCGATGAATGCCGGCTGGGCGCCGGCCGCGCGCATGAAGCAATCGATCGACGCCTATCGCGAGGCGTGGACGCGCAACAAGGACGCGCCGCTGCGTCAGGGCCGACCCGCCGAAGCAACGCTCGGCTTCGTGCGCATGCTGGTGATCGCCGACAGCGATGCCGAGGCCGAGGAGCTTGCCGAAGCCGCCTATATGCGCTGGTACAAAAGCCTCGAGCATCAGGCGAACAGTTACGGATTCACCGCGATGTTCCTCGCCGGCTCTTACGAGGTCGCGCGCCGCCGTGTCGGCTGCGTCATCGCCGGCACGCCCGAAACGGTGAAGACCGAGTTGCTGAAGGATATCGCCACCGCGGGCGTCAATTACCCGCTGCTGCAGATCGCTTTCGGTAATCTCAGCCACGCGCAGAGCGTGCGCACGCTCGACCTGCTGACGCGCGAAATCCTGCCGACGATGAGGGCGCTGTAAGAACGGAATTCCTTTCCGCCCTTGAGGCGGAGAGGAACAACCCTTTCACGCGCTTTTCGCGCGCGAACCCGAAGGGGACAAGCGCCGAGAGCGAATTAACTAGAAAAACGGGTCGGTCGGCGGGCCGCCCAAAAGCACCGAGCCGTAATTGAGCGCCGGCATGTCCCAGCCGCCGACGATGTGGCCGGCAAGGGCGTGCAGATCGCGAAACGAGCGCTGCACGTGGTTGCTCTCGAAAATGCCTTTGCCGCCTTGCGCGCCGAGGAGGAGGTCGGTCGCCTTCTGCAGCATCACGACCGAATAGCCCTGGTCGCGGCGATTGCGCAGACGGACCTCCATCGAGAGCTGTCCGCCGTTCATGATCGTGTCGATCGTCTCTTTCAGCGACCGCTTGTAGAGCAAATCAGCGGCGTCGATCAGCGCGCCGGCTTCGGCAAGGCGAAGCTGAATGTTCGGCTTCTTGGCGAGCGCCGAGTGATCGAACGCGCTTTCACGCGCCCGCATCTCGCCGACATAAGCGTCGAATGCGCCGCGCGCCATGCCGTTGGCGGGCGAGGTGATGCAGAAGGGGAACACCGCCCAGACCGGCGCGCGATAAAGCGGACCGTCGTGCACCTGACTGCCCGGCGCCTTGCCGTTGACGAGATCGTCGTTGCGCACCATGCGATGCTCCGGCACGAACGCACCTTCGACGACGACGCTCTTACTGCCGGTGCCTCTGAGCCCCATCACGTTCCAATCGTCGATCACTTTCACATCGCTCATCGGCAGCAGCAGATAGCGGATGTCCGGGATCGGCGGCTCGGTCGAGATCATGCCGGCGAAAGCGCCGAGGATCATCCATTGCGCGTTGTCGACGCCCGAGCAGAACGACCATTTGCCTGAGAGCTTCACGCCGCCCGGCGCTGGCTCGATCTTGCCCGAAGGTGCGAAGCTCGAAGCCGACAGCGTGCGGTCCTTCGCCCAATATTCGTGCTGCGCCTTCTCGGGGAACAGCGCGACGAAGAGATCGTGCACGCCCATGACCGTCCATACCCAGCCGGCGGAGCCGTCGCCGCGCGAGAGTTCGGAAGCGATCTCGAAAGCGGTGTCGACGCGCACTTCCGGGCCGCCGAATTTTTTCGGCTTCAGCAGATAGCAGAGCTCCGCGTCCCAAAAATCCTTAATGGTCTCGGCCGGGATCCGGCGCCCATCGCCGCTCGCTTGCGATCGCTCGCGCAGCGTCGGCGCGAGCTTGCGCGCCCGCTCGATCAAAGCCTCGCGGCTGTATGAAGTGTTCGATGCCATGGCAGCCCTCCCCGGAAACCGTTATCCGTTAATCATATCACATTAGTGAACTGCGTCGCTCGGTCGCGCGATTCAGCATTGACCTCTGAACGCGATCTGATAGTTTTCGCGGCGGGACACACCCCCCCAACGGGGTGCAACTATTCTGGAAGGAATAGCTATCATGAAGCCGCCGCGCCGGCCTGCCTGCCCTAATTTTTCCTCTGGTCCTTGTGCCAAGCGCCCCGGTTATTCCGTGACGGCGCTGCAGAATGCACTGTTCGGCCGCTCGCATCGCTCGAAGCTTGGCAAAGCGCGCCTCAAGGAAGTCGTCACCCGCTCGCGCAATCTTTTGGGCATGCCGAAAGATTACCATCTCGCCATTACCCCGGCCTCGGACACAGGCGCGGTCGAGATGATCCTCTGGTCGCTGCTTGGCGCGCGCGGCGTCGACGCACTGACCTGGGAAAGCTTCGGCGAGGGGTGGGTCACCGACCTCGAGAAGCAGCTCAAGATCAAGGATTTGCGTGTTTTCCGCGCGCCTTACGGTCAGATACCCGATCTCGCGAAAATCGACACCGATCGCGACGTGGTCTTCCCGTGGAACGGCACGACCTCGGGTGCGCGCATCCCCAACGGCGATTGGATCAAATCCGATCGCCAGGGCCTGACGATTTGCGATGCGACATCCGGCGTTTTCGCCATGGATCTGCCGTGGGAGAAGCTCGACGTCGTCACCTGGTCCTGGCAAAAGGTGCTGGGCGGCGAGGCGGCGCATGGCATGCTCGCGCTGTCGCCGCGCGCGGTGGAACGGCTGAACACCTACACGCCGCCCTGGCCGATGCCGAAGATTTTCCGGCTGACGAACAAGGGCAAGTTCAGCGAAGGCATCTTCGCCGAAGAGACCATCAACACGCCGTCGATGCTGGCGGTGGAAGATGCGATCGACTCGCTGAAATGGGCCGAATCCATCGGCGGCTTGTCGCACCTCAAAGCACGTTGCGAGAGCAATCTCGCGGCGATCGCGGCCTGGGTGGAAAAAACACCGTGGGTCGATTTCCTGGTCGAAGATCCGAAGGTGCGCTCCTGCACGTCGGTGTGCTTGAAGATCGTCGCCGACGGTTTCGACAAGCTGCCCGCCGAACAGCAATGGGCCGCGGTCAAGAAGATCGAATCGCTCTTGGATGCCGAAGGTGTCGCTTACGACATCGCGGGCCATCGCGATGCGGTGCCAGGCCTCAGGATCTGGTGCGGCGCGACGATCGAGCGTAGCGACGTCGAAGCGTTGCTCCCCTGGCTGGACTGGGCTTTCGCCGAAGCCAACCAAGCCGCCGCCGCGGCTTAACTCTTTTACTTAACGCCTTTACGGACGAGGAGTCTCTCCTATGCCGAGAGTCTTGATTTCTGACGAGTTGAGCCCGCGCGCGGTCGAAATTTTCAAGGAGCGCGGCGTCGAGGTGACGTTCAACACATCGCTGACGCCCGATCAATTGAAAGCGGAGATCGGCAAATTCGACGGTCTCGCCATTCGCTCGGCGACCAAGGTGACGAAAGCCGTTCTTGAAGCTGCGACCAATCTGAAAGTCGTCGGTCGCGCCGGTATCGGCGTCGACAACGTCGACATTCCCGCCGCGACATCGCGCGGCGTCGTGGTGATGAACACGCCTTACGGCAACTCGATCACCACCGCCGAGCACGCGATCGCCCTGATGATGGCGCTGGCGCGCGAACTGCCGGCGGCCGATCGCTCGACCCAGGCCGGCAAATGGGAAAAGTCGCGCTTCATGGGGATCGAGCTCACGGCGAAGACGCTCGGCGTCATCGGCTGCGGCAATATCGGCTCGATCGTCGCCGATCGCGCCCTCGGCCTGAAGATGAAGGTCGTGGCGTTCGATCCGTTCCTCACGGCGGAACGCGCCGTCGATCTCGGCGTCGAGAAAGTCGAGCTCGAGGATCTTTTCGCGCGCGCCGATTTCATCACCCTACATACGCCCTTGACCGACCAAACGAAGAGCATCATCGACGCGAAGGCGATCGCGAAGATGAAGGATGGCGTGCGGATCATCAATTGCGCGCGCGGCGGGCTCGTCGTCGAAGAGGCGCTGAAAGCAGCGCTCGATTCCGGCAAGGTCGCCGGTGCGGCGATCGACGTGTTTCCGGTCGAGCCGGCGAAAGAGAACATCCTTTTCGGCAATCCGCGTCTGATCGCGACGCCGCATCTCGGCGCCTCGACCAACGAGGCGCAAGAGAATGTAGCGCTGCAGATCGCCGAGCAGATGGCGGATTACCTGATGACCGGCGCCGTCGTGAACGCGCTCAACATGCCATCGCTCTCGGCTGAGGACGCGGCGCGGTTGAAGCCTTACCTGAAGCTCGCCGAAGAGCTCGGCAGCTTCGCCGGCCAGATCACCGATGTCGGCCTTTCCAGCGTCGCTATCGAATATGCCGGGCATGCGGGTGAGCTCAATGTGAAGCCGCTGACCCAGACCATCCTCGCGGCGCTGCTGCGGCCGCAGCTCGACACCGTCAACCTCGTCAACGCACCGGCGCTCTGCAAAGATCGCAACATCAAGATCGAAGAGACGCGGTCGACCGATACGACCGATTACCAGACCCTCATCAAGGTGACGGTAACCTCGGCCAACAAGCAGCGCAGCGTCGCCGGCACCCTCTTCGGCGGCGACAAGCCGCGCATCGTCGCGATCGAGGACATCGCGCTCGAAGCCGAGCTCGGCCCGACCATGCTGTTCGTGCGCAACCAGGACAAGCCGGGCTTCATCGGCAATCTCGGTCGCACGCTGAGCGAGGCGGGCATCAACATCGCGACCTTCCATTTGGGCCGCAAGGCTGCGGGCGAGGATGCGATCTGCCTCGTCCAAGTCGACCAGGCGCTCGACGAAGCCGTGCTGGCGCATGTCTGCGCCCTGCCCAACGTGATGCAGGTGCGGCAATTGCGCTTCTAGTCCGCATTCTCGTGGTCGTCGTTCCCGCGAAGGACGATATCAAAATAACATTTTGATCATCGCCCGCTCGCGGGTGCCGGGCGCGGCCGGACTTCGGCTATCGGTCTTAGGCTATTTCGGCAGGTATTCGGAGACGTCGTGTTTTTGCGACAGCTCGCCCTGCCGATACATCATGTCGGCGACCGCTTGCCAGGCCTTCGGGTCGATGGCGGACTTCCAGCTGATCGGTGGCATGTCCTCGACGAGAGCCGGATCGAGACCTGAATAGGCGGCGACGGCTTTGCGCGCCCGCTCATGATCGGCATTGAGATAATCCTGGGCCTCGGCCAAAGAATCCTTGAAGGCCGCCGCCTCTTTCTGATGCGTCTGTACCCAGGAACGCAGCGCCCACCACGAACCGACCGGCTGATCCGGGATGGTCTCGATCATGTACCAGGAGATCGGATGGCCGGATCCGCCCTTGACGAGTTGGGTCGTATAAGGGTCGAGCGTCGCCGCCGCCTCGACTTGGCCGGTGCGCAGCAGATCGCCCGCCGAGGAGAAAGGTGCCTCAACCAGCTGGACCGCATCGATCGTCAGTCCGGCGCGCTGAAGCGTATCCTTGAAGGCCGCAAAGCCCTGACCGCGCGGCGCCGAAAACGCGATGCGCTTGCCGCGCAAATCCTGCACCGCGTGAATGGGCGAATTGGTCGGCACCATCAGCGCGTTCGAGACCGGCGGCGTCGTCCCCGCGGTTTCGTTCTGCGCGATGAGAACCATGTCGAAGCCCTGTTCGTTGGCGACCATGGCGGTCCCGGGAATTTGCAAAACGATGTCGAGGGCCTTGCCCTTCAGCAACAACGTACTCTGAGCCGTGCCAGGAATTTCGACCGTCTGGAGATCGAGGCCGTGTTTCTTGAAAATGCCGTTCTGCGCGGCGATCCAGGCACTTGTCGTCGCGCCGAGCTTGGTTAGGCCGAGTTTGACCGGCGCGGCTTCATCGGCGACCGCCGCATTCATCAGAGCGAGACACAACGCCGACGCGAGAAAATACTTCTTCATTGCCCTCTCTCCTTGATGCGT
>DASXCX010000330.1:0-4596 GCA_036490955.1 Allostellaceae bacterium | reverse complement strand
CGCGCGCCATCGTCTCCGGCAAGGTGGCGAAAGACGGCGCGCTGCCGGTCAACGCGTCGGGCGGCCTCAAATCGAAGGGCCATCCGATCGGCGCGACCGGCGTCTCGATGCATGTGCTGCAGGCGATGCAATTGACCGGAACCGCCGGCGGCATTCAGGTGAAGGATCCGGAGATCGCGGCGGTCTTCAATATGGGTGGCGCCGCGGTCGCGAATTACGTCAGCATCTTGGAAAGGCTGCGCTGAATGGCGTTCAGGGGCTTGCTGATCGAAGAGAGCGGCGGAAAAGTCTCGTCGAAAATCACGACACTGGAGGAAAGCGCGCTGCCGCCGGGCGATGTGACGGTCGATGTCGCTTATTCGACGCTCAATTACAAGGACGGCATGGTGCTGAACGGGCTCGGCCGCTTGGTGCGGAATTATCCGCATGTGCCGGGCATCGATTTCTCCGGCACGGTCGCCGAATCATCGTCGCCCGATTTCAAGAAAGGCGATCAGGTCGTGCTCACCGGTTGGGGCGTCGGCGAGCAGCGCTGGGGCGGCTATGCGCAAAAGGCGCGCGTCAAAGCGAGCGAGCTCGTGAAGTTGCCGCACGGCCTTTCGTTAAAACAGGCGATGACGATCGGCACAGCGGGGTTCACCGCCATGTTGGCGGCGCGCGCGCTCGAGGACCATGGCCTCAAGCCGGAATCCGGCGAGGTCCTGGTGACCGGTGCGTCGGGCGGCGTCGGCAGCGTCGCGGTCGCGATCCTTGCGTCTTGGGGATACGCCGTCGCTGCCTCGACCGGACGGGCCGCGAATGGCGATTATCTTAAAGGCCTTGGCGCCAAGACGATCATCGATCGCGCCGAGATCGCGCAACCGAAACGGCCGCTCGACAGCGAACGTTGGGCCGGCTGCATCGACGCGGTCGGCGGGCCGACGCTCGCCTGTGTCCTGACGCAGCTCAAATACGGCATGTCGGTCGCGAGTTGTGGCCTTGCCGGCGGCAATGAGCTCGCGACCACGGTCATTCCGTTCCTGCTGCGCGGCGTCAATTTGCTCGGCATCGACTCCGTGCGCTGCCCCGTGCCGCGGCGCCAGGATGCATGGAAACGGCTGGCTGTCGATCTGCCTTTGGCAAAGCTCGAAGCCATGACCGAACTTGTGCGGCTGGGCGAATTGCCGGCGCTCGCGCCGCGTATCTTGAAGGGCGAAATCCGCGGCCGGATCGTTGTCGACGTGAATGCCGAGAGCGATGACTTAAGCGTTGCCCAATCTATAAGGAATCACATATAGATATAGACAAACGTTCAGGGTTCACTTAGCTTTAGTACCCGAGCGCTTTAACCGCGTTGGCATAATGCGGCTTTGAGGCCAGGGCATACTATGAATAGCGTTGGACGTCGAAAATTCCTCCAAGCGTTGAGTGCGACGGTGGCGGGCCTCGCCCCTTTCCATTCTGCCTGGGCGCTCGACGATTCGGTTCAACGCGTTCTCGACGGGGTTCCAGCTGCCGTCGGGCGCTCTCCGGCACGTCCGGCCCAGCGCAAGATGCCGCACAAACTCTACACCGTTGTGGTCGATGCGGGCCATGGCGGCGTTGATCCCGGCTGTATCGGCCGCACCGGCACGTATGAGAAGGATGTGGTGCTCGACACGGCGTTGCGGCTCGCCCGTGGGCTTGATGCTAGCAAGCGCTTCAAAGTGTCGATGAGCCGCCGCAGCGACGATTTCGTCACGCTGGAAGATCGCGTCGCCCGCGCGCGGTCCATCAACGCCGATCTCTTCGTCTCGGTGCATGCCGATGCGCTGCCCGAGCGCAGCGAGCGCGGCGCTTCGGTTTTCACTTTATCGGACAAGGCTTCCGACAAGGAAGCAGCGATGGTCGCGGAGCGCGAGAACAAATCCGATCTCGTCGCCGGCGTCAAATACACCGCCGATCCGCAGGTAAACGAAATCCTCTTCGATCTCGCGCGGCGCCAAACCAACAATCTCTCGGTGCAGCTCGCGCAAAAGCTCGTCGACGAGCTCGGTCATCACGTGCGCCTCCTCAATCACACGCACCGCTCGGCGGCCTTCGTTGTGCTGAAAGCGCCGGATATTCCTTCGGCGCTGGTGGAGACCGGCTGTCTCTCCAATGCCGACGAAGAGCGCGATTTGCGCAACGGGAATTACCGGCAGATGGTGGCGGGCGCGCTGCTCGCCTCGGTCAACGGCTATTTCGACGTGATCGCTAAGGCCGACGGTTAGTTAAGATTTCGGGGCCGGCCCTTAACCCCGATCGCCCGCCCGTCGCGAACGTTAACCGATTCTTCACGCACCGATCCCTAGATTGGTCGCGCAGCGCGTCGGCTCACGCCGTGCGCTGTAAGTCCTTCGGGCTTTTCCTCCCTGAACTTGGGCCGCGCCTTGTGTGCGGCCCCTTTTCATTTCAGGACTCGTCGCGCGTCGGGTTTATCAGCCCTTCTTTCCGCGCGCGGCTTCCGGCGGGTCGCCAAGCAATTCCGCGACGCCGGCGCGTCGGGCCCAATATTCCCAAGCGCGCCACATCTCGGCCGTATCGGGATTGAAGAGATCGGTGCGCGCGGCTATCTCGCCAGCATACATCGGCTTCGGATTGCCGACGCGCATCGCCGCCATCTGCACGCGCGCGTTCTTCGGCGCGTAAACGCCGATGCGCGTCACATCCATCAGCGAGCGACCGGCCGCCGCGAAGCCGTGGCCGCGCATCAGCACGACGCGGCCGTCGGCGAGCCTTTTCGCAAGGTCGCGGCCTTGCTCCATGTTGACGACGAGGAGATTGGTCTCGGTGCCGAATTTGTCCGCGATGTCCCAGGTGCGGACCTCGTTGCCGATGACGCTGCCCGAATGAATGACCGGCTTCAGCGTCGCGTCGGTGAGGCCGAAAGGTAGCATGTCCTCCGCATGGCTGTGGACCACGGCCATCACTTCGGGGCGCGCCTCGAAGATGGCGCCGTGGATGAAGCGCTCGAGATAAGGCGGGCGGCCGTCGCCCCCGATCACCTTGCCGTCGAGGGTGAATTCGAAAATGTCCTCGGGGCCGACCAACTCGGGGCTGCGCGAGCGCGATAACAGATAGCGGCTCGGGTCCTTTGGATGCCGCATGCTGACATGGCCATAGGCGTCGACGACATCCTCGCGTGCGAGAATGCGGTTGGCGATGACAAGGTCGTGCCTCGCCCGATCCAGCTCATCCATGAATGTCTCCCGATGCTTTGTGCCTGGTTGATGTGAGTTCAGATCTTGCCGAGACGGTGCGGCGAGTTCGGATTCGCATGATCGAATTGTTGATAGTGTTGCCGCAACAAATCTTTGCCGTAGTCGTTGCCGTTCGGCGTGCGCACCAGCGTGTGGATGTGGTTGCGGGTCGGATCGTCGTTGTCATAGGCGATGCCGATCTGGTGGTCGAACTCGATCAGGATCACCGGATTGAAGATGCGATAGTAGAACGGATCGACGTCGTTGACCTCGCCGATCCAAGCGAAGCGGGTTTGGTCGATATGCTGCCTCACCTCGGCGAAGCGGATCTCGGCATGGCCCGGTCGAACACGGTTGGTGTAGATGGCGATGAGCTCCAAGAGCTTCTCGCGCTGCTCCGGCGTCATGTCGCCGTAACGCAACCCCTGATCGGGGATCACGATGTTGTCGTTGAAGGCGGTGCCGAAGACGTCGAAAGGCAGCTTCTTGCCGATTGTCGCCTGCGCCCGCTGCTCGGCACTGAGGCCGCTCATCAGCGCGTATCCGTCGGCTTCCTCTTGTGCAAAAACGCGCGTGCCTTTGTACTTGCCGAACTTCGCCTCGACCGGCTCCGAGCCCATGAAATTCGGCGTCAGTACGATCTGATCGTCGATGACGAAGCAATTGACGATCAAATGGTGGCCGTCGAGTTGCCAGCCCCAAGGCTGGTCGGGCGACGGCGTGCCCATGATGCTCATCCAGTAGAACCACTCGCCATATTCGCCGGGGCGGTTGGTAACCTCGCAAATATGCTCGTTGAGCTTCATCACATCGCGCGCGACCTGATAGCCGGCGGCGCTCATGCTGGCGCGTACCATGCCGAGCGCGGCGTCGCGCTGGATTTCGGTCATCTCGTTCAGCGAGGCTCCGTGCCGGCACATGAAGATGTGCATGTTGTGCCATGCGCGCCACGGGCCGGTATCGAGATCGAAGCTCGCCGTCTGGCGCTGCTCGGGCGTAAGGGTCTTGAGGAAAAGCTGCGCCGCCTCGTAGACGCCGTTCAGCGGAATGCCGGTTTTCTGGATCGGGAACAGGCCGTGGGTCGGTTCGCCATTGGTGGTGACACCGCGCATCGGCTGTGCCATCTCGGCGTTGCCGCGATCGAGCATTTTTTGGAGAACTTCAGGGAGGGGAAAGGGCTTCAGCGCGTTGCCGGGCCGCCGCTCGCGCGGGCGAAATAGGCGTTCGGTTTCTGGCATGGCGCGCTCCCTCCGATTTTTCGGCGAAGATTCTAGCATGGCCGATGCGGACGGGAAGGCGATAGGTCGAGACCGGAATCGAGGCGGCGCGCACGGCCGAAAACGGAACCGGCGCCGCCTGGGGCGACGCCGGTCGGAGGAAGTCGAAGGCGTATTCG
>DASXCX010000329.1:0-3097 GCA_036490955.1 Allostellaceae bacterium | reverse complement strand
CGCCGACATATTTCGTCTGGATGGCTTTTGCCTCGTCGCCGCGGTCGTGCAGGAAGACGATCGCGTCTTCCAGCGACGCGCGGAACGCCTTCAGCGCATCGCGATGCGATTCCGCCCAGGAGCGGCTCGATGCATACATCGAGGCGAGGATGTTCGGCTTGGTCTCGGAGAAGATATCGACCGATTTTTGCGCCGCGCCGCTCTCGATGATGCGCGTCCGGAGCGGCTCGAGCTCGAAAGCGGCGTCGATCTGCCCGGCTTTCAAGAGATCGCCCATCTGCGTGAAGGGCGTCTCGACCAAGGTCACCTGATTGAGGGCGACGCCGCGGTCGAGCAGCCATTTTTTCAAGACGAGATCGATCGCGCTGTTGATGCCGGGCCGCGCGATCTTCTTGCCGATGAAATCCTGCGCCTTGGTCGCGGTGAAGCCGGTGCGCGTGATAAGGCTGGAGCGCGGATGCTTCTCGTCCATCGCCGCGACGCCGGCGACGGCGACCAAATCCATGCCGCCGTCATTGGCGAGCAGCAGAAGCGGCGGCGAGCTCGATGCCACCTGTAGGCTGCCCGCCAGTAAGGCGGGCGGACCCAGAGACGTGGTCGCGAGATTGGTCAGCGTGACGTCGAGCCCGTGCTTCTCGAAAATCCCGGCGTCCTTGGCGATGAAGGCGGGCGCGAAATCCGCGGTCGCCGAATAGCTGACCGCCATCTTCGTCATCTCGGCCGCGCCCGCCGTGCCGATGCCGACGGCCATAACACACCCGGCGAGAACGCCAATCGCTTTGCGCATATCGTTTCCTATTTGAAGATCAAGGTGGCCGCGTCGACCGGGCGATGCAGCACGCCGACCTCGTCGCAGACATCGGCCCAGAATTTGAAGTCCGCCGGGCTGACGTCGAGCTGCGCGTCGGGCAGGCCGGTTGTCGCATAGCCGATATATTTCGCCTCGATCTTGTGCGCTTCGTCGGGATGCTCTTTCTCGAACGCGATGCCTTCGGCCAGCGATTGATTGAAAGCGGCGATGGCGCCGCGATGCGCGTTCGCCCATTCGCGCGTCGAGGCATAGATCGCGCCCAGCACGTCGGGATTGGTCGAGGACATGATGTCGAGCGATTTCATCGCCGATCCCGCGGCGAGGATGCGCGACAGCAGCGGCTCGAACTGGAAGGCGGCATCGAGCTGGCCGGATTTGAGCAGGTCGCCCATCTGCTGGAACGGCGCTTCGGTGATCGTCACCTCGTTGAGCTTCACGTGGCCATCGAGCAGCCATTTGCGCAAAACGAGGTCCATCGCGCTGTTGATGCCGGGGACCGCGATCTTCTTGCCGATAAGATCCTGCGGCTTGCCGATCGTAAAGCCCGGATGGGTGACGAGGCTGGTATGCGGATGCGCCGCGGTGAGACGGCCGACGCCGGCGACCGAGACGAGGTCCATGCCGCCGTCATTGGCGAGCAGCAGATTGGGCGGCGTCGCCTGCGAAATCTGCAGGCTGTTGCTGACCAGCGCGGGCGGCGCCAGCGAGCTCGAAGTCACCGCCTTCATCTCCACATCGAGCCCGTGCTGGGCGAAGATGCCGTTGTCCTTGGCGATGTAGGCCGGGAGATAATCCGAGGTGAGGCCGTAGCCGAGCGCGAGCTTGGTCGGCTCTTCGGCCGGCGCAGGCGATGAGAACATCGGCAGCGCGGCGAGCGCCAACGCGCCGGATAGCGCGCGTAGTTTCTTCATCATCGTCTCCCTGTTCCCCCGCCAATACCGTTTTGCAGCGTCGTCAGAAGCGGCCGAGGTTCAGCGCGCTCCTGCCGTAATTGAGACCCGATTCATCGAGATAAAGCCCGCGATGCGTGCACACCGCGATAAGATCGCGGAGTTGCCGCTGCAGCGGGTTGTTATTGAAGATGGCGTGCCCGCCCGAGGCGGCGAACAGCGCCTGGACGGCATCGAGACATTGCCGGGCGATGAAAGCGGCTTCGAAACGCGCCTTGAGCTTCTCATGCGCGTCGAGCGTGCGCCCCGCGTCCATGCGATCGACCCAGTGGCGCAGCGCGGCGGTCATATGCGCGGCGGCGCCTTCGATCTGGCCGGTCGCCTTGGCGAGTCCCATCTGCGTGCTGCCGAATTCGGCGACCGCAAGGCCGCGGCTGTTGCGCGCGCGCGTATGGGCGAGATAGGCCGCGAGAAACGTTTCGGCGATGCCGACCGCGAGCGCGGTGAAGCCGAGCGCCGCGACCGAGGCGCGCGGCGTGCGGAACACCGAAGCGCGATTGAACGCCGTGCCCGGGCCGGTGCCGTCGTCGCTATGGATGTGATCCTGAAAGCGATGCGGCGGGATCAGCACATCCTCGACGACGAAGCTCTTGCTGCCGGTGCCGGCGAGCCCCACGACATGCCAATCGTCGACGACTTGCACCGAGGCTTTCGGCACGAGGAAGTCCCACCACGCCGGCGGCTTTCCCTCTTCTTCGAGGAACGCGCCGCAGATCAGCCACGCCGCGTAATCGATGCCGCTGGCGAAGCCAAATTTGCCCGCGAGCTTGGCGCCGCCAGGCGCGCGCCTGGCGCGGCCCGAGGGCGCGACGCTGGCGGCAATGCGGGTCGCGGGATTGTTCCCCCAAACCTCCTCTTGAGCTTCAAGAGAAAAGGCGCCGACGAGCTGGGTATGGTCGTTGAGGACGTTCGCCACCCAGGCCTGCGAGCCGCAGCCGCGCGCGAGGATGCGATTGACCTCGCTCAACACGTCCCAGGCGTATTCGTAGCCGCCATAGCGCGCCGGGCGGCAAATTTGCAGCAGACCCGCCTGCTCAAGATCGTCGATCGTCTCGGGCGGGCAATGGCGCAGCGCCTCGCAATGCGCGGCGCGTCCGGCGAGGGCAGGGATCAAAGCCTCGGCACGGCGATAAAGCTCGGCCGGGCTTGGACGGGTTTCGCTCATTTTCGCACGATTTTCCGGGCGGTCCGGCGGTTCGATGGCGGTTTCATGCCTCCCCTGGCCCGCTCCGGCGATTTTGGCCGGGTTTGGGCTCGCCGATCATTGGTTTTGGCGCTAGAATACGCGGCTTAAGCGCCTGCGGCGGCCTCTTTGCGGTCATAGCTCAGATGGGAG
>DASXCX010000328.1:0-10545 GCA_036490955.1 Allostellaceae bacterium | reverse complement strand
GCTTCTACGTCTCGCTGATCCCCGGCTCGTCGCTCGATTTCCTGTCGACCACGCCGGCCGACACGCCGAGCGGTCCGGCAGGCAGCGTAAAGATCGCTGCCTTCACCCTCGGTGATCAGCGTTATCGCGCGATCGAGGCAGGACCGTTCGATCCGCAGAGTCGCAATTTCTCGATCATGGTCGAGTGCGATACGCAGGCAGAGGTCGATCGCTTGTGGGAAGCGCTGACCGCGGGCGGCAAGGGAATCGCCTGCGGCTGGCTGACCGATCGCTGGGGCATGACCTGGCAGATCACGCCGAAGCGACTGCTCGAACTCATCAACGATCCCGATCGCGCCAAGGGTAAGCGCGTCATGGAGACGATGATGAAGATGGGAAAATTCGATATCGCCGCGCTTGAAGAAGCCGCGCGCGGCTAGCGCCAATCTTCGAGCGCGAAAATGTCTGGCTGGTCGTAGAGATCGGTCCACGGCCGGTGCATCGCGATACCTTGCAGAGCGGAGCGGAAACCGGCGGCGATCATGAGGCGATAAGCCTCCATCGCGCCCATATTGACGCCGGCGTTGATTCTGGTGGCGCCGCTGCGATGCGCGAAATCATTTGCCGCGTCGATAAGGCGCTGGAAATCGCGCGCCGCGTTGGGCCCAGGCCGCGCCGCGGCGAATTTCGCGTAGGCGACGCCGGTATCGGCTTCGCTGTGGGACCCGAAGTGACAGATCAGGAAACCGGCAACCGCTGAGCCCTCGATAAGGACGATCGCATCGCTGGTCGGGTGCGCGACCACCGTCGCGATCTCGTCGCGCAGATCCATTCCGGCATAGAGCCGATCGGTCAGCGCGCCGCATTGCGCGATCGCGTCCTGCTGCTCGGCGGCGCCCATCGCGGTCAGCGAGCACGCTTGCGACACGGGGCTCGGCGCCGTCACCGGCCGGTTCATGATCGCGGTGAGGCTGCGCGGCCAGAAGCCGTAGCGTTGATAAAGCCCGATATGCGTGAGGCTCGACGGGAAGGTAAACAGCGCCGAGGCGCGGCACTGCCAGCGGTCGTAGATCGGTATCGACGCATCAAGCAGGGCGTGCGCGACGCCGCCGCGCCAATGCTCGGGATGCACCGCGAGCGGACCGAATAGGCCGAGGGTTCCCCAGCGGCTCGAGATAGCGATGCCGGCGATGGCGCCATCCTTCTCGGCGACCAGCGCACCGTCCGGCCAGGCGTGGCGGCGCGTTTCGATAAGACATGCCGTGCCGGAAAAGCTGAGCGGGTCGGGGATGCCGAAATAGGTGCCGAAAGCCAGGCGGCGGACCTTGTCCGCGGCGTCGACATCGGCTTCTTCAAGGGGGCGGACGGTGAGGCTCATCGCTCCGATGATAGCGTGATAGAATCCGGCCATGGAAGCGAAGCCAATACCGGAAAAACCGCTCGCCGGTCGCCGCATCCTGGTGCCCGAAAGCCGTGAGCTCGATCTTTTCGCGCGCATGCTGGACGAGCGCGGCGCTGAAGCGGTGCGCTGCCCGCTGGTGACGATCCGCGATGTCGAGGATTCGGTGCCGGTGGAGGCTTGGCTGCAACGCCTCGTCGCCGGTGCGTTCGACGATCTCGTCCTGCTGACCGGTGAAGGGCTGCGCCGGCTTTTGGCCGTCGCTGGGCGCGCCGGCATCGAAGAGAAAGCTGTCGCGGCACTGAAACAGCTGCGCACGGTCACGCGCGGGCCGAAGCCAGCGCGCGTGCTGCGCGAATTGGGGCTCACGCCGGGAATGGCGGCCGAGACGCCGACGACGGAAGGGGTGATCGCAACGTTGCAGCGCGAGCCGCTCGCCGGTCGCACCATCGGCGTGCAGCTTTATCCCGGCAATCCCAATTCTTTGCTGCTCGATTTTCTCCAAGCGGCGGGCGCCAAGCCCGATCCGATCGTGCCATACCGTTACGCATCCGATGCCGAGAGTCAGTTTGTCGATACCATGATCCGCGACATGGCAGCGGGAAAATTCGATGCGATCGCTTTTACCAGCACGCCGCAGATCGAGCGTCTCGAAGAGGTCGCCCGGCAGCGTGGGCTCGAAGCGGAATTGAGTCAGGGACTTGCGCGCATTCGCCTTGCCGCCGTGGGACCCGTCGCCGCAAGCGCATTGAAAAAGCGAGGCTTCGACGTTGCGGTGATGCCGGCAACGAGTTTCCACCTAAAGCCGCTGGTCAACGCTTTGGTCGAAGCGCTTTCGTCCGCGCCATCGCGAACATGAAATCTTCGTCAGCTACGGCTCTAGCCTAACTTCCGTCACAATACGGCGATAAGGTTCAAGCCTCGTCAAATATTCGACGCAACTTTGCTTCATTGACTCCGTGGCAGGAAATGAGGAGGCCTACGAATCATGGCGCGAGGACAGAAAATCGGCATGGATGAAAGGGTGGAGAGTGCAGTGGAAGCAGCGTCGCGCTTGCCCTTCTTCGACGGATCGGTCGCACGCATGTTCAGTTGGCCGGTCGAGGCGTGGCTGCGCGCCCAAGCCGGGATACTGCAAGCGAGTCAGCCGGTCGCGACGGGTTGGCTCGAGCGGCGGAGCGCCGCCGCGACGGCAACGCTCGAGACGCTCGAGCGGCTCGCGAGTTGCAACGATTTCAAAGAGGCTGCGTCGATCCAGCGAGGCTGGTTCGAGGACAGCATGAAACGGTTGGATTCCGATCTGCATGCTTTCGCGGATCAGGCGCTTGCCGTCTCGCGCGAGGCGATGTCGGCGACACGATATGCGGCGCAAACTTCGGCGGACGTGGTCGCGCTCGCGATCCAGCCCGTGCAGCGTGCGACGGAGCAACAGCCTCCGGTGGATGCGGCCGCCTAGGCGATCACGCACCGAATAAGTGAACCCCGCCGAGCTTCGCTCAGGCGGGGCTCATTTTGGGTGGCGATGTAACTCATCGCCCGACCCGACAAGCGGGCTTGCACTGCCGTTGTCGCAAAATCAGCCAGCGGTTCAGTCGACGCGAAAGACCGCTTTGCCTTGGACGCGGCGCTCGCCAAGCGCCTTGGCGACGCTCGCGAAATCCCGCCAACTATGTTCTTCGATCTCCGGCTTGAGCGCGTCCTCGGCGATGAGGCCGGCAAGCAGCGCGAGGTCCGGACCGAAAGCTTCCTCCGGTCCGGAGGCGAAAGAGTGGAAACTCTGGATGCGCGCATTATTCGCGGGCCCAAAATCGCGGAAGCTCAGGCTTGTCTCTTCACCCGAAGAATTGCCGAAGATCACGACGGTGCCTTTCGGCTCGAGCAGGCCGAGCGCGGCTTTGAGCGAGGCGCCACCAGCGGATTCGAGGATCAGCCAGAACTTGCCCTGCGCCTGTCTGATGTCGTCGACGATATGGCGCGCGCCGAGCTTCGAGAGCGGCTGGCCACGTGTGCCCCGCGCGATCGCGGTCACCTCGGCGCCTGAACGCGCGGCGAGTTGCACCGCGAGATTGCCGACGCCGCCCGCCGCGCCGGTGATCAGCACGCGGCGGCCTAAGAGCGGCGCGCCGTGACGTAAGGTGCGCAATGCGGTGAGCCCCGCGACCGGCAACGCCGCCGCTGCGCCGAAGCTCACCTTGTCGGGCAAGGCGGCGAGGCGGTGCGTCGAGATTGCCGCGCGCTCGGCCCAGCCATGCCAATCCACGATGCCGACGACGCGCGTGCCTTCCTGCGGACCGTTGCCGTCGGCGGCGGCTTTCAATACGACGCCACTGACATCCTGACCCGGCTGCCAGCCCTCGGGCCGGATGCGCATCAAAGTCAATTCCCCGCGATTGAGCGAGAAGGCGTGCACTGCGATCAGCGCCTCATGCGGTGCCGGGCTCGGCTCCGCAACCTCGCGCAATTCGACGGGAGCAAGGCCTTTCGGCGTGTTCACAAGAGCTTTCATGAGCGATCTCCTAACCAGGAAGAAGCACTATTCGCGACATAATACCGCCATAATCGCCCGTGATCGTCACGCGCTATCATGACAAGACATCAAAGCCTCTGCCGTGCCGGCCTTGGCGTTCTCGCGCTGAGCGCCAATTTTTTGCTTCATGCTCCTGCGATCGCGCAGACGGGTGCCGATCCTGGACCGTCGCCGGCTTTTGGTGACTGGCGCACGACCTTGCTCGAGGAAAACGACTCCCTCTATTTCAACAGCGATAAGCACTACACCCAAGGTTTGCGGCTGTCGTTTTTGAGTCCGGTGCTGGCGCCCGGCGGCTGGACCGATGGCGTTTTCAATTTTGTCGGTAATATACCGTTGGTCTTTGCCAATGGCGCGCAAGCGCAGCGGCGCGTCTCCTGGTTCGTCGGGCAAAGCATCTTCACGCCGAAGAACATCGACATAAAGCCGCCCGATCCGCGCGACCGGCCGTATGCCGGCTGGCTCTATGTCGGCCCCAGCCTGTTGCAGGAAACAGACGGTTACCAGCTCGAGAACTTTGAGATCGAGGCCGGTGTCATCGGCCCCGGCGCGTTCGGCCGTCAGGTACAGAATGATTTCCACCAGCTCATCGCCGTCCACCAAGCCGAAGGCTGGAGCAATCAACTGCAAAACGAGCCCGGTGGGGTACTCGCCTATGACAGGCTCTGGCGTTTCGGCGTTCCGTTTTTGAATTGGACGACCGATGGCGTCGAAGACGGTATCGATGTCGTGCCGCAGGTCGGCGCGACCGTCGGCAATGTCTTCGACTATGTTCAAGCCGGTGCGCAGCTCCGCATCGGTCATCATCTCGAAACCGATTACGGGCCGGTCCGCGTCCGGCCGTCGATCTCGGGCACGGATTATTTCAACGGTGCCCATCTCGGCGACGATATCGGCTGGTATATCTTCGCCGGTGCCGGCGGCCGCGCCGTCGCGCGCAATGTTTTCCTCGACGGTAATAGCTTCCGGACCAGCGCCCATGTCGAGCACAAAACCTTCGTTGCCGATCTGCAGGCCGGGGTGTCGCTTTACTGGTCGGATCGTCTGCGCGCCGATTTCAGCGCCGTGCGCCGCACCGACGAGTTCGTCGGTCAGCGCGCGCCGGATGTGATCGGCACCGCGGCGCTCGCGTGGTCGTGGTGATTAGTCCGCGGCCGTAAGCGGCCGGGCCACGCTCTCCAGCGATTGGCGCTCGGCCGCGACGCCGATCCAAGCCTCGGTGGCCGCCGCGACGATCATCAGCGCGGCGCCGCCGAGATAGCCCCACATCAGCGCGCCGCGCGAGCCGGTGGCGATCAGCGCGCCGAAGATCGTCGGCGCCGCGACGCCGCCGATCGCCGTGCCGGCCGCATAGAACAGCGCGATCACGATGGCGCGTGCTTCCAACGGGAAACTCTCGCCGACAGTGAGATAGGCAGCGCTCGCGGCGGCCGAGGCGATGAAGAAGATCGCGGTCCAGGCAAGGGTTTGTTGCGCTGCGTCGAGCAGGCCTTGCGCGAAGAGAACCGCGGTCAGCGCCATCAGGATGCCGGCGAGCCCGTAGGTGAGCGTGATCATGCGGCGGCGGCCGACCGTATCGAAGAACCTGCCCAGGAGCAGCGGCCCGAAGAAATTGCCGATCGCAAAGGCGAACATGTAGAGGCCGACGCGCCCTGACGGGACGTCGTAGAATTTCGCCAGCACCAGCGCATAGGTGAAGAAGATCGCGTTGTAGAAGAAAGCCTGCGACGCCATTAGGACAAGACCAAGGAGCAGCCGCTTCGGATAAAGCTTTGCGATGGAACGGGCGACGCTCCAGAGGCTGAGCGGCTCGCCGGTCTTGAGGCGGATGCGTGGCGCGGGCTCGCTTACCGGCTGGCCGACGCGTTGCTCGATCTCCGCGACCACGATTTCGGCTTCCTCGACCCGGCCATGCACCATCAACCAGCGCGGGCTTTCCGGCACGTGCCGTCTGAGCAGCATGATCGCGAAACCCAGCACGCCGCCGATGGCGAAGGCGGCGCGCCAGCCGATTTCCGGCGGCACGACATTCGGGTCGAGCACGACCAGCGAGGCGCCGGCGCCGAGCGCAGCGCCAATCCAGAACGTGCCGTTGATCGCGAGATCGGTCCAGCCGCGGCAGCGCGCCGGGATGAGCTCGTCGATCGCCGAATTGATCGCCGCATATTCGCCGCCGATACCGAGGCCGGTGGCGAAGCGGAACAGCGCGAAGGAGGCGAAATCCCAGGAGAGCGCCGTCGCCATGGTTGCAACGGCGTAGACGGCGACGGTAATGAGGAAGAGCTTCTTGCGCCCGAGGCGGTCGGTCAAATGGCCGAAGCCGAGCGCGCCGGCGATCGCGCCGGAAAGATAGACGCTGGCGGCGAAACCGATTTGCGCTTCGCTGATGCCGACCTGCTTGTCGCCCGTGATCGCGCCCGAGAGCGAGCCGACCAGCGTCACCTCGAGGCCATCGAGAATCCAAGTGATGCCGAGCGCGACGACGATCAGCCAATGAAAGCGGCTCCACGGCAGACGATCGAGCCGCGCCGGGATGTCGGTATCGAATTCGCGCGCGCTCAATGCAGCGGCCATACGGCAAGGATCAGCGGCGTGCCGAGCAGCACGACGAGGATCGAGAGCGGCAGGCCGAGATGCCAATAATCGCCGAAGCGATAGCCACCAGGTCCCATCACGAGCGTGTTGCATTGATGACCGATCGGCGAGAGGAAATCGCAAGACGCGCCGACCGCGACTGCGATCAGCAGCGGATCGCCGTTGATGCCGAGCTGCTTGGCGATCGCGATTGCGACGGGGCCCATGACGATGACCGCCGCCGCATGATGGACGAGTGGCGTCAAGAGCATGGTGATGACGAGCAGCATGGCGAGCGTCGCCGGAATCGGCAGCGTGGCCGAGGCATGGCTGATCCAGCCGGCAATGAGATCGGTGGTGCCGGTGCTGCGGATCGCCTCGCCCACGGGGATGAGCGAGCCGAGTAGAATGAGAATTGGCCAGTCGATTGCGTTATAGGCCTCGCGCAGGCTCAAGATTCCGCACAACACGCAGAGTACCGCGCCCGCGGTGAAAGCGAGCTCGGGCGGCATGATTTCGGTCGCGGAAGCGGCGACGCAGCCGAGCAGGATCAGCGACGTCACGACCAGCTTGCGCGACCGGCCGAGCTGAAGATTGCGCTCGGCGAGCGGCAGGCAGCCGAGGCTGGCGAGGGTCTCGTTCATGCCGTCGGCAGGACCCTGCAGCGCGATCACATCGCCAGTGGTGAAGGGCGTATGCGCGAGCCGCGTCGTCGTGCGCCGGCCGGCACGGCTTATCGCCACCAGGCTGACGCCGTAGCCGCCGCGCAAGCGCAAATCGACGCCCGTGCGGCCGATCATCGGCGATTCCGCCATGATGACGGCTTCGACGACGATCGTATCGGCGGCACCGGTGCGATCCGTCGCTGCCTCCTCCGGTCCCACCAGCGCGACGCCGGCGGTCTGAACCAGCGATTGCAGGTCCTGCGGGTTCGATTCCACCATTAAGATGTCGTCGGCAAAAATGCGCCAATGCCGCGCCGGCGTATAGCGGCGGCGGCCTTCGCGGATGATCGCCGTGACAGTGATCGAGCCGTCGCTCGTTTCCTCGATCTCGCCGACGGTTTTGCCGACGAGCGCCGATTTCTCCGGCACGCGCAGCTCGCTGAGGTAATCCTCGACTTGGAAGGGCGCATCGGGATCCTGGCCCTTGTTGCGGATCGGCAATAGGCGCCAGCCGAAAGAGAGAAAGGCGATGGCGACCAGCGTGATGCCAAGCCCGACCGGCACGAAATCGAACATCCGATAAGGCTGGCCGAGCAGCTCTTGCCGGAGGCTCGAGGCGATGATGTTCGGCGAGGTGCCGATCAACGTCATCATGCCGCCGGCCAACGAGCCGAACGACATCGGCATCAGGAATTCGCCAACGGGGCGCTGGTTGCGCCGCGCGACCTGTACCGCGATCGGCAGGAAGATCGCCAGCGCGCCGATATTCTTGACGATGGCGGAGAGGATCGCGACCGCGCCGGTGAGCGCGCCGACCTGCAGGTTGCGGCGCTGCAAGATCGGCCGCATGAGATGCACGATCTGCTCGATCAGTCCGGATTTGCCGACCGCGCTGGAGACGACGAGCGCCGCGGCGATCAGCGGCAGCAGCGAGTTGCTGAAGCCGCTGAACGCCTTGTTCGCCGGCACGATGCCGCAGGCAACGGCGGCGAGCAGCGCCAGCAGCGCGATGATGTCGAAGCGCAAACGGTCCCAGATGAAGAGGACCAGCAGGCCGGCGAGGATGGCGAGGGAAATTGCTTGCGGCAGGGTCATGGCACAGAGAGTGGATCATGCGCTTGCGGCGACGCCATGGCAGTGAAGCGGCAGACGCCACAAATTCGCCGAACTCCGTCGTCTTTCACCCCTAATTCGGTCGATAAACGCATGTAGCCTGCGAATCCGTCAGAGGCTAACCCGCATGATTCGTTCCTTGGCGTCGCATCCGCTCGGCGCGTTTTTTCCAGTTCAGCTTTTTCTCCTGGCAATCCTGCTCGGCGGCTGCACGGTGCCTTCGGTGGACGGTGTCATCGATCACACGCCGACGATTCAGCAAACAGTGGTCGGCGCTCAGGGACCGCTCTCGCCGGCGCAGAGCAAGGCCGTCATCGCGCGGCTCGGCGCGCAATCCGATCTGCTGCAGCGCCACCTCGCGATCGAGCAGGAGGTCGCGGGCTCGCCGCTCTCCGTCGGCAATCGCACGCAGCTCCTCCATGACGGTCCCGAGACATTCGGCGCCATGTTCGCGGCGATGAGATCGGCGCGGCGCAACATCTATCTCGAATATTACATCTTCGAGAACGTCGCGAGCGGTCGTGCGCATCTCGTCGATCTCTTGACCGCGAAAGCGCGCGCCGGCGTGTCGGTCGCCGTCATCTATGACAGTTACGGCTCGATCGACACGCCGCAAGACGTGTTCGATCGGCTACAGGCCGCCGGTGTCACCGTGCTGGGCTTCCACCCCCTCACCGATCTCGGCGCGATCAACGATCGCGATCATCGCAAGATCCTCGCGGTCGATAACCGCATCGCGATCGTCGGCGGCGTCAATCTCTACACGGCCTATCAGGCGCATCCGCATTCGCGCCTGGTCGCATCCGATGGTCCCAGCCCGGAGACCTGGCACGATACCGATCTCGAAATCGAAGGTCCGGCAGCGGCCGAACTGCAGCAGGTCTTTCTCACCCATTGGCAGGACGAGCAGGGCCCGCCGCTGAAGCTCGTCGCCGAGCGGCCGCCGCCGGCCAGGGACGATCAGGCTGTACGCATCATCGCCAGCGATCACAACGACACGATCCCACGCTACTACGCGACGATTCTCTCGGCGATCCGCAATGCCGAAAAGACCATTTGGATCAGCGCCGCTTATTTCGTGCCGACCGAAGACGAAAGGGACGATCTGATCGCTGCGGCCAAGCGCGGCGTCGATGTCCGATTGATGTTGCCGGGCAACAGCGACGAGCCGATGGCGCAGGCGGTCGGCCGCGCCGGCTACGGCGATCTCCTCGAGGCGGGCATCCATATCTTCGAAGAGCAGGACGGCATGCTGCATTCGAAATGGGCGACGATCGACGGCGTCTGGTCGGTGGTCGGCTCGTCGAATTTCGATCACCGCAGCATCCTGTTCAACGACGAGGTCGACGCCGTGGTGCTGGGCCGCGAGACGGCGGCGCGGCTCGAAAGCCTCTTCGACAGCCAGGTCGCAAAAGCAAAGCCGGTCACCCTGCGCGCTTGGGATGACCGGCCTTTGGACGAACGGTTCCGCGAACTCTACTCGCGCGCGGTGGAGGCGTTGCTTTAAGCCGAGGGAGCGTCCTTCGGGCGGTTGCGCTTGACCGCTTCCGGATTGGTCGAATCGGAGCCCATATAGACCCCGCGTTCCCAGGTCCGCTTCAGCGGATCGCGTACCTTCACCGTCATCTTGCCGACGCCGACGACCTCGATGTCGCAGGTCTCGCCATCCTGCATGAAGCCGAGGCCCTCGTGGTTGGTGCCGCAAGCGATGACGTCGCCGGAATAGAGCGTCATCACCGTCGTCGCCCATTGGATGAGCTCCGGCACACGATGCTCCATATCGTCGGTGTTGTAGTTGTGGCGCAGCTGGCCGTCGTTCCAGAACCGCACGACGACGTTGTTCGGATCGGGAATTTCGTCGGCCGTGGTGATGCATGGGCCGATCGGCGCGAACGTGTCGAAGGACTTGCCGGTCCAGGCCGCGGGCGGACCCGACGGCCAAGTGTGACGGCCGGTACCGCGCGCTGAAACGTCGATCATGCCGGTATAGCCGAAGATGGCGCTGCGCCAATCCTCGGCCTTCACCATCTTGGCGGGGCCCTTGATGACGAGCGCAAGCTCGGCCTCATGCATGAAGGCATAAGGCTCGGTGAATTCGGGCAGGACGACCGTGTCGCCGGGGCCGATCACTGCGTCGGGGTTTTTGAGGAACATCGATAGCTTGCGGGCCTCGCGCTGCGCATGTTCCCAATAATTGGCGATGCAGGCGAGGATCTTGCCCGGCCGCGGCAGCGGCGAGCGTAGCTGCACCGACGACAGCGGCACTGCGTCGTCGCTCGCGGCGGCGC
>DASXCX010000327.1:0-2887 GCA_036490955.1 Allostellaceae bacterium | reverse complement strand
AAGCGTCTTGCGGCGCGGTGCCCCAAATCAATCGCCCGCGCGGTTTCGCGATCGGGCGTCCCCATGTCGCCGCTAAATTTGCGATCAACATGAGATGGCTACCGTCGGGAAGATCCCACTCGACCGATAAGCTGCGGCCTTCGCTCGCATAACGTGCCGAGACGGGGTGCGTACCGGCCAAGCGAGGCACGATCTCGCGCCGGCGCAGATCGAGCAACTGACGATAGAGCGCCGCGATCTCGGCGTCCGGCTGCTCGGCCGCCGTCGTGATCTTGCTGCGATCGAACGTTTCGATGGCCAGCGGGTCGGGAATACGCTCGCGCGCGTCGGGCGAGGCAAAAGCCGGAAACCGCGCGAATTCGCGGCGGCGTCCGTCGCGCACGGCGTTGGCGAGATCACCGGTGAAATCGCAAAAGAACAAGAACGGCATGGTCGCGCCTAACTCCTCGCCCATAAAGAGCAATGGTGGCGACGGCGCCAGGAGTTGGATTGCGGTTCCCGCCATGAGAGCATCACGGGACGCGAGGGTGATGAGCCGCTCGCCGAAAGCGCGATTGCCGATCTGATCGTGATTCTGCAAAAAATTGACGAAAGCGAGCGGCGGCAAATGCGTGCTCGGCTCGCCGCGCGCAGCTTCGCGGAAGGGCGAATGCTCGCCCTGGTAGGCGAAGCCCTGCGCCAGCGTTCGACCAAGACAATCGACCGGCGCGGCAGCGTAATCCGCGTAATAGCCTTCGGCCTCGCCGGTCAGCACGACATGCATGGCATGATGAAAATCGTCGTTCCATTGTGCGTCGTAAAAGAGCGGCTTGCGCTCGCCGTCGCGTTCGAGAAGGTGCGCCTCGTTCTTGTCGTTCTCGAGCACGAGATGAATCCGCCGGTCGCCACACGCAAGTCGCACAGCCTGCGCCAGCTCATTGAGAAAATGGGGCTGGCTTTCATCCTCGATCGCATGCACTGCGTCGAAGCGAAGCCCGTCGATGTGATATTCGATCAGCCAGTAAAGCGCGTTCTCGATGAAGAAGCGCCGGGCAACGCCGCTGAAATCGAGCGACTGGCCCCAGCCGGTCTCGCGCATCGCGAAGAAGCTCGGCGCGTAGAGCGAGAGATAATTTCCTTCCGGACCGAAATGATTGTAGACGACGTCGAGAAAGACCATGAGGCCGAGCCGATGCGCTTCGCAAATGAACGCTTTGAGGTCTTCCGGCCGGCCATAGCTCGAATCCGGCGCGAAAGGCAGCACGCCGTCATAGCCCCAGTTGCGCGTGCCGGCGAAATCCGCGAGTGGCATCAGCTCGACCGCGGTGATGCCCAGGTCGCGCAGCCGTTCGATCTCTTTCACCGCCGCGCGATAGGTACCGTCACGCGTGAACGCGCCGAGATGCAGCTCGTAAATGACCGCTTCGCGCCAGGGCCGGCCGCGCCAGGACTCGTCGGTCCACTCGAAAGCATCGGGGGCGACGATTTCGCTCGGGCCGTTGACGTCCTGCGGCTGAAAGCGTGAGGCAGGATCGGGGACAGCCTGCTTACCGTCGACGACGTAGTGATAGCGCATGCCGGGCTCGGCTTGGGAGACCGTCGTCGCGAACCACTCGCCGTCACGTGTCATGGTGCGATTGCTACCGTCGAGCCGCAGCGCGACATCGTGAGCGCTCGGGGCATAGAGGCGAAAGGCCGTACCGTCGCTTTGCGGCGTCGCGCCGAAAGCCATCGGGTACGCCCGTTTCATCGCTCCGAAGCGGTTTCCGGTCCGCCTTCCCCCAGCAGCATCAGCAGGGCGCGTGCTGGCACCTCGTAAGTGTCGCCCGGCGCCATCGCGCCTTTGGCGGCGCCGTGGGCGTCGGTCGTGTCGATTTCGATGCGCCAGCGCGCCACCCCCGTCGCAGCCGGCACGGTGATGCTCAGCGGCTCGAAATGCGCGTTGAGCAGAATTAACGCGGGCGACGCGCCGTCGACGGCGAAGGCGACGAAACGCGCGTCAGGGAAATGCCAATCGGGCTCCGTCATTTCCTGGCCGTCGGCTCGATACCAGGCGATATCCTTGCGGCCGGTCGGATTGCGGATTTTGCCTTCAAGGAAGTGATCGTGCGACAGGTTGCAGCCGCGCCGCAGTGCGATCAGCCGCGAAATGAAATCGGTTAGATCTTGGCCGGCGACGTTGCGACCCGACCAATCGATCCAGCCGATTTCATTGTCCTGGCAATAGGCGTTGTTGTTGCCGCCCTGGCTGTTGCCGATCTCGTCGCCGGCGAGGATCATCGGCACGCCTTGCGAAAGCAGCAAGGTCGCGAGGAAATTGCGCCGTTGCTGCTGCCGCAAACGGATCACGTTCTCGTCTTCGGTCGGACCCTCCGCGCCGCAATTCCACGAGATGTTATCGTTCGTACCGTCCTTGTTGTCCTCGCCGTTCCCTTCGTTGTGCTTGTCGTTGTAGCTGACGAGGTCTTGCAGCGTGAATCCGTCATGCACGGTGATGAAATTGATGCTCGCGTTTGGCCGACGACGATCGTGATGATATAGATCGGCTGAGGCCGCTAGTCGTCCTGCGACCTCGCCGATGATGCCACCGTCGCCGCGCCAATAGCGCCGCATCGCGTCGCGGTAGCGGCCGTTCCATTCCGACCAGCCCGGCGGAAAGCCGCCAACGCGATAGCCGCCGTCGCCGAGGTCCCAAGGTTCGGCGATGAGCTTCACCTGCGTCAGGACCGGATCCTGCGCCAGCACGTCGAGAAACGGTGCATCGCCATCGAAGCCGTTCGGGCCGCGTGCGAGGGTGGAAGCCAGATCGAAGCGGAAGCCGTCGACATGCATCACTTCGACCCAATAGCGCAGCGAGTCGACGACCATCTGCAAGACGCGCGGATGCGACATGCGGAGCGAATTACCG
>DASXCX010000326.1:0-17122 GCA_036490955.1 Allostellaceae bacterium | reverse complement strand
AACCGCCCGGAATCATATCGGGAAAACCTGGCTGGATCGCGGTCGGCGCAAAAGCGACGAAACCGTTCGCCCATTTGATGACGAAGACGATCACCGTGAACTCGATGACGAGCGCGGCAGAAACCAGCCGCGTGAAAAGCCCGATCGCCAGCAGCACGCCGCCGCCGCATTCGACGAGGGCGATGATCCAGGCCCAGACGAGCGCCGGCTCGAGATGAAGCTTGCCGGCGAGAAAGCCCGACAGCCCGGCCGCGCCGCCCGCGAACACTTTCGGAAAGCCGTGCCGTACGATGATGGCGCCGACGCAGAAGCGGATGAGTGGATAGGCATAGGGCGCAAGCGAGGCGTAGAGCGGACGCAGCGCCGGGATGTAAGGCTGAGACTCGGTGGTCGTGACAGTCATGACGTTCCCCCTGCGAATGTCGTTTCTGAAAAATGCGGTATAGGCCACGGAATTATAAAGCAGACGCGACCATCCGACTCAATCACAAATCCGTGGACGGTCGGTTCGCCCACATACGACTCGCGCTTGCTCGCCCCGGGGCTCGGGTAGTAGAGGTCGGCAACGCCGGCAATCTGAGGGAGGAAAATCATGGCGATGAGTGCGAAGGCCGAAAACCGCGTCCGTCGTTGGCGCGAGCAGCGCTGGTTGCTCGATACGGCAGTGGCCGAGCAAGGCGTCGAATTCGACCAGGCACGCATCAACTACACCGCCGGTCCCGCCGGTCTCGAAGCCATGGGCGAGTTCCGCATGACGGCCGCGCGCTGCAAGAAAATCAACGACATCGCGCGCGAATACGCGATCCAGGCGCAGCGCCGCGAAGCGAAGGCGCGCGCCTTCGAGGAACAGGGTCGCGCGATCGCCGCGCGCGAGAGCTACATGATCGCGGCGATGCTGTGGTCGATCGCCCGCTGGCCGATCTTCGAGATGAACGACGAACTCGAACATCTCGAGAAGAAGATGAACGAGTGCTACGCGAAATACGTCACCTATGCTGCGCATCCGATCGAGCGGGTCGAAGTGCCCTTTGGCAACGGCCAATTCTTGCCCGCCTATCTCCACCTCCCGCACAAGCCGGCGCTGGGCGAGAAATTCCCGTGCATCATTGCGGTCGGTGGCATGGACGGAACGAAAGAGAATGCCTGCGCCATGTATGGCGACAAGCTCTTGGAGCGCGGCATCGCGATCTTCGCGGTCGACGGGCCGGGCCAAGGCGAATGCTTCGCACGGCGCGTACTCGTCACCCACACCGCGCACATGGAAGCAGCCGAGGCGAACTACAAATTCGTCTCCAGCCATCCGGCGATCGACAAGAGCAAGATCGTGCTGCGCGGCTCGTCCATGGGCACGTTCTTCTCGACCCAGGCCGCGTCGGTGCTCGGCAATCGCATCATCGCGCTGTCGCAATCGGCCGTCTGTCACGAGCCCGGCCACGACACGATCTTCAACCACGCCCCGCCGTCGTTCAAAATGCGATTCATGTACATGGCGGGCTTCGAGGACGAGGACGCTTTCGACCAGTGGGTGAAGAAATGCGATCTCCGTCCGCTCGCCAAGGACATCGTCGTGCCGTATCAGGTGATCGCCGGCGAGGACGACCAGCTCTCACCGCTGCAATATACCCGCGAGCTGCTGTCGCTGGTGAAGACGCCGCGGCAATTCGTGATCTATCAGAGCGCCGTCCACGGCGTCTACAACGCGCCCTCGACCGTCGTCGGCGAGAATCCGCAGACCTTGCAGGCGGATTGGATCGCCGACCGCGTCGCCGGCAAGGCGATCGCGCGCTCGGAAGAAATCTTCATCGGCAATGACGGCCGCGCGACGGTGAAGCCGCTGGCGTAACCTCTCTTTGCCAAGGTCAGTCGTCATGGCCGGGCTCGTCCCAGCCGTCCACGAGTTTGTTCTAAGACGTCGATGCCCGGTGCAAGGCCGGGCATGACGTGACATTGAATCGCGCTCCTACGGCAGCAGCTTCTCGGTATAGAGCTTCGACATATCGGGCTCGGCAGGCAGCGTCTTCATCTCGACGAAGGAACGCGCCAGCACCGCAAGCGCTTTCGAGCCGAAGCGGCCGGTCGTCGAGAAATCGTTCATCGTCTGATCGTAATTGGCCGCGACGATATCCGCGTCCTGATGCATCGCCTTCGCCGCAAGCGCGACGGTCTCGTCGCGATGGCCGCGCATCCAGTCGATCGTTTCGAACCAGCCGGCCAGGAACCGCTTCAAAATCCCGGGTCGCTCGGCGATTGCCGTGTTGGTGGCAAAGATCGCGTGGATGATGAAATCCGGCGCGACCGTGCCGAAATGCACGACGATGCTACCGCCCGCTTCCTTCACGAATTTGGTCGCCGTGGCGACGTCGATCACCATACCGTCAGTGCTGCCGGCACGGAGCGAGGCGGTTCGGCCCGATTCAGAGCCCAACGCGACCCCGTCGATTCCGTCCGGTCCCCATCCCTGCTGCGTCGACAATTGACGCTGCAGCCAATCGGTCAGCGAGCCGACGGTCGACAGCCCGATCTTCTTGCCTTTGAGATCAGCGACCACGTGCACGCCGCTGTCCTTGCGTACAACCAGCACTTGGCTGTTGGGCGGACCAGCAAAGACGGCGATGGCAAGATCGGTGTTGCCCTTGGCAACGAAAGCGAGTTCCGGGCCGGAGCCGAGGCCGACATCGATCGCATCTGCGCCGAGACCTTGCTGCAGTTTCGCGCTGCCGTCGAAATCGATTTCCTCGACATCGATTCCATGCACTTTGAAAAAACCCTTGTCCATGCCGATATCGAGCGGCACGAAATCGAACGGTCCCGCCACCGCCTTGCCGACGCGCAGCTTGTCGTCGGCGTGCGCGAGCGACACGCCGAACACAAAGATGCACATGATCACCGCAAAGGAACGCATGCCCGACTCCCCCACTGCTTTGGTTTTTTTAAACATTTAACGTCGAAAGCCCCGACCTTTATCGTGTCACGACACTTAGCAATCATTCTATCCCTTCACCTCCACATCGGCGAAAGATTCGAAGAACTGCACCAGATGCTGCACGTCGCGCGCCGAGGCGGCGTTCCAGATCTCGGCGATGCCCGAGCCGACGAAGGACGGCAGACCGAGCGCATGCGCCGTCTCGGCATAGAGCTTCATGTCCTTCGACATGATGCGCATTGAATTGCCGCCGAATTTGCGCGTCAGCACGGTGCGCGCGAAACGCTCTTCGGTGGTGACGTTCCGGCCGCTGCCGGCATTGACGATGTCAAGCAGCAGCTTCGGATCGACGCCGGCCTTCACGCCCATCACCATCGCCTCGCAGGCAATGGTAAGGCCGGTGATGGCGAGCGCGGCGTTGACGCATTTGCAGACCTGCGCCAGGCCCGGCTTCTCGCCGGCATAGAACACGTTGCGGGTCAGCGATTTGAGGATTGGCTCGATACGCGCGAAGGCGTCGCGCGGTCCCGCCGTGATGGTTGCCGCCTTGCCATCGGCGACACCCGTGCCGCCCCCACCGCCTACGATCGGGTTGTCGAGGAATTGGATTTGGCGTGCGGCGAGTCCTGCGGCGATCGCGTCGATCGCCGCCATGCCGAGCGTCGAGGTTTCCACATAGATCTTGACCGCTTTGCCGGCGGCGACGCCGTCGGGCACAAGGGCGACCTCGGCGCAGATCTCCGGCGTCGGCAAGCAGGCAAAGACGATTTCCGCTTTATCGCCGACGGCGCGCGCCGAAGCGAGCGGCTGCGCGCCCTTCTCTTCCAGAGCCGCCATCGCCTTCGCGTCCGTGTCGAAGATCGCCACGTCGTAGCCCGCCTTCAGCAGCCCCGCGACGATGGCGGCGCCGAGATTGCCGGTTCCGATGAAACCCAAGGTGCCGATTTGGGGCGTGTCGCTCATTTCGAGGCCGTCCCGCTGCGCCCGCCGCCCATCGTTGCGGGCGCTTCGATGGCATAGCGAAAATCGGTGATCTTCTTGGCATCGAGATGTGTCTTGATCATGCCTTGCGCGTAATACCAATCGAGTGCGCCCTGCACGTCGGCAATCGAAACGCGCGATTGCGGATCGAAATAGGGCAGACCGAGCTTCACGACATCTTCGGACACGCCCAGCCCTTTCGCGGCAATCGCGACCATCTGCGGCGCCGAAGGCTGATCGGCGCGCGTATCGTTTTTATCGAGGAAGGCTGCGTCCCAGGTCTGCGCCGCCTTGCGGAAGGCGGCAAGAAAATGCTTCACCGCGTCCGGGCGTTCATTCGCGTCCTTGGTCGACGTATAGATGCCGTCGCCTTGCGCCTCGCCGAGCTCGTCGCCGAGCCAGCCGAGAAGATGCGCCGATTTCTTATTGATAAGCGAGAAGGCATTGCCCGAGCTCAGCAACGCGCCATCGGCCTGTCCGCCGGTGATCGCCGAGGCGACATTGGGATTCGATTGCAGCGGCAGCACGCGCACATCTTTGAGATCGACGTCGTATTTCTTCAGCATGAGATAAAGGCTGAAATGCAACGCCGTACCGACCTGGGTGATCGCGACCGAATGGCCCTTGAGCGCGGCAATGGTTTTGACGCCCGCCTCCCAAGCTTGGTTCGACGCGATGAGGCCGAGGCCCTGAAAGCCGGGCCGCTCCCAGGTGCCGGCACCGATCAGCTTCAAGACGCCGTTATCGGCGAAGGTGAAAAACGCGCCGGTCAAACCGGTCGCGCCAAAATCGACATCGCCGGCCGCGACGGCGACAGCGACGGGCTGCGCTGAGTCGAAACGCACGAGTTCGACATCGAGGCTTTCATCTTTGAAATAGTTTTTGGCATCGGCGACAAAGATCGGCGCACTGCCGAGCGACGAGACGACCGCGACCTTGATCTTGTCGGCCGCGGCGGCGGGCTGCGCGCCGAGCATGAACGTGACCAGCGCCGCGGCGAGTGCGAAACCGCAACCGGCGGTAAACCTGACCATCGGAAATTTCCTCCAACACGAATGACGGCACGCAACGTAGGCAAGAAAGCCGACAGCGCCAAGCCGCGATGAATTCCTTGGCCGAGCATGCCGGCTTGAGATATCGTGATGGGATAAGCGTTAACGGCGTCAAGGCGCCAAGATCTGCAGCAAAGCGGGCGGCGCAATTACAGGGAGGATCGGCGATGGCCAATACGGCGACAGCAGAAGACCGCGGCGACGCGCGGCATATCGCGGCACGGCTCGAGCGCCTGCCTTACTGCTCGTGGCATACCAAGATGAGGCTCATCATCTGCACAGCGTGGTTCTTCGATGCTTACGATTCCGTCGCCATCGCCTATGTGCTGCCGCCGCTGATCGGTCTGTGGCATCTCAATCCGGAGCAAATCGGCAAGCTGATCAGCATTGGCTTCGCCGGTCAGCTCGTCGGTGCACTCGGCTTCGGTTGGATCGCGGAGCGCTGGGGTCGCCTCAACTCGATGATCATCACCCTCTTGCTCTTCACCTTGGGGGCCCTCGCCTGCGCCTTCGCAACCAACTACGAAACCTTGCTCAGCCTGCGCTTCCTCCAGGGCGTCGGCCTGGGCGGCGAGGTCCCGCTGATGGCTGCCTATGTGAACGAATTCGCCAAGGCGACGAATCGCGGCCGCTTCTCGGTCTCGATCCAGGTCTTGTTCTCGATCGCGCTCTTCTTCGTCGCGCTCACCGGCGTCTGGGCCGTGCCCCATCTCGGCTGGCAATCGCTGTTCGTGATCGGCGCAGTCCCAGCGCTACTCGCTCTCCCTTTGCGCCTGATCCTGCCGGAATCGCCGCGCTGGCTCGCGAGCCAGCGGCGCTTCGCCGAAGCCGACGCCGCGCTCGAACGCATCGAAGCGATCGCCGCGCGCGAGGGCAAGGTGCCGGCGCCGCTGCCGGCGAACCTCCCAGCCGTCGCCGAAGTCCAGCCGCGGATCGCAGATCTCTTCAAGGGCATTTATCTCAAGCGCACGATCACCGTGTGGTTCATGTGGATCGGCGCCTATTTCGTATCGTACGCCCTCAACGCCTGGGCGCCCTCGCTCTATCGCACCGTCTATCACCTGCCGGTTGAGACGGCGTTGCAATACGGGCTCTTCACCAGCGCAATTGGGCTCTGTGCCTCGGCGCTCACCATCTGGCTGATCGAGGCCTGGGGCCGCAAGCCGATGTTGATCATGAGCTTCAGCGGCTGCTGCGTATTCATGCTGGCATTCGCGTTCCTGCCGCAGTTGAGCGCCATCGCGACGTTGCTGATCACCACCAGCGGCTTCTTTTTCCTAGGCTTCGCGCTCTTGAGCCTCGCGACCTATACCGCCGAGATCTACCCCACGCATCTGCGGGCACTCGGCGGCGGCGTCGCGAGCGCCTGGCAGCGTGGCGCATCGATGGTCGGCACCTACTTGGTGGGCCTCATCCTCCCTTATTGGGGAGTCAACGCCGTCTTCGTCGTGTTTGGGCTTTTCGCGCTTGTCGGTGCCATCGCGACGATCTTCTTCGCGATCGAGACGCGCCGACAAGTGCTGGAGCAGCTCTCCCCGGCCTAGCGGCCGCCGGCAAGCTCCGGCTGGATCAGGAGCGGAACAGCAGCTTGTGGATGGCCGTGGCCTTGTCCATCGGCAGCTCGTGACCTGGGACCCAGCCAGCGCGGAGTTCGGCCGTCAATATCAGCAGCATGCCGCCAACGACGACAATTGCCGAGAGCGCCGCAACGCAGGGAATCCAGAACTCCCGGCGGCCGGGGCGCGGTTCAATCGCAATGACGGTATCCGCCAGATCGAACTCGATCAGCGCACGGTCCGAAGCTTCGATATTCGTCATCGGCCACCTGGAATCTGCGAGTGTGGCGAGAGACCTACACGCGGATTGCGGTGGCGCGATGGCGGTTCCGAGGAAAACGCAAGTCGAATGGTCGCGCTGGCGCTACGGGCGCCCGGCGCGACCTTAAGGTCGCGCTACTCCGCCGCCGCGGCTCGCCGCAGCGGCACGAAGTGACTGCCCTTGGAGATTGGGCCGATCGCATCGGCGATGCGCGTGAAGCTGTCGCCGCCATCCTCGCTCAGATAAACGGCCCCGTCAGTGTCGCCGAGAAAGAGGCTGTAGCCACCCGGCCAAGCGGCAATGCTCATCGCCTCGATATTGCAGGGCGCGGTCTCGGGAATGCCGCGCGTCAGATGCTCCCAATGCTTGCCGTCGTCGCGGCTGCGCAGCACCGCCGTGCCGGCGTCGTGCGACTGGCGCCAGAGACCCGGATGTCCCGCCGCGCCCGACATGAAGAGCGTCTTCTCGTCCGGCGAGAGCCCGATGTGATCGGGATAGGCCAGGCGGAAGCTCTCGTCCGTCATCCTCGCCCAATGCACGCCGCCATCTTCGCTGCGATAGGAGCCGCAACCGGTGGTCATGAACATGCGTTCGGGCCGCGACGGCACGATGACGACATTATGCAAATCCTTGAAGGCGCGATCATCGGGCCGCGAATAATCGGCGAGCTCGTGCCAGCTCTGCCCGGCATCGCGCGTCTCCAAGAGTGCACCCTGTTCGATCGCGGCAAAGATGTGCCGCGGATCGCGCGGATCGAAAGCCAGCATCTTGGTATGCGCGATATGCGGTGGTCCCGGGAAGGTCCAATCCTTGTTCTTCTGCTCGCTGATCCCCGGCCGCTCGCTCCAGCTCCTGCCGAGATCGGAACTGCGGAAGAGCGAGGCCGGCTCGGTACCGGCATAGACGACGAGCGCGCCGTTCTCGATCACCGCGGCAAGAGTATAGATGTCCTTGATCCGCAGGCCTTCGTTGCGCGGCACCCAGCCATGACCGTCGGTGCTCCAGAAGATGCCGTCGCCATGCGTGCCTGCGAGAACGCCGGGCCGCCCGCCCGGCAGCATCGTCATCGTGCTGATGTGATGCTGCTCGAGCGCGGTCGTGGCAAGCTGCCACGGTGCGCCGCGTTGTTCGCGCTCCAGGATTTTGATACCCGTCGCCGTGGCGATGATAAGCTTGGTGGGCGGCGCCCCGCCGTCAAAGCGGCTTTGACCGTTCGGCGAGAGAACAGCTTCCATGGCAAAACCTCCTCAAGGCCTCTGCCGGCTATTTTACGCCCGCGCGGCGGTCCGGCCCAAGCCCCTTAGCTGGCGATCGCCCAGGCCCGCTGCACGGCGGGACGCGCGCCGATCGCGTCATGCCAGCGCTTCAGATTGGGATAGGGATCGAGCCCGAGATCCGCGCCCGCGATGCGAGTGTCGGGGTAATTGGCAATGTCGGCCACTGTGTAGGTGTCGCCGGCAAGATAGGCATTGTTTGCAAGATGCTTGTCGAAGACGCTGAAGCAATCGCGCACGACCTCGGCATAATGCTTCTTCGCGGCCGGCACATCCTCGTTGAAGCGGCGCGTGAAGAGCCCGTATTGCTGCGCCAGCGGCGTGAAGGTTGAGCTGCCGTAGAACAGCCATTGATCGACTTTGACGCGCGCGGCCGGCGATGACGGATAGAGCGCGCCGCCGGCTTTCTCGCCAAGATATTTCAGCATCGCGCCGGATTCGCAGAGCGTAACGCGCGAGCCGCCCGGCCCGTCGTCATCGACTAGCGCCGGGATTTTATGACCGGGGCTGACCTGCAGATATTCCGGATTGAACTGCGCCTTCTTGGTCAGATCGACGGCGATCTTCTTATGCGGCAGGCCGGTCTCTTCGATGACCTGCAAAGCTTTGCGCCCGTTGTCGGTGAGCCAGTAATAAATCTCGATCATGTTCCACCCCTCCCTTTTTGCGTAACGATTTTGCTGGGCCTATTGAGGCAGAAATCACCCGAAGTTGCAAAGCTGTCCAGGCGCGCTTTCTCCCCAAAGCAAAAAGGCCGCCCCGAAGGCGGCCTTTTCGCTGATGGCTCTACGCGCCGAGCCTATTCGACATATTCCGGCTCTTTCGGCGCGTCGGGCTCATCGGGGGTCGCCGGACGCGGCGGGCTCGTCGCTTCCTCGAAGATGAAGCTGAGTTTGTCGGTCTCCTTATCGACCGAGACCTTCACGACGCCGCCTTTGACGAGCTTACCGAAGAGCAGCTCTTCCGCGAGTGGCTTCTTCACGCTCTCTTGGATCACGCGGCCCAAGGGTCGCGCGCCGAAGAGCTTGTCGTAGCCTTTCTTGGCGAGCCAATCATGCGCCGCTTCATCGAGCACGATCTGGACATTGCGGTCGGCAAGCTGATCCTCGAGCTGGAGAATGAACTTGTCGACGACGCGACCGATGGTCTGCGGCGTCAGCGACGAGAAGGAGATGACCGCGTCGAGCCGGTTGCGGAACTCCGGCGTGAACATACGATTGATTGCTTCCTGATCCTCGCCGATACGAACCTCGGAGCCGAAGCCGATCGCGGGCTTCGCCAGATCGGCGGCGCCGGCATTCGTCGTCATGATTAGGATCACGTTACGGAAGTCGACACTCTTGCCGTTGTGATCGGTCAGCTTGCCGTAATCCATCACCTGCAACAGGATGTTGAAGAGATCGGGATGCGCTTTCTCGATCTCGTCCAGCAGCAACACTTGGTGCGGATGCTGGTCGATCGCGTCGGTGAGCAAGCCGCCCTGGTCGAAGCCGACATAGCCCGGAGGCGCGCCAAGAAGCCGCGACACCGTGTGCCGCTCCATATATTCCGACATGTCGAAGCGGGTGAGCTCGATGCCCAAGGTGCGCGCAAGCTGGCGCGCCACTTCGGTCTTGCCGACGCCGGTCGGGCCGGAGAAGAGATAAGAGCCGATCGGCTTTTCCTGCTCGCGTAACCCGGCGCGGGCGAGCTTGATCGCCGCGACCAGCGCTTCGATCGCCGGATCCTGGCCGAAGACCATGGTCTTCAGATCGCGATCGAGATTCTTGAGCACCTCTTTGTCGTCACGCGATACGCTCTTCGCAGGAATGCGCGCGATGACCGAAACCACCGCCTCGACCTCTTTGGCGGTGATGGTCTTGCGGCGCTTGTTCTCGGGCAGCAGCATCTGCGCCGCGCCGACTTCGTCGATCACATCGATCGCCTTATCGGGCAGCTTACGGTCGTTGATATAGCGCGCCGACAGCTCGACCGCGGTGCGGATCGCCTCGGCGGTGTAGCGCACCTTGTGGTGACGCTCGTAGTAAGGCTTCAGCCCGCGCAAGATCTTCACCGCGTCCTCGACCGACGGCTCGTTGACGTCGATCTTCTGGAAGCGGCGGACCAGCGCGCGGTCTTTCTCGAAGTAGTTGCGGTATTCCTTATAAGTCGTCGAGCCGATGCAGCGGATATTGCCGCCGGCCAGCGCCGGCTTCAGGAGGTTCGACGCATCCATCGCGCCGCCGGAAGTGGCGCCCGCCCCGATCACGGTGTGGATCTCGTCGATGAACAGCACCGAGCCCTGCGTCGCCTCGAGCTCGGCGAGCACGGCTTTCAGGCGCTCCTCGAAATCGCCGCGGTAGCGGGTGCCGGCGAGCAGCGCGCCCATATCGAGTGCGTAGATCGTCGCATTCTGCAGCACCTCGGGCACTTCGCGCTGCACGATGCGGCGCGCAAGGCCTTCGGCGATCGCCGTTTTGCCGACGCCGGGATCGCCGACGTAAAGCGGGTTGTTCTTCTGGCGGCGACAAAGGATCTGGATCGTGCGGTCGACCTCGTGCTCGCGGCCGATCAGCGGATCAATCTTGCCATTACGCGCTTTCTTGTTGAGGTTGACGCAATAGGCGTCGAGCGCGTCATGGCCGCGCTTAGCCTTTCCGCCGCCCTCGTTGCTGCGCTCTTCTTCCTCCGCGCCCTGCACGCGTCGCGTCTCGGAGCGGCCCGGCGCCTTGGCGATGCCGTGCGAAATGTAATTCACGGCATCGAAGCGGGTCATCTCTTGGTCTTGCAGGAAATAGACCGCGTTCGATTCGCGCTCCGCAAACATCGCGACCAGCACATTGGCGCCGGTCACTTCTTCGCGGCCCGAAGATTGGACATGAATCGCGGCGCGTTGCAGCACGCGCTGGAACGAGGCCGTCGGCTTCGCATCCTCGACATGGGTCGAGACGAGATTGCCGAGCTCGTTGTCGACATAATGGGCCACGTCCCGGCGAAGCTTGTCGAGATCGACGGAGCAGGCGCGCAAAACGGCCATCGCATCCTGGTCCTCGATCAGCGCCAGCAGCAGATGCTCGAGCGTCGCATACTCATGCCGACGCTCATTGGCATAGGCGAGAGCGCGATGCAGGGTCTTTTCGAGATTACGCGACAACATTGAGGTCGTATTCCTGTTGCTGTGGCTGAGAGGCTCGGCTTCTCCAGATGCTCACTCGATCCAACGCTAGTCCTTCTCCAAGGTGCATTGTAGCGGATGTTGATGCTGGCGCGCGAAATCCATCACTTGCGTCACTTTTGTTTCCGCCACTTCATACGTATAGACGCCGCAGACGCCGACACCGCGGCGATGAACGTGCATCATGATACGAGTCGCTTCTTCGCGGTTTTTGTTGAAGAACCGCTCGAGGATATGAACGACGAATTCCATCGGCGTATAGTCGTCGTTCAGCATCAAAACTTTGTACATCGCAGGCTTCTTCGTCTTGGCCTTCGGCTTGACGATGACGCCTGTATTGGGACCCTCGGTCCCGTTTCGTTTCTCGATGTCGCTCATGCCGAACCAGTCGGTCAAACATCCCTGCTGTGGATAAAAATGCAAATCGACATGCCATGATATGGTCTCTTTTGCCGAAGGGCAAAGCCGTTTCTCTGCCGCACACGGACGAATAAAAAACCCGGCTATTCGCCGGGTTTTTGCTGACGGCAAAAACGCCGGCGTCGCGCCGCTCAGCTCCTCGCTCGCATGCCCCAAGTCTCCGCGCTCGCGCCGACAAGCGAACAGCCGAGCTCGGAGAGCTTCGCGCCATGCTCGATAAAGCTGTCGAGGCTGCGCTTGGCGAAATCGGTCTGCAACCGGAGGACATCCTCCAGGGTGCGCACACCGAGCATGCCGCGCGCGGTCTCGCCCGCGCTCTCAAAGGCGGTGCGGACGTATTGCGCGACTTCCAAACCGATTGCTTCCAGTCCAGCGTTCACTGCGGGGTTGGAGATAACGGCCGTTGCGCTAGCGTCCCGGTCGGATTCCGTGACATCGACGTGGCTCCGCGCGGGCGGCGGCGCGATATTCGCGCGGATATCGGGAGAAACCTTGGCCATGGCCGAATCCGTACGTAATTGGACACAACGCAATATAGGTACGACTTTGCTAAAATCCACCTTACGCGCCGGTTTGCGCGAAGCGATCAACCAAAACGATGAGGGCCGCACGAATCGTTCGAATCGACGGGGGACTCGCGGAAAAAAATATCGTCACCCTACGTTGTCGTTCTTTACGTTACATCAATGATTTAGTAACCTATGTTCGCTTGATTCATATCTTTGGTGGCGCAATCGGGGAGTTTGATAGTGAAAACGGGGTTTGTGCGGTGCTTCGTGGCGTTTGGCGCGGTCTTGGCCATTTTCGTTGCAGCGGTTGCTTTCTCGGCCAGTGCATTGGCCGCCAAGTATTCCTCGGTGGTGATCGATGCCCAGACCGGACAAGTGGTCAGCGAATACGATGCCGACTCGCCGAATTTTCCGGCCTCGCTGACCAAAATGATGACGCTCTACCTCACCTTTGAGGCGTTAGAGCACCACACCGTCAGCCTCGACACAGTCTTCCCCGTCTCGGCCCATGCGGCCGCCCAGGAGCCCACCAAGCTCAATCTGGTGGCCGGGCAGACCATCGCCGTCCACGATCTGATCCTCGGCCTCGTCACGCAATCGGCGAACGATGCGGCGGTGGTCCTGTCCGAAGGCCTCGGCGGCACCGAAGCCGCCTTCGCCGAGAAGATGACCAATACGGCCCGGGCCATGGGCATGGACAACACCACCTTCCACAACGCCTCGGGCCTGCCGAACCCCTTCCAGAAAACCACGGCACGCGATCTCTCGAAGCTCGCCCGGCGCCTCTACATCGACTTTCCCCGTGAATATGCCTATTTCGGCACCGAAGCCTTCACCTATCACGGCGTCACTTACGGCAATCACAATCATCTCATGAGCAGCTTTGCCGGGATGGACGGGATCAAGACCGGCTTCATCCATGCATCGGGCTTCAACCTCGCCGCCTCGGCGGTGCGCAACGATCGCCGCCTGATTGGCGTGGTGATGGGCGGCGTTTCGGCCCATGCGCGCGACATGAAGATGGCGGCGCTGCTCAATGCCGCTTTCGACGGCCGGCCGTCGCCCGACATCATGGTCGCCTCGACCGAGGGCAAAAAGGCGCCGCAGAGCCGCATGACGCTCCACATGATCGCCAAACGTGCGGTCGGCGGCCTCGCCAACCTCTCGCCCATCAGCAAGGCAGAAGCCGCCACGCCGGCGCATCTCGCGAGCCCGCATTGGGCGATTCAGGTCGGCGCCTTCCGCGCCCGCGCCATGGCCGCGCGCGCCGCTAACACGGCCCGGGCCCACGTCCCGGCCGCGCACAGCAAGCCGGTCGTCGTAGTCATGACCCGCTCGCACCACGGCGCGGTCTTCAATGCCCGCATCACCGATTTGAGCGCCAACGAAGCGCATGCGGCTTGCGATACGCTGCATCACGAGCATCGCGCTTGCACGGTGCTCGGCCCATCGGTGCAGGTCGCCGGTCAGAAAGCGGGCGGGGCGACGCCGCTGTCGCGCAGCTGATCGACCAGTAGCTTTTTCAAGGTTTCGAGTCCGGCTGCGTCGCGCGCTTCGGCGCGCGCGACGAGCACGTCCTGCGTGTTCGACGCGCGCAGCAGCCACCACCCTTCTTTCGTCTTCACCCGCACGCCGTCGATCGCCGAAACCGTCGCGCCGGCTTTCTCGAGCCGCGCGCGGACTTCCTCGACGACCTTGAATTTGCGATCGTCGCCGCACGGGAAGCGTAGCTCCGGCGTATTGACCACACTCGGCAGGCTATCGCGGAACTCGGCGAGGCTTTCTTTGCCGCGCGCCAGGATGCCGAGGATGCGCACGCCGGCATAAAGCGCGTCGTCATAGCCGTAATAGCGATCGGCGAAGAAGATATGGCCGCTCATTTCGCCGGCAAGCGGCGCACCGGTCTCGGCCATCTTCGATTTGATGAGGGAATGGCCGGTGCGCCACATCAGCGGCGTGCCGCCCATACGCTCGACCTCGTCGAACAGCACTTGGCTCGCCTTCACATCGGCGATGATCGTCGCCTTGGGCTTTTGGCGCACGATATCGCGCGCCATCAGCACCATGAACTGGTCGCCCCACAGGATGCGGCCCTTGCCGTCGATCAAGCCGATGCGATCGCCGTCGCCGTCGAAAGCGATGCCGAGATCGCAGCCATTCTTGGTCACGGCTTCCTGGAGTTGGACGAGATTCTTTACTTCGGTCGGGTCGGGATGATGCGCCGGAAAGCGGCCGTCGATCTGTTCATTGAGCAGGAGATGTTTGCCCGGCAGCTTGGCGACCAGCTTCTGCAGCGCCTCGCCGGTCGCGCCATTGCCGGCATCCCAAGCGATGTGCAATTCGCGCGTACCGTCGTAATCCTTAAGCAGCCGCGCAACATAGTCGTCGAGCACATATTGCTCACGCACCGCACCATCGCCGCGCGGGAAGTTGCCCTCGGCGGCGATCTTGCCGAGGCGCAGGATGTCGGCGCCGAAGAACGGCTTCTTGCCGAGCATCAGCTTGAAGCCGTTATGGGTCGGCGGATTATGTGAGCCGGTAACCATGATGCCGCCATCGACACCCAACGTGTTGCCGGCGAAATAGAGCATCGGCGTCGGGCCGAGACCGATGCGGACGACGTCGATGCCGGATTCGCGCAGGCCTTCGACCAGCGCTTGCTCAAGCACCGGCGAGGAGAGCCGGCCGTCGCGCCCGACGGCGACGGATTTGCCGCCGGCTTCTTTGAGTACCACGGCAAAGCTGCGGCCGATCGCATGCGCATCGGCCTCATACAGCGTCTCGTCCACGACGCCGCGAATATCGTATTCGCGCAGAATGGTCGGGTCGAAACGGTGCCCGACGAGTGTGTCAGCCATGATCACCTGGTGGTTAGCGGTAGCGGGAGAGAATTTGTTGGACCGGCTCACGCATATCGGAGCGCGCCAGTGCGAAAGCGAGATTGGCCTCGAAGAAACCGACCTTGTCGCCGCAATCGAAGCGTTTGCCCTCGAAGCGCAGGCCGAAGAACGGCCGCTTGGCGGCGATCAGCCGCGCTAAGCCGTCGGTCAGTTGGATCTCGCCGCCTGCGCCGCGGCCGATCTGGGTGAGATGGTCGAACACCTGCGGCTCAAGTACATAGCGGCCGATGATCGTTAGCGTCGACGGCGCATCCTTGGGCTGCGGCTTCTCGACGACGCCTTTAACCTTCACCAGCTTGCCGTCATCGCGCTCGATATCGAGCACGCCGTAGCGGTTGGTCTGCTCGCGCGGCACGTCTTCGACGGCGACGATATTCGCCGGCTGAGCGTCGAAGACCTCGATCATCTGCTTGAGGCAGCCCTTCTGCGCCATGACGAGATCGTCCGGCAACAGGACGGCGAAGGGTTCGTCGCCGACGAGATGGCGGGCGCAGAGCACCGCGTGACCGAGGCCGAGCGGCGTCTGCTGCCGGGTATAGGCGACCTGGCCAGGCGCCGGCTGCCAGGAGGCGAGACCCTTGAGCTCAGCCTCCTTGTTCCGTTGCTTCAGCGTGTCTTCGAGCTCGTAGGCGTGATCGAAATGATCCTCGAGCGCGGCCTTGCCGCGCCCGGTCACAAAAATGAATTCTTCGATTCCCGCCTCGCGCGCCTCATCGACGGCATACTGGATCAGCGGCCGGTCGACGACCGTCAGCATCTCTTTGGGCATGGCCTTGGTCGCCGGCAGGAACCGGGTACCGAGACCGGCGACGGGAAACACGGCTTTGCGTACGCGCGAGGTCATTGATGAAGGCTCTTCGAGGTTCAGACGCCCGGACAACGCGGCATTAAGGCGGGTTGTTCCCGGGTTCTATAGCCAAAGCGCTAAGCTTCTCATAACAAAGCGTTTACCGATTATTCACTGAGCAGCAACTCTTTCGCCCGATTAATTTGCGCAGCCAGGAAAGTCGAGCCGCCCTGGTCGGGATGGAGCTTCATCATCAGCCGGCGGTGGGCTTCCTTGATCTGCTCGTCGCCGGCCCCCGTCTCCAGATCGAGGATGGCGTAGGCCTGTTCCCGGGTCATGATATCGCGGGGCGAGCCGGCGCCACTTCCGCCCGAGGCGGCCTGGCGCCAGTCCGGCCGCAACCGGTCGAGATAGGTCTCGATCAGCCGGGCGCCGGATTCATCCTCGGCGACACATTGCCGCCAGAGTGCGATCAGCTCGGACTGATCGAGATCCTCGATCCGCCGACCGGCATAGGGGCCGCGCCGCACCTGTCCGCCCATCGCCCCCGTGTTGTGATCGAGCTTCATGCGCAGCAAAGCGGTCTCGACCTCGGAGACCTTGCCGCCGGCCGTCGACGCGCCGCCATGATGGCGCCGCCACAACGTGCGGCCGCGCAGAACCAATGGCGCCAGGCCGCCGGCCACCGCGACCGCCGGACCGAGACGATCGCTAGCGATCAGGCCGATTAGAAGGGCACCTGCGCCGGCCACGCCGAGGCCCGCCGCAAACCAGCCGACGAACCGACCGAGCTTCGCCGGATCGGCATTGACCAGCGCCCTTGCCGCAAGCAACAGACAGCCAAGCAAAGCGATACCGAGAATGAGATAAGGCATCGCCGCTAGGACCCCGCCCCCAACTGCCGCGCGATGAGCAACGCCGAGCCGCCGGTTGTTTTGCTGTAGTCGGCTAAGGCGCGATGACCGCCTGCGGCGTAGGCCGCGACCGCGCCCAAAAGCGCGCGCAACTCGCCAGCGCTATTGGTATCGAATCGGCAATAGGCGCCGCGCGACAACCGCGCGATATCCTTGAAGGCGCGCTCCGCAGCCGCCTCATAGCCCTCGTGGAAGACGAAGACCGGCATGCCGCGCAAGCCGAGCTGCCCGGCGAGACTGCAAAGCTCATCGAGCTTTTCTTCCATCGCGTCGCCGACAAAAACCAGTGCGCCGATCTTCTGCGCCTCGGCCGCCTTTAGCGCGTGGCGCAGGACGCGTGCGATTTGGGTCTCGCCGCCCATGCAGAAGACGGCACGCATCGCGTAGTGC
>DASXCX010000325.1:0-9012 GCA_036490955.1 Allostellaceae bacterium | reverse complement strand
GCGAGAATCGCATTCTCGATGCCGGTTCCGGTGGTCTGATCGACTGCCGCATCGGCCCATTGCCCGCTCGGATCCTTGTTCTGGCGGAAGACACGCGCGCGCACGCCATCGGCGCGGAGATCGCGGCCGAGAATGAAGATGTTGAGCTTGAAGCGCTCGTTCGGGCTATCCGGCGGGCTGTACCAATCGGTGATAATGGTGCCGCCGAACGGATCAGCCGAAGCGAGCGGCATGAACGACACGGTGTCGAGCGAGGCATGCCAGAGGAAGCTGTTGACGGCGATGCCGCTGCCGCCGCCACCCGCCGACGCGTCGGGCTTGCCGGGCGAGAAGATCGTGTCGATGAGGCTGTTCGGCGCGCCGCCATTCGGCCGGTCGCGATAATCGGAATACGTATCCGGATTGCTCCAACGCGGATCATTGCCATAGGGATCGGCGGCGCGGCGTGCGGCGTCGGGGTCTTGGCCGTGCCAGCGATCGGGATCGAACCAGCTGGAGCAACCGCTCAGCAGAACGCCGCCCATAAACACAAGCGCAATTTTGCTGCCCATCCCCGAGAAACGCATCGCCATCGAAAGCTCCTTCCGCCCGGTCGATCCAACGGCGAGATCCGCACCCCGCCAAAGCCCCCAGAATTCGCAGCGCATCCTACACTGCAGCCGCCTCGAACCGATTTTAAATCTTCGAGGCGCCAGAAGACCTTGTAAATTCATAGCGCCCACGCCGGCCGTCGGCAACTTGACCTTGTGTCGCGGTTTTTCCAGGGTTTAGGCCCGGGACTCGAATCATGACCGACGCCGCTGCCATCGCCGACAATCTCGCCGCCATCCGCTCGCGAATCGCGGCGGCGTGCAGCGCGGCGATGCGTGATCTCGAAAGCGTGACGTTGGTCGCGGTGTCGAAGACGCATCCGGCGGAAGCCGTCGCGGCGGCGCTCGCGGCCGGCCATCGGATTTTCGGGGAGAATCGCGTGCAGGAGGCACAGGCGAAATATCCGGCGCTCAAGGCAAGCTGCCCCGACCTGCGGCTGCATCTCATTGGGCTGCTGCAGACCAACAAGGTCAAAGAGGCGGTGGCGCTGTTCGACGTGATCGAAACCGTCGACCGGCCGCGGCTCGCCGAGGCTCTCGCCAAGGAAATGGCGCGACAGAACCGGTCGCTCGACTGTTTCATCGAGGTCAATATCGGCGCCGAAGCGCAGAAGGCCGGGATCGCTCCCGATGAGACGGCGGATTTCATCGCGGAATGCCGGAGCCGCTGGAAGCTGCGCGTCCAGGGCCTGATGTGCATCCCGCCGGAAGGGCGCGATCCCGTGCCCTTTTTCATGAAATTGGCTGAAATCGCCGAAAAAACGGGTCTCAAAACCCTCAGTATGGGCATGAGTGCTGATTTTGAGGCCGCAATTGGCTGCGGCGCGAGCCATGTTAGGGTCGGAACGGCGATTTTCGGTGCACGAAACCGGGTTTAGCCCGCTTTAGCCGGCGACAATCACGCGCGAACCCCGGTCCGCTGCCGCGATCACGGTCAAAAGATCGTCGCGGCCCAGGGCGACGCAGCCGGCGGTTGGCGCGAAATCCGGGGCGGCGAGATGCAGGAAGATGGCGCTCCCCCTCCCCGGCACGACCGGGCCGTCGTTATAGGCGAGCACGATGAGCAGATCGTAGAGATGATCGTCGCGCCAAAGATTCTCGGCGCTCGCCGGGTAAGGCAGATGAACCGGCCGATTGTAAGCCTTGTCGCTGGGCGCGTCGCACCAGCCGTCTGCCGGCGAGATCGCGGCGCTCGGCAAGACGGTGGCCGGTCGGGTCTCGCGATCGGGCCGAAACAGCAGCCGCTGCATGAGGAAAGCGCCGATCGGTGTCGCGCCATCGCCCTCGCGCTTTTGTGCGCTGATCCCGCCGCGGCCCAAGGCACACCGCATCCGCCACGAGCTCCAGGCGGCAAAGCCGCTGCTGTCGACCAGAAGGTCCATGACGACATTTTGCCTCGATTGGCAGGGCGAAAGCCAATCTCCGATGCGCGCGTCGTATAATACGGGGCATGAGCTTCGCCGATGGCATGCCGCCGGCCATTGTGCTCCCCGCCGATCCGCGCTTCCGTGAAGCGCGCGAGCGTGAGGAGAACAGCAAGCATCTTCGCCGTGGCGCGATCGCCGCCGCGGCGCTGGCGCATGTCGCAGTGATCGCGGCAATGATCGTGCATTGGCCGGACCTGTTTCCGGCGCGGCCGCTCGAGCGTCCGCCGATTCCGATCACCTTGGTCCAGCAAGTGCCGGCGCCTGTGCCGCAAGCGAAACCCGCGCCCCCGCCGCCGCCCCCTGCTCCGCAACCACAGCACGAGCTGCTCTCGGGCGCCGACACGAAGACAACGGCGCCGTCGCAAGCCGCCGATAAAGGCGAAGAAGCTGCGCCAAAACCGACGCCTCCGCCGCCGGCTGAAACGCAGGCCCAAACGGCCGAACCCCAGGTGAAGCCCACACCGCCGCAGGAAAAATCCAAGGAAGAGAAGCCGAAAGTCGCGAAGCGCGAGGCCACGCCCAAACCATCGCGCGGCACGGTCAATCGCGCTCCGGGCGAACGCGAAACCGAAGGCGATCCCTATCTCAACGCGCTCTTTGCGCTGATCGAAGCGCATCGCTACTACCCGCCGAACGCGATCGGTTCGCTCGGCCTGCCGCTCGAAGGCACGGCGGTCTATCTGGTCAAGATTCGCGCCGACGGTACGGTGACCGATATCGCGCTCGAGCGCTCGTCAGGTGCCGATATTCTCGATCAAACGGCGCTCAAGATGATCAAGCAGGCGGCACCTTTCCCGCCACTGCCTAAGAACGAATTTCCGGGGCCGAGCGTCGTGCTCGAAGTCACCATCCACCTCTTCCCGGGGATGGGCTGACGCGATCAAAGTGATTGAACCGCCACGGCGCTTGGCTTAATGAGGCGCTGACGGGGATGGGGTTCCCCCTTTAACCGCCCAAGCATCCGATGATCGCGAAGGGCTGATGACTCCTACGGTGCAGGGCAGCGCACGCTGCCGAGCAGGTGATCGTTGCCTGCCGATTCATCGAGGAGGTCCGATGTACACCTATCTTTCGATTGCCGTTGGCGGCGCACTCGGCTCGATGGCGCGCTATGCGACCGGCGTCTATGTCGGGCGCTGGCTGGGCACGGCCTTCCCCTGGGGCACGTTGCTGATCAACATCATCGGCTCGTTCCTGATCGGCGCTTTCGCCGAATCCTTTGCGCTGCGCTGGGATGCGAGCCAATCGACGCGCGTCTTTCTCGTCGTCGGCATCTGCGGCGGTTACACCACATTCTCGACCTTCTCGCTCGACATCGTGACGCTGATCAATCGCGGCGAAGCGCTCGCCGCGGGCGCTTATATCGTCGCGTCGGTCGCGCTCGGCCTGCTCGCGCTTTATGCCGGGCTTCACGCGATGCGACTGATCTTCACCTGATCGTCGCCCGCGAGCGCGCGCAGCTCTGCCGCGACATCGCTGACGACCGGCGCCCAGCGGCGCGACGCATCCTGACGGAAGAGCTCGGCCGTCGGATACCACGGGCTGTCGCTGCGCCTCTCCAACCAGCGCCAGTCGGGCGCGTAGGCATTGAGAATCCAGACGGGCTTGCCAAGCGCGCCGGCGAGATGCGCGACCGAGGTGTCGACGCTGATCACGAGATCGAGCGCCATGATCGCCGCGGCAGTGTCGGCGAAATCGCCGAGCAGCGGCGAGAGGATTTCGAGCCGCATGCCTTCCGGCGCGCGCTCCGCCTCGCTGGCCGCGGCCCCTTTTTGCAAAGCATAGAAGGCGACATTCGGAATCGCGGCGAGCGGCGCAAGCTCGGCGAGCGCCATCGAGCGGTGACGGTCGCGCTTATGCTCCGGCCGCCCGGCCCAGACCAATCCTACTTTGAGCGCGGGACCGGCGATGCGGCGCTGCCAATCGGCAACCGCTTCGGGATCGGCGCTGACATAGGACACGTTGGCCGGCACGTTGCGCAGCGTTGTCTCGAAGGCGAGCGGCAAGCTCAGGAGCGGGCATTGCCAGGCGAAATCCGGCAGGCGATCGCCGAACGCGACGACTTGCTCGACGCCGGCGATATTCGCGAAGAGGCGATGCAGCTCAACCGGCGCTTCGAAGATCACGCGGCCGCCGCGTGCCGCGACCATCGGGATATAGCGCGCGAAGTGGATCGCGTCGCCGAAACCCTGCTCGGCGTGGATGAGGATCGTCGCGCCATTCAGTTCCGCGCCGCGCCATTCCGGCGCGCTGAAACGCTTGGACGCCGCGACATTCCAGCGCCAGCGGCGGAAGCCCGCGGCGAGATCGCCCTGCACCAAGAGCGCGAGCCCGTCGTTCCAATACGTGCTCTCACGCGCCGGGTCGATGGCGAGCGCGCGCTCGTAGCTTTGATGCGCGGCGGGCGCGTCGCCCTGTTCCAGCAGCACGTTGCCGAGATTGATATGTGCGTCGATGGCATGCGGCTGCAGCGCGATCGCGTCGCGGAAATGCGCGATGGCAGCGCCAAGCTCGTCGCGCTGCGCCAGAACGCGGCCGAAATTATTGTGCGCGGCGGCATTCGCCGGCTGCAGCGCGAGAACGCGCTGATAGCAGGACACCGCCTCGTCCCAGCCGCCGAGCTCGGTCAGCGCGCCGCCGAGATTGTTCAGCGCGTCGATGTGATGGGGATCGAGCGCGAGCGCGTGGCGGTAATGCCCGACGGCTTTCGCGTGCTCGTCGCGCGCGGCCACCACATTGCCGAGATTGAACCATGCGCCGGCGTAGTCGGACTTGGCTTCGAGCGCGCGCTCGAGGGCGCGCTGCGCCCGCGCCAATTCGCCCTTCTGCAGCAGCGCGATGCCGAGATTGTTGAACGCCGCCGCGAAATCGGGCTTCAACCCGACCGCATGGCGATAGCAGGCGATCGCCTCATCGATCTTGCCGAGCGTGCGATAGACCGTGCCGAGATTGTTGTGATAGTTCGGTTCGCTGTCGTTGAACGCGATGGCGCGCTTGATCGATTCGAGCGCCGCCTCGTGCCGGCCGAGCTGATGCTCGACGAGGCCAAGCAGATGATGCGAGCCGGGATGCTCGGGCGCGACATCGAGGACGGCGCGATAGAGCGTCTCGGCTTCGACGAGCCGGCCCTCCTGCTGTAAGCGGAAGGCATTGTTGAAACTCTCGACGAGGTCGATCATGGCATGGCTCCGACAGGACGACGAAGCCATGGCAAGCCGCATGCCAAAAAAAGCCCGGCCTATCTCAGTGTGTTAGCGGAGGTGTGGCGGAAGCGGCGGCAGATTCTGCCGGGCCGTTTCCGCCTGCCGGGACCGGTTTACGACGGCCGGGCCATTTTGTGGTCGATCGCGCCGAAAATCGAACGGCCCTGCGCATCATTCATCTCGATGCGCACCCGGTCGCCCCATTTGAGGAACGGCGTCTTCGCCGCGCCGCCCGAGGTCTCCTCGACCGAGCGCGCTTCGGCGATGGTGGCGAAGCCGCGCTTCAGATCTTGGTTCGATACGGTGCCGCCGCCGACGATGGTGCCGGCGGAGAGCGCCTGCGTCATCGCGCAATAGGAGACCATCACATCGAAACCATGCACCGCCTCGCCGGCATCGGGATCGCCGAACAGCTTGCCGTTGATTGAGCAGCGGATCGGCAGATGCAGGCGATTGTCGCGCCACGCAGGCCCGAGCTCGTCGAGCGTCACGCAGACGGGCGTGAAGGCCGAGGCCGGCTTTGAGCGGGTGAAACCGAATTGCTTGCCGAGCTCGACCGCCTGCACCGCGCGCAGCGAGACGTCATTGACGAGCATCACAAGCTCGATCTTCGAGGCCGCGACCGAGGGCGAGGCGCCATAGGGCACGTAATCGGTGACGACCGCGACCTCGCCTTCGAAATCGATGCCCCAATCCTCGTTGGCCAGCGGAACATCTTGCGTTGGCGCAAGGAACCCGTCGGACCGGCCTTGATAGACCGCGGGCTCTTTCAGGAACCATTCCGGCGCCGGCCGGCCGCGCGTCATGCGATAGCGATGCGATTCATAGGCCGTACCGTCGAGCCATTGGAAGGAGCGCGGCAGCGGCGAATGGCAACGCGCCGCGTCGAAAGGCTGCGCGTTGTTGAGGCTGGCGCTCATGAGCTGGCCATAGCGCTCTTCGAGGCGCGGCTTGTTGCGCGCCCAATCGTCGAAGGCGACGCGCAGCGACGGCGCGATGTCCGCCGCGCTCGCCATCTTCGTCAAATCGCGCGAGACGACAACGAGCTCGCCGTCTGGGCTGGTGTTGCGCAAAGTCGCAAGCTTCATCGCCGCCGCTCCTCGAGCTTAAGGTGGATTGCCGGATATCAGCCGATCGTCTCGGCGAAGAAATCCGTCATCGCCTTCCACGAGCGCTTATCGGCCTTCTCGTTATAGGCCGCGGGCATGCCAGGCGGCGGATTCGTCGGCAAGCCCCAATTGGTGAAGGTGTGCATCGCGCCGCCATAAGCGATGAGCTGCCAGTCGACCTTGGCGTCTTCCATCTCTTTCTCGAAGGCGGCGACTTCGGCCGGCGGGACGACGGGATCGATCGCGCCGTGACAGATCAGCACTTTGCCTTTGATGTTCTTGGCGTCGGCGGGATTGGGCGTCGAGAGCTGGCCGTGGAATGCGACCGTGCCTTTGATATCGGCCCCGCTGCGCGCCAGTTCCAGCGCCACGATACCGCCGAAGCAGTAGCCGATCGCCGCAATTTTGGACGCATCGACGAGCGGGTGGCTCTTGAGACAGTCGAGCGCCGCCTGGGCGCGGCCGCGCGTCAGTTGCCGGTCTTCGTAATAGGCCTTCGAGATTTGCTCGCACTCGGGAAAGGACTTGGCGCGGATGCCTTTGCCGAAGATATCGGCGGCGAAGGCGACGTAGCCCATCTCGGCCAGCATCTCGCAGCGCTTTTTGACGTAATCGCCAAGGCCGTTCCATTCATGGGCGACGAGGATGCCCGGCCGCTTACCGCTTTTGCCCTCATCGTACGCCCAGAAACCTTCGCAGGTCGTGGTCTCGTGCAAATAGTGGTGATCGTGGCTTTTGATCATGCTGCCCTCCCGCTGGCTTCAAGCCTTGCTGCCTTTCGGCTTGGCTCTGTCCTAGCATCAAGGATAGGCGGGGAGCAATCAGAGGAACAACCGCCGGGTATGCCCGGTGGTCAGACCGCAGCGAGCAGCGTATTCGTCATCTGATCGGCGGTGCGGAAAACGTTGGCCGCCGCCGCGTAGGCAGTCTTTGCCAGAATGAGATTGATCATCTGATCGGCGAGGTCGACGCCCTGCCCGGTATCGACGATGGCGCCGACCGAGACGCCGGGATTCATCGGCACGAACTGGGCCTGCTTGGCGGTGTATCCGGGAGTCGTCGCATTGGCGACGTTGTCCGCCGTCACAGCGAGGCCGATGGTTTGCGCGGCGAGGGCCGAGCCGGCGATGCCGAGAGCATCCGTCATCCCGCGAGTGAACCACGAAAATCGCGCGAGCGCGCGAAGTAATGCCACGATTTTGGCTCAAGCTTTAGGTATCGGCACATGGGCTCGCGTTATCGCGGCATCGTGCTTGCATCGCTGGGTTATGGGGTTGGTATTTTAAGGAGGCGTCGATGCCGGTTTTCCGTCTGCCGCTCTCGGGCAATGTCACGCAAAGCATCCTGCCCTGGAATCGGATATTCAATCCGACCGGCGGGCAGTTCGGGCTCGTCAATATCGCGCTCGGTCAATCGTCCAATCCGGCGGTCGAGGAAGAAGTGCTGAGCGATGTTGCGAGCTACGGCAGACAGCTCGGCCGGATCGAAGACGCGCTGCTGGTGCTGCTGACCCATTTCCGCCCCGAGCGGGCGCTGACCGCCGAGGAAGAGCAGGCGGCGATCGCCCTCAAGGACATGGTCGGCCAGATCGCCGCGGTAAAAGCCAAACACGGCGCGGCACCGGCGCCCGCGCCTCTATCCAAATCGCGCCGCCGCCGCTAGCATGTTCCTCGTTCGTTCCGGGAGAAGCCGTGGCCCGTCGCGCCGGAAGCGCCGATCTGCCCCTCCATAATGGCCGCGTGCCCGCTTGGCTGGCACAGCGCATGGCGAAGCTCGGCGCGGTGATCGCCGAGGCGGTCATCCTCCATTACGGCCGCGACGAATTCCTCGCCCGTCTCGCCCATCCCTTCTGGTTCCAGTCCTTCGGCGCGGTGATGGGGATGGATTGGCACTCTTCGGGCATCACGACCAGCGTCATCGGCGCGTTGAAGCGCGGCCTCAAACCACGCGCGGGCGAACTCGGCCTCCATGTTTGCGGCGGCCGCGGCGCTCACTCGCGGCAGACCCCGCAGGAGCTCGTCGCCATCGGCCAGCGCATCGGCTTCGATGGCGACGCGCTCGCCAAGGCCAGCCGCCTCGTCGCCAAGGTCGACAGCGCCGCGGTGCAAGACGGCTTCGACCTTTATCTCCACGGTTTCATCGTCGCCGACGACGCGAAATGGGTCGTGGTGCAGCAGGGCATGAATGGCGACACGCGCACCGCGCGGCGCTATCATTGGCGATCCGAAGGCCTCGCCAGTTTCGTCGATGCGCCGCATGCCGCGATCGACGGGCCCAACCAGGGCGAAATCGTCAACCTGACCGATCGCCGCGCTGCGGCGTCGCGCGATATGCAGATCGAGCTGCTGCACTCGTTGGGTCCGGACGGTATCGCCTCCGAAGTGCGCGCCCAGAGATCGATCGTGCCGCCGCGGCCGCGACAAGCCTTCCTGCCGCACCTGGTCATGCCAAGCCACCATGACGTTCGCCCAAGCGATGTGTTCGAGCGTCGCCTGCATGGCACTCTGGCGGCGGCGGCGGAATGCGGCCCGGTGGATTTCCCCGAGCTGCTGCTCGTCCGCGGCGTCGGCGCGCGGACGGTACAGGCGCTGGCGATGGTGGCCGAGGTGGTGCACGGGGCGCCCTACCGCTTCACCGATCCGGCAAGATTTTCCTTCGCCCATGGCGGCAAAGACCGGCATCC
>DASXCX010000324.1:0-20596 GCA_036490955.1 Allostellaceae bacterium | reverse complement strand
AGGCTTATCATTCCCATCCACGCGCTGCCTCAGCCGTGGCGAGAGCGTGGCTTTAGAAGATGAAATTTCTGAAAGGTTGATCAGTATGAGCGTGGACCGTCAACGGATCCTCATTGCCGGCGGCGGTCCCGTCGGGCTATTCGCGGCCCTGTTGCTCGGGCGCGCGGGGCTGGCCATTCGTCTTTTCGACGAGAACACGGCGCCGCAGGAGGATCCGCGCGCCGCCACGACTCACCCGGCGACACTCGAGGTTCTGGCGCAAGCGGGGCTGGTCGACGATATGGCGCGTGTCGGGCTCGTCTGTCCGATCTTCCAATTCTGGGACCGGCCGAGCGGCGAGAAGGTGGCGGAGTTCGATCATGCGCTGCTTGCCCAGGACACGAGCCAGCCGCTCGTCATCCAATGCGAGCAGTTCAAAACCGCGCAGCTCATACTGGAGCGGCTTCGTGCGCTGCCCAATGTCGAGGTGATGTCGGGCCATCGCGTCGTCGCCGTCATGCAAGATTCCGGCGGCATCGACGTGAAGGTTGAAAGCGCCGGGAAAGCGGCGATCCATCGCGGCGCTTATCTTATCGGCGCCGATGGCGGGCGCAGCGTCGTGCGCAAGGCCTGCGGCATCGAATTCGAGGGCTTCACCTGGCCCGAGCGCTTCATCGTCCTGACGACACCGTTCGATTTCGAGGCCGAGCGCGGCTACTGCCCGCGCAGCTATTTCGCCGATCCGGACGAATGGTGCAATTGCTTCAAGGTCTCGGCGAACGGGCCGCCCGGCCTCTGGCGCACGGTCTATCCGACCGATCCCGCCGCGAGCGACGCTGCGCTGATGAGCGATGAGGCCGTGCAGGCGCGGTTGCAGAAATTCTTTCCCGCGCCGCAGCCCTACGAGATCGTTCACCGCAATCTCTATGTCACGCATCAGCGCGTCGCCGCGCGCTTCCGCCAAGGCCGCGCGCTGCTCGCCGGCGATGCGGCGCATGTCAACAATCCGATCGGCGGCATGGGTCTCAATGGCGGGCTGCAGGATGCCGCCAATCTTGCCGAGAAGCTCGTTCGCGTGATCGCGGGCGGGGAGGACGAGCGGCTCCTCGATCTCTACGATTGGCAGCGCCGCACGGTGATGAGCGAATTCGTGCAGCAGCAATCGATCGCGAACAAGCAGCGCTTGGAGGCGCGCGATGCCGAGACGAGGCGGCGTAATCTCGACGAACTCAAGCGCATCGCCGACGACCCGGCGCGGGCGCGGCAATTCCTGCTGCGCTCCTCGATGATCGAGAGCCAGCGCCGTGCCGACTCATTGACGTTGGAGGACGTGCCGGCATGAAAATCGCGCTGCCCGATCTCGTCTCGAATTCCTACTTTCCCGCGGCCGCTGCCTCGGCGCTCGGCTTCTTCAGGGCGGAAGGGCTCGATCTCGTGCACGAGCTCGTCTTCCCGGTCGATCGCGCCTATCGGGATCTGCGCGACGGCAAGGTCGATTTCGTCGCCGGCTCGGCGCATTCGGCACTCGCGGCTTTTCCGGAATGGAAGGGAGTCAAGCTGCTCTGCGCCCAGGCGCAGGGCATGTATTGGTTTCTCGTGATGCATCGCCGCTTCAACGCGCAACGCCGTGCGCTCGATGTTGTCAAGGGCAAGCGCATCGGCGCCGCACCCTGGGTCGATATGGGCCTGCAGCGGCTGCTGATCACAGCCGGCTACGACCTTGCGCGCGACGACATCAAGATCGCGCCGGTGCCGGGCGCGGCGGCGGGCAGCAGCCCGACGGTGAATTTCGGTTTGACCGCGGCGAAGGCTCTGGAAGAGGGCGCGATCGACGGTTTCTGGGCCAACGGCATGGGCGCGGAAGTCGCGGTGACGCGCGGTATCGGCACGGTGGTGCTCGACGTGCGGCGCGGCGACGGGCCAAAGCCGTGCTTCAACTACACCATGGCATCCATCGCGACGCGCGATGAAGTCATCGCGCGCGAGCCCGCGACGGCGGCCGCCGTCGTCCGCGCCATCGTCAAGACGCAGCGCGCGCTCGTCGCCGATCCGGCGCTCGCGGCCAAAGCCGGCACGATGCTCTTTCCGCCGTCGGAGGGGGCGCTGATCGCCGAGCTCATCCGCCGCGATGCGCCTTATTACGACGCCGGCATCGGCCGCGATTTCGTCACCGGCATGAATCAATTCGCGCGCGATCTCGGCATCCTCGAGGGCAATCCCGCTTACGAAGAAGTCGTCGCGACGCAATTCGCGCCGCTGTGGCGTGGCTGAGAGGCAGGCGATGTTCGACAATCTTTTCCGCCTCGACAAGAGGCTCGCCGTCGTGACCGGTGCGGGCAACGGCCTCGGCCGCTCCTTCGCGCTCGGCCTCGCGGCCTTCGGCGCGACCGTCGTCTGCGCCGACCGCAATCTCGAGGGGGCGGAGGAAACCGCCTCGCTCGCCAAGCAGTCGCGGCTTCAAGCCGAGGCGATGCATAACGACGTCGCGGATGAGGGCTCGGTCGATGCGCTTTGGAGCAGGATCAAGGACCGCTACGGCCGCGTCGATATCCTGATCAACAATGCCGGCATCGCAACAGCGAGCGGCCGCACCCATGAATTCAGCGTCGACGATTGGGATCGGCTGATGGCGATCAATCTGCGCGGCGTGTTCCTGACGACGCGCAAAGCACTGCAATTGATGCTGCCGGGTCCGGGCTCGATCATCAACATCGCCTCGGTCGCGGCGCTACGGGGCTACTACCCCGGCTTCGTCTCGCTGCAGGTGAATTATTCGACGGCAAAAGCCGGAATTATCGGCTTCACGCGCCAGGTCGCGGCGGAATATGCGAAAGAGAAGATCCGCGTCAACGCGATCGCGCCGGGCTGGCATGGCGGCACGGCACTCGCAGCGGAGCGGCGCGCCGTCTCGACGCCGGAGCAGATGGAGCAATTCGAGAAAGCGCTGCGCGAGCGCATCCCGATGAAACACCGCGGCGTGCCCGACGATCTCGTCGGTCTCGCCGTTTATCTCGCGAGCGATTCATCGCATTACGTCACGGGCCAGGTGATTGCCCATGACGGCGGCTGGGACGCCGCGATCGTCTAATCGCTAACGCTGGCTGTCGGGGACGGCCATCTGCCCGCTTGGCAGGATAATCACGTCGTTGGGCAGCGGCGCGCCGCCATCGTGATCCGCCGGCATGTAGGGCCGTGCCGTCGATGCCGCTTGTTGCGGCATGGGCGAGGCCGACGGCGGCATGCCGCCATCGGCGCTCGCGGCTTGCGGCGCGCCGACCACCGTGCCGAGCGTATGCGGCTCCTGGCCATTCACATAATTGACCCCGTCGACCGTCACCGTGTCGGGTGCGGCAGGCGGCGGTCCCAGATTGTCGGGTTGCTGCTGTTGCTGCGCCTGACGCTGTTGCTGTGCCGGCGCAGAAGCAGCCGGCGCGTCGCGCGTGAGCTGTTGCGGTTGCTCCGTCGCTTGCGCTCGGCGTGACCGCGGTGGCGGCGCCACGGCGGGGGCAGCGGCCGGCTGGGTGAGGGCGGGCGGCGGCGTCTCTTGCGGCGCCGCGTTTTGACGCGTGGGAGCGGGCGCCGGTATAGGCGGCGTGATCGAGGCTTCCTTGCGCGGCTTCGAAATGTCGGGCTTTGCCGCCTCATGCTTCGGTGCCGGCGGCGTCAGAACCGGCGCTGGTGCGGCGGCGGGCTGCTCCTTCGCTGCCGGCGGCGCCGCGGGATTAGCTGCGGGGCCGAGACTGCTGGGATTTGCCGCCGCTTCCGATATCGTCTTCTTGGGCGGCGGCGGCGGTTCGGCCGGAAGGCTTTTCGGCTCGGGCACCGCGGCGATGTCTTTCGTTGGGGGCTGATTAGCTGCCGCGGGCGGCGTCGCGGTAGACGGCGAGGCGGTCAATCCGGTCGACCCCGTCGATGATGCCGTATCCGCTCCTTGATCGGTCCCGGTCGTCGGTTGCTGCGGCGTCGTGTAGCCGGTATTGCCGCGTGACGCGAAGCCGGGCGGGGCGAGCAGATTGCCCGGCGCGGGACGCTCCATGAAATTGTGCCAGGCGTAGCCGGCACCGATGGCGACGATCGCCACCGAGCCGAGCGCGGCGATCCAACCGAAGCCGCGACCGCGCTTCTCCTGCTCGTCGAAGAGGTGGTGGTAGAGCGGCCGCTCCGATTCGGGGACGCGCTGATCGAGCGCCTTGTCGCGGCGCGCCTGCGGATCGAAATCGTCGTGGCGCTCGATCGAGGGCCCGTCATCTCCAAAAGAGATGCCGAAGGTTTTCGCGTCCTCGCGGTCGACGCGCAGCCCGCTTTGCAGCTTGGGGCTGACCGCCGGTGCCGGCTCGCCTTGCCCGCCGCGCGCGGCGGGGCGCTTGGGATTGAAGGACAGCACCGGCTCGGTGCGCGGATCGTCGCTCTGCTGGGCCGTGCGGCGGCCGAAGCGATTGTGGGAAATTGACATAGCCCTATTCCTTACTCGTGCGATGCTTTACGCCCCGTTACGATGGGCGAAGTCGCTGACCCCGGCCTTAACCTTTGCCAGGAGGCCAAAAATCACCGGCCGCGGATCCCTGTCATAGTCGCTGTAAACATAATAGGAAACAAGTCGGCCGTTGATCGCGGTCATGGCCATGACGCAAGCCTGGCTGAAAGCGCCGTCGGCGCCTTGCGCTTTGGACAGATAAGCGAAGTAGATCGCTTGCGGGTCGCGGTCGATCGCGCCCAGCGCGGAGAAGCTTTGCAACGCGAGCTTGCTCTCGGCCGCGACGAGTCGCTGGTCGAGCGTCGCCTTGACGCTCGTCTGATCCGGCATTGTGCCCGCTATTTGATCGATCATCGCGCGGTCGACGCGCTGGTCGAGATCGACCCTCGGCGTCATCAGCAGGCCGAAATCGCGGATGCGTGATTGATTGGCGACGGTGTCGCGCAACTGAGCGCAATCGGCGAAAGCCGTGTCGATGGCGTTGTCCTGGTTGAGTTTGGCCTGCTGCACGCGCACGGCTTCGAGCAGCGGCGCGGGATAGAGACAATTGCCCGATGGCGGCGCGAACGTCAGCGTCACGCCGCCGATGCTCAGCGTCGCCGGCTCGGTTTCGGCTTGCGGCGTGGCTGCGGCGGCCGCATCGTTCGCCACGCTTTCGGGCGCGGCTGGCGGCAGCGGCCGATGCTGATAACCGACGATGGTGTAGAAGGCAGTCGCGAAAAGCACGACGGCGATGCGTAGCGGCCAGGGCCGCGCGACCAGCGGCAGACGGGGCATCGCCGGCTCGGTGGCCGCGGCCGGCCCGCGCATCAATCGGAAGCTCAACTCAAGGGCGAACGCCGCGGCAATGCCGATTGCCGCGCCGGTGCCGATCGAGAGGAGCCATCGCATCGCGTCCATTCCTCAAGCCTACGAAGAAAGCGGGCAGCTTTGTGGCAGAGTTGCTGCAAAAGCGCGGGACCGGCCCGGGCGCGAAACTGTGCCGCAAGCAATAACGGCTGAGCCGGCAATTTTCAGCCGTGCCAGTATGTAATTCCCGGCAAGATTTGCCGGTTTCATCCTTTTTCGCTTAAAAATCGAGGTTTTCCCGAATGATTTCCCCTGGCACGGCATTTGCGGCAAGCGGGGCAATGAAATCTTCCTTCGTCACCGGCGCTCTTGCCGCAGCCTTTTTTCTCGCCGCGTTGTCGACCGCGCAGGCCGAATTCTTTAGCCTGAGCGGCCGCTTCCAATGTCTCGAAAGCGGTGCCGCAGTCTGCGGTGATGCGCAATCGGTCGTCTTGCCACAAGCCCCGCCGCCGGCGGTTGCCGACGCGGCCGCGTCTGCGTCCGACGAGGCGCCGCCGGCCGCAGCGGCCGCGCCGAGTGCCGCGGCCGGTGCCGCGCCTGCCGCGGTCGAGACGCGCCCGGTCGATCGGCTGACCGCCGTCGCGGCACGCGTCCAGGCACGCCGCCCCAGCAGCAACGACATCGTCTGGCTCACGCAAGCGGCACACGAAGGAAATGCGCGCGCGATCGAATTGCTCGCTTGGTGCAGCCTCAACGCGATCGGCATGCTGCGCGATCCGGTCGAGGCGTTTCTCCTCTATGGTGCCGCCGGCGACGGCGCATTGCCGAATGCGCGCGAGAACCAGCGGTTGATCTTCGAGCGCGATCTTGATTCTCATCAACGCCAGCAGGTGCTCGATCTCGCCAATGAAGGCGTGACGCTGGCAAGCCTCATACCGAGCATCCGCTAGGCCGCTCGCCCCATTGAACCGGGGCCGGATCTGGGCGATCCTATCGCCATGCCGCCCGCCGCCTCGACGCCGCCGATCCCGTTACGCCCGAAAGATCGCGAGCTCGCGCAATGGAACGAGCGGTTCGACCGCGCGGATTATTGGTTCGGCACGGAGCCGACGCCGTTCCTTAAGGATCAGGCGCATCGTTTGAAGCCGGGCATGACCGCGCTCGCCATCGCCGATGGCGAGGGACGCAACGGCGTCTGGCTGGCGCGGCAAGGCCTCAAAGTCACCGCCGTCGATCTCTCGCCCAAGGGCATCGCGAAATCGCAGCAGCTTGCGAAACGCTTCGGCGTGACGATCGAGACGGTCTGTGCGGACCTCGAGAGTTGGGATTGGGGCGCGCCGCGCTTCGATCTGGTCGTCGGAATTCTATTTCAGTTCGCCGGGCCGGCATGGCGCGATGGCATCTTCCGGCAAATGAAGGACGTGCTGAAACCCGGCGGGCTTGTCATGATCCAGGGCTATCGCCCGGAGCAGATCGGTTACGGCACGGGCGGGCCACCCTTCGTCGAGAACATGTACACGGCGGAGCTGCTGCGTGCCGCGTTCGCCGAATGCGAAATTCTGCATCTCGCCGAATACGACCGCGAGCAGCCCGAGGGCATGCAGCAGCGCGGCGGCATGTGCGCCTTGATCGACATGGTCGCGCGCAAGCGTTGAATCGGTCGCCAATGCCCGTTGCGCGTCGGCGCGGCGGCTTTGGCGCAGCGCACGGCGCTGCAGAGGGCGAAACCCCTGGAAAGCCTCTCGAATTTTAGGGGCCTCGCGCCGCCGGGGAGGGGTCGTTTTCGGGCTAAATTAACCTTTCGCCCCCAGCCTAGAGATGGGCGCGCAATGCCGCGCTGCCCGCGCTTTGCGAGCACGAGAAAACGGACAAGCGCGTGACCCGTCTAGGAAAGACGCCGGCGGCGATGTTGATCGTCGCAGCGGCCGCAGTTGTCTGTGGGGCGCTCGCCCTCACGAGCTGGCGTCTGTTCGATACGCGCGAGATGGCGATCGACACCGCCTATCAGGTCTCGCAAAACCTCGCCTCGACGCTCGAGGTCGAGATCCGCCGCGACCTCGAAACTTACGAGTTGTCGCTGCAAGCCGTGGCGGACGGCCTCAAAATGCCCGAGATCGGCGCGCTCAGCCCGAAGCTGCGGGACGCGATCCTCTTCGACAACTCATCGCGCGCGCCCCAATACGGCTCAATGCTGGTCATCGACGAGCGGGGCAAGGTGAAGCTCAGCTCCACCCGCCGCCTCACGCCCAATTACGATTTATCCGATCGCGACTTCTTCAAGGCGCATCGCAATAATCCGGATCTCGGCATCAAGATTTTCGCGCCCTACTACCAGACCCGAGATGACGACGCGTTGCTTGTCCTCAGCCGCCGCATCAACCGCCCCGACGGCCGTTTCGCCGGGGTCGTCGCGGGTGCGCTGCGCCTCAGATATGTCGAGCAGCTCTTCCAGGGCATCAAGACCGATGACGGCGCATGGATCACGCTGCTGTTGACCGACGGCACAATCATCGCGCGCTCGCCGCATCGCGCCGGCGATGTCGGCCGCGACATGAGCAATACGCCGATCGTTCAGCATTTCGTGCGCGCGCGCGCGGGGCAATACGAAGCCGCGAGCGCCGCCAGCGCCGAGCCCCGGCTTTACGTCTACAAGCAGGTCGGCGATCTGCCGTTGCTCATCAGCGTCAGCGTGCCCAAAGCGGTGGCGCTGGTCGATTGGTGGCATAAGGCCCTGATTTTTTGCGTGCTCGTCGTATGTTTCGTCGTCGTGGTCGGCGTGATCGGCTGGATGCTTCAACGCGAGCTGAGCCGGCGTGCGCGTGCCGAAAAACGTGCCCGCGAGAACGAGGAACGCTATCGCCTCCTCGCCGACAATTCCTCCGATCTGATCGTCCTGACCCGCGACGGTGCGGCCGTGTACGTCTCGCCCGCGGCGCAGCGGCTCTATGGCTGCGCGCCCGAAGAGCTGCTGGGGACAAAGATCGAAGACCGCGTTCATCCGGACGATCTGCCGGCGCTCGCTGCCGCCGATGCCGAGGTGCGGGCCAAGGGTGAGGCGCTCGTCGTTTATCGCTGCCGCAACAAAAAGGGCGAGATGATCTCGGTCGAGGCGAGCTGGCGCCGCTCGTCCGCGGCCGATGGCGAATCGACCGAGTTCGTCGTCGTGGCGCGCGATATCACGCAGCGCGTCCGCAATGAGGAAGCCCTCCGCGCGGCCAAGGAGCATGCCGACGCGGCGAATCGCGCGAAGTCGAGCTTCCTCGCGCATATGAGCCACGAAATTCGCACGCCGATGAACGGTATCCTCGGCATGAATCACCTGCTGATGGCGACCGATCTCGACGCGGAGCAGCGCGACTATGCGGGCACGATCAGCGATTCCGCGTCGGCGCTCTTGCGCATCATCGACGACATCCTCGATGAGTCGAAGCTCGAGGCCGGCAAGGTCGAGATCGAATACGCCGATTTCAACCTCGCCAAGACGCTCGATGAAGTCGTCTCGATCCTCCAGCCGCGCGCGGCGCAGAAGGACGTGCGGCTCGGCATGGCGTTCAATCCGCTGGCTTGCGGCTGGTTCCGCGGCGACGCGGTGCGGCTGCGTCAGGTGTTGCTCAACATCGCCGGCAACGCGGTCAAGTTCACCGATCGCGGCCGTGTCGATATCGATGTCAGCGTGCCGCGCGAGCTCGGTGATCAGGCGGTCGTCCGCTTCGAGATCGCGGACACCGGCATCGGTATCGACGCGGCGGCGCAGGCGAGCTTGTTCCAGAAATTCACCCAGGCCGACGTCTCGATCAGCCGCCGCTTCGGCGGCACCGGCCTTGGCCTCGCCATCGCCAAGCAACTCGTCGAATTGATGGGCGGAACGATCGGTTTTTCAAGCAGGGCGGGCGAAGGCACGCTCTTCTGTTTCGAGATACCATTGCAGCGTGTCGAAACGCCGGCGTCGAAAACGCCGGATGCCGCCGTAACCGCGCCCGCCGCGCCGTCGCGCGCGCTCGATGTCCTGATCGCCGAAGACAACAAGGTCAATCAGCAGGTCGCGCGGTTGATCGTGTCGCATGCCGGCCATCGCGTCGATCTGGCCGATGACGGCCGCCGAGCGGTCGATGCCGCGCGCGCCAAGGATTACGACGTGATCCTCATGGATTTGCAGATGCCGGAGCTCGACGGCATCGCCGCCGCGAAAGAGATCCGTCAGTTGCCGGGCCGCGCCGGTCAAGTGCCGATCATCGCGCTGACCTCGCATGCGATGGCCGGGATGCGCGAGGAAGTCATCGCCGCGGGCATGGATGATTATGTCTCGAAGCCGTTCGACGCCAACACGCTGCTGGCGAAGCTCCATCATCTCGCGGCGTTCCGCGATGCCGGCGAACGGCGCAAGCCGCAAGCGGCGCCGGAGCGTCACGAAAGCAAGGGCGACCCGCGCTTCGATCGCGACAAGCTCGACCAGCTCAGCGCCGTATCCGCCGCGGCCGCGTTCTTGCCGCTGCTGTCGAGCCTCATCGAGGCGATCGAGCAGCGCGTCGCGCTGACGCAGGGTTACATCACGGGCGAGGAGTTCGGCAAAGCGGCGCGCGAGGCGCACGATCTCGTCGGCATTGCCGGCAATGTCGGCGGAATGCGGTTGAGCGCGCTGTCGCGGCAATTGCAGCATGCTTGCCAGGCCGGCGAGGCGGCGAAATCCCGCGCCATTGCGGAAGAGCTCCGCGCCGAGGCCGAGGCGCTGTTGCCGTTGGTCCGCGATTACCACGCGGCCATGGCCGCCTGACAGGGAAGTTTAGGAGAGCGAACATGGCCTCTGGCGCCGCCCATGAAAAGCCGGTCATCGTCGCGGTGGACGATTCACGCGAAATGCTGGATATCCTCAAAAACCTGATCGCCGGCGCCGGCTATCGCTTTTTCGGCGCGAGCAATGCCCAGCAATGCATGCGCTTGATGCGCGATGTCGCACCCGATCTCATCCTGCTCGACATCCAGATGCCTGAAGTCGACGGTTTCGATCTCTGTCGCCAGATCCGCGCCGTGGAGGCGTGGGCGCATACGCCGGTGGCGTTCGTCACTGCCCGGCGGAGCGCGCAAGACGTGAAGGCCGGCATCGCCGCTGGCGGCAATGATTTCATTACCAAGCCGTTCGATGCCCAGCATCTGATGGCGCGGGTCGAGCGCTGGGTGAAGCAGAAGCCAGCCTGATCGCGCTAAGCCGTGCGGCCGCGCGACAGCGCCGGCATATCTCACTATAGTCTCCGTGCCCCAGCGGAGCGCCTGATCCTCATGTCGCCCGATCGTCCCGAGCTCGAAAAGAAATATCGCCAGCCGCGGATCTTCGGCGCGCTGCCGGGGCCGCGCAACGTGCCGCTCGATAAGCGCAACCTGCCGGACAATATGACGGTCGTCACGCTCGCGGCTTCGGCGCTGACCGACGCGGCGGCACTCGGCGTGTTGTTGCCGCCACGTTGCCGCTTGCATGGCGATCCGGTTCTGACCGTCAGCATCGCTTATCTCCGTAACATCGGCTGGCTCGCCGGCCGCGGCTACAACATCGTCTCGGTCGAGTTCCCGGTCGTCTTCGACGGCGAGGACGAACGCCTCACCGGCAAGTTCACGCCGGTGCTGTGGGAGAGTCTCGCCGATCCGATCATCACCGGGCGCGAGGAGCTCGGCTTCTCCAAGCTCTACGCGCAGATTCCCGAGCCGATCGTCCTCGGCAATACCTATCGCGCGACCGCGAGCTGGGAAGGGTTCCGCTTCTTCGAGCTGGAAGCGAGCGACCTCGCCGAAATACCGCTGAAAGCCGATTTGCCAATACTCGACGGCAGCTTCCACTATCGCTTCATGCCGAAGGTCGGCGCGCAAGGCGAGGCCGATGCCGAATATATGGCCTTCATCCCTGGTGCGACGAGCGGCCCCGGCGCCAACGGCATCACCAAGCGCCTCGCCGGCACGGGCATGTTCCGCTTTTTACCGGCACGCTGGGAAGACGTGCCGCTGCAATATCCGATCATCAACGCTCTCGCCGATTTGCCGCTGTGCGAATTCCGCGGCGCGAGCGTCACGTTCTCGACCGCGACCGGGAGCATCGGCGGCGGGCTCGGCGGCGCGCGGCCGGTGCGATAGGCGAGGGGGAAAGATCGATGAGCGGCGTGCGGCGGATCGTGACCGGCCATCGCGGCGACGGGCTGGCGATCATCACATCGGATCGCGTCTTCGAGCCGCAGCCGGTCGCGAGCGGCGATGCGGCCTTTGCCAAGCTCTGGGTCACGCAGACGAGCCCGGCCGATAACCGCGACGAGCGTGACGGCGCCGACCTGGCAAGCGGCCTTAGCTGTATGGACGGCACGGTGCTGCGCGTCGTCGATTTCCAGCCCGGCAAGGTCTCGCCGATGCACAAGACCAATTCGGTCGATTACGGCATCGTGCTGTGGGGCGAGATGGAGATGCGTTTGGATAGCGGCGAGGCGACGCGGCTCAAAGCCGGCGACATCGTCGTCCAGCGCGGCACCAACCACGCCTGGGCGAATGTCGGCACCGTGCCGGCGCGGATGATCTTCGCGCTGATCGACGCGCTGCCGCTCGGCGACGGCAGCGGCGTCACGCCCTAAAGGATCGCGCTCACGCCTTCTTGTTGAAGCGCGGGAAGAGCGGCGCTGCGTTCTCGCGATCGACTGCGGCGCGCAGCGCCGGGCTCAGATGCAGCGCCTTCAAGCCGGCATCGACTTCGGGGATCTTCACATAAGGATCGTCGGTGCCGAAGAGGATGTGCTTGGGCCCCGACAGCGCGACGACCCCCGCCCATGACCAGGGGAAGAAGGCGCTCGCCGTGTCGACATAGACTTTCTGGAGCTCGTATATCGGGCCTTTGGGCGCGCGCGCCTGCATCTTTGGATTGCGGAAGCTGCCCGAGATGCGGCCAGCGAGCATCGGCAGGGTGCCGCCGCCATGCGAGAAGATCCATTTGATGTCGGGGTATTTCGCGAACTGGCCGCTATAGAGCAAGCTGACGATGGTGCGCATCGTGTCGAAGGGGAATTCGACGATCGCCGAGACGACATCCGGCATCATCTGGCCGCAGCATTGGGGCTGGGTCGGATGGACGAAGGCGACGGCCTTGCGGCGGTTGAGCTCGGCCATCACCGGATCGAAGGCGACGTCGCCGAGATACTTGCCGTCATAGGAGGGCGCGAACCGCACGCCGTCGCTCTCGAGCGTGTCGAGCACATAGGCAATCTCGGCCAGACTCTTGTCGACATCCGGCAGCGGCATCATGCCGAAGCAGCCGAACCGGCCGGGATGATCGACGGTGAGCTTCGCCAGCCACTCGTTGCAGCTACGCACCACGCCGGCGAAATCGCCGGGCAGGCGACCGTTGAGGTCGGGGCTCGAGACGATCGCGGTCTCGATGCCGTATTTGTCCATATCGGCGAGCGCGCTCTCGAGCGACCAGGCGCCGGTATCGAGCGGCGAGTGGAAGGTCGCGTTGCCTTGCGCCATCCAATCGATATAGGCGGGTGGCGGCACGTGATGATGCACATCGATGCGCCGCGGCTTGTAGGGCGCGGCGAGCGCATCGGTGACGAGCGCTGACGGCAGCAGCGTTGCCGCGCCGGCGGCGCCGAGCCCGGTGAGGAATTGCCGCCGCTGCCAGGAAGTCGTGCCGATCATTCGCGTTCCCCCTGCCGATTTTTCTTTCAGGGAACTTAGCATGGTGGCGCCGGCGACGCGGAAGAGTTTTTCGCGCCGCTGCGCCGACAATCAGGCGAAGAGATAATCGCCGGAATGGATCATGCTTGGATCGACGTGATCGAGCGTGGTCACAGTGATCGGGATCTGCGTCGACGCGCCTTGCGGATTGACGATAACCTGGGTGTCGCCTTGGCCGTCCGCGTGAAAGGCGAGATAACCGTCGGCGACAGGGTTGCTGCCGGTGTAGCCGATCGTGGCGAAGATGGCTTTGAGATTGAGGACATCGGCAGCGGTGTTGAAATCGGTGATAGAGCCGGCGTTCCACGGGAGAAACTGGAAGACGAACTGATCGGCGCCGCCATTGCCGGTCATGATCACCGAATTATGTCCGGCAAGGAAAGTGTCGTTGTTCGGCGTGCCGGTGAGTTGCTGGCCGGCGGTATCGTTCGCGGTCAGCGTCTCGCCGGTGGTGCCGCCACCCGATCCGCCGCCAGAAGACGAGCCCGCTGTGCCGAGCGTGTTCGCCGTGGTCAATTCGCTGGGCGAGACCCCGTCCAGGGTGGTGACGAGGGTCGGAAAGGCCTGGGAGGAATCATGCGGGTCGAAATAGACGTTCGTGTCGCCGTTACCGTCGGACTGGAAGTTCACGTAACCATCGGCGACCGGATCGCTTCCGGTGTAGCCGGCAGCCGAGAGCAGGGCGGAGAGATCAAGCTTATCATTGCCCGGGGTGAAATCGGTGATCTGGCCGGCGGCCCAAGGCTCGAATTGAAAGACGAACGTATCCGCGCCGCCGTTCCCGGTCATCACGACCGAACTGTGGCCGGCGAGGAACGTGTCGTCGTTCGGTGTGCCGATGAGATGCTGGCCCGGCGTGTCGTTCGCGGTCAGCGTCACGCCGGTCGTGCCGCCGCCGCCCGATGAGCCCCCATCGCCGAGCGTATTGCCCGAGGTCAATCCGGTTGGGGAAACGCCGTCGAGCGTGGTCACGAGCGTCGGCCACGCGTTCGCGGGATCGTGGAAGAGGACCTGCGTGTCGCCTTGACCATCCGATTGGAAGATTACGACGCCGTCGCCGACAGGGTCGTGACCGGTATAGCCGATGCTGGTGAGCAAGGCGGAGAGATCGAGCGTGTCATTGCCCGGTGTGAAGTCGGTGATCTGGCCGGCGTTCCACGGTTGGAATTGGAAGACAAACGTATCGGCGCCCCCGTTACCGGTCATCACCACGGAGCTGTGGCCGGCAAAGAAGGTATCGTTGAGCGGCGTGCCGGTGAGAACCTGGTTGGGCGTGTCATTGGCGCCGAGCGTTTCGCCGGTCGATGCCATTACCGGAACGAAGCCCGTATTGGTGATTTCATAGATCGAGCCGTTGGGAGGAGAATTCTGCATCAACTCACTCCCGCTTGACGTGCCGAAGAGGTTGCCCGCCGAATCAGCGACCAAACCAAGCTGCGGGCTGGGGCCCCCACCGTCTAGACTAGTGACCGCGATCAACGTGTTCGTATAGACGCCATCGGTTTTCGGCAACTCGTACAGTTCGCCACCGACGGCGCCGCCGCTAGGCAGCCTCTGTGCGAAAAGATCGCCTGCGCCGTCGATAAGCAAGGCGCCACCGGCGTTGTTTTCTCGTGGGAAGCTCGCCAAAACAGTGGCTGTGTCGGCATATCCGTCGTTGGTCTTGACGATCTCGAATATTTCGCCTGAGCCGTTCGCGCCGCCAAGTTCGGTCATGCCAAAGATGTTGCCGGCTGCATCGGTCACCAAGCTGCCGCCCGGGCTACCATCGGCACTACCAAGGGTGGCCACTGTAACCGGTGCGGCGTAACCATCGGCGGTCTTAGCAATTTCAAATACGGTCCCGCCGCCAGGAAAGCCGCCCTGCGCCGTCGTGCCGAAGAGATTGCCTTCGGCATCCACGAACAAAGGACTCGTCAGACTTGTGTTGGTGAACTCGGCCAGGGTGGTCAGGGCGCTAGCGTAACCGTCGGCTGTCTTGGTCAGCTCGAAGACCGTGTCGATGCCATCGGTGCTGCGGTTATCTGTTGTGCCAAACAGGTTGCCTGCGGCGTCCATAACGAGGTCGGCCGTGGGGTGCGCGCCGTCGGTGCCGTCAAAAGAGGCGAGGAGCGTCGGCACGCCCGTGTAGCCATCAGTCGTCTTGACGATCTCGAAGATTGCGCCGTCGTCGCTGGCCCCACCGCCATCAGTGGCGCCGAAAAGATCGCCGCTTGCGTCGGCGATCAAGCCACCCACGGGCGAGCTCCCGTCGCTACCGTCGAAGCTGGCCACTGTCGTCGGCGTGTTGGCAAAGCCGCTTCCGGTGTTGGCAACTTCGAAGACGGTGCCGTCGTTGCCGGAAATACCGCTTTCCTCCATCGTCCCGAGGACATTCCCAGACGAATCGATCACAACTTGTCCGTTGGGCGAGGTGCCAGTGAAATTTGCAATCTGTGTTATGATCGCCAAGGGCCGTCCTCCAATGCTTGATGCTGAACGTTGGTTATTGGGCTATTCGCGTATGCGCGGCGCTGCCGCGTCTTGCCGTAGGCTCACTATATGCTGGGGTCTCGCAGAGTGACGGTTGATGACAAAGCCGGACTCGGCGGCTGGCAGTCATCATGTGTACGCTTCCTTCCAATTTGCGTGCTTGAGCTCGGCCGAAAAGTGCGTCGATATTTATCTTTTAAATGGCCGCGCCGTTAACGCGCGAGCGTTGTATAGGGCGCAAAAATGGCGCGATTTTTTTGCAGTAGCGCTTGCGCTAGAGTTGGCGCGAACGTGTTGCGCGATAGGCGGCGGTGCCAAGCACAGGGGGCCCGATGAAAAAGACGATGGTCGCGGCCATCGCAATAGCGACGACACTGTCCGTCGCGAATGCCGCGCAGGCCAATGATGCGGTTCACGTCGGCAAAGCGCAGGGCACGGCCTGGACCTTCCTGCCGGTCGATATCGGCATCGAGCAAGGCATCTTCGGCAAGCTCGGTCTCGATGTCGACAGCGCCAATCTCGGCGGCGACGCCAAAGTGCAGCAGGCGCTCGTCGCCGGCAGCGTCGATTTCGGCCTCGGCAGCGGCCCCGGCATGGCGCTCGCCTCGAAGGGCGGCGCCGCGATCGGGATCGCGCAATTCGCTGGTCCGCCGCGCAACATCTCGGCCATCGTGCTCGCGGATTCGCCCATCAAGCAGGTCGCGGATCTCAAAGGCAAGATGATCGCGGTGTCGACCTCGGGTTCGCTCAGCGACTGGCTGGCGAAGCAGATGGCCATCCAGGAAGGCTGGGGCCAGGACGGCATCAAGGCGGTGCCGCTTGGCGCGGTCGAGGCATCGATCGCGGCGATGAAAGCGCATCAGATCGACGCGGTCGTGTTGTCGACCGAGGCGGGCTTCGGCCTCGAGGAGCGGCATGAAGGCCGCATGCTGATCTCGATGGATCATTATGCGCCGCATTTCATCACCCACGTCGTCTTCGCGCCGACGGCCCTGGTCGCGAATAAGCCGCAGATCGTCGAGCGTTTCCTCAAAGGATTCTTCGCCTCGATCGCCTATATGAAAGCGCATCGCGCCGAGACCTCGGCGCTCGCCGCGAAAGCCCTGCAGCAAAATCTCAGCATCGTCGAGAAGGACTACGATTTCGAATTGCCGATGTTCACCGCCGACGGCACTTTCGATCCGCAGGCGGTCGCGGTGCTGAAGAAATCCTTCGTCGACATGGGAACGCTGGCGAGCGAGCCGCCCGACAGCGCGCTGTTCACGACCCAATTCGTGCCGGTGAAACCGTAGACTTAATCGTCGTTGTCGACGCCCGCCGCAACCGCGGCGCGCGCGGCCATGCGCTTGGTGCCGCCGGTCGCAATCAGCATCAGCAGCGGCGGCAGCGCCAGCAGGATCGCCATCAGCCCGGCGCCTGACAGGCCGACCCAGGCGATGAGCGGTCCGGTCGCGAGCGCGATCAGCACCGAGATCCCCGCGGCGCAGGTATCGTTGAAGCCCAAGGCGCGGCCGCGCGTCGCGGTGACATAATGATCCGCGATCAGCGCCGTCGCCGAGACGTTCGCCGCCGCCCAGCCGATGCCGACGAGGAACGCGCCGAACGTGATCGGAAAATAGGAATGGGTGTAGGCGACGAGACCGGCGCCGGCGAGTGCCGTGGCGACGCCGGGGAACATCACCGCATCGCGGCCGAAGCGGTCGGTCAGCTTGCCGAGCGGAATCGTGAAGGCGAACATGCCGGCCGAATGGCACATGCTGGAGATCGCGATGCCGGTGAGGCTCGTGCCGCAATCCTTCAGCGCCAGCGAGTTCAGCACCATCACGATCGACATGTTCCCCTGCACCGAGGCATTGGAGATGATCGCGAGGCGGATGACCGGCCGGCGCAACAGGCTGAGGGCGCTGAATGCCGTTGCGTCCGCCTGCGGACGCGATGGCGCAACGACGTCCGGATAATAGAGATGGAGATTCTGCCCGATATATTTCGGATCGGGCCGCACGAAGAAGATCATGCAGATGCCCGGCACGATGAGGCAGGGCAGCAGATACCAGCCGAGCCCGAGCGGATCGGCGCCGGTCCGGTCGGCGATGCTTTGCGACACGCTGATGACGAGCGGGCTCATGACCAGGCCGAAGAGCGAGCCGGTCGCGAGATAGCCGAGGGCGGTCGCGCGATGGCTCGCCGGGAACATGTCGGTCGCCGCGACACGGAGCTGCTGCGACGCGTTCATGCCCATGCCGAAGATGAGCACGCCGATGACGAAAAGCGGAAAGCTCAGCCAGCTCATGGAGGTCGCGACGACCAGCGTGCCGCAGAGTCCGAGGCAGAGCCCCAGGAGGATGCCGGGCTTGCGGCCATAGGTGTCGGTGATCTTGCCGGCGGGGTAGGCGACGAGAAAACGGCTGAGGCCGACGAGTCCGACCGATACGCCGACGAGATCCGGCGAGCCGGTCAAGGACAGCACCATCAGCGGTCCGAAACTATAGGTGAAGGACATGCCCACGCCGGTGAAGGTCTGCGACAGCGCGAACAAGGTCATGTTGCGCTTGATGGCGGTCGGGACGCGGAACGGGGCGGCGGATGTGCTGGCGGAGAGGCTCACGGGGTCGAAGAGTAGCAGACGGCGACGCTGCAACAATCGCAATGCGGGCCGATCAGCCCGGAGGTTTTTGCATCTTCGCTGATGCGAAATACGGCCGACTTTCTCATCTCGTCATCCCGCGAAAGCGGATTCCAAGGCAACGTCTCGCCGTCTCCTCCGGATTTCCCGCTTACGCGGGAATGACGGAATGTCTAAAACCGGGGGAACTTGGAAGGAATCGAGAATGCCCATCAACACCACGCCGGCCGTCAATCCCAATGTCACGCGCTCGCGTCTCGTTCTGGAGATCGCGTCGGAGATGTGCGGCGGCACGGCGGAGCATCCGGTGCCGCAATGGTTCCAGCCCAAGGTCATCTTGCGCAACGCGGCGGGCGGCAAGCCGGTGACGCTCTTTGCGGTGAGCTCGGCCGAAGGCATTTTCGCCGTCGCCCAGCGCGAGGCCGATCTCGCGATCATCAATCCGGCCTGCATGCTGTCGGTCGCGCTGAAGGGCAAAGGCATCTTCAAGGAGCCGCTGCCGCTCAAGGCGGTGACGGTGATTCCCTCCTGGGACCAGTTCGTCTTCGCCGTCCGGCCCGAGACCGGCATCGAGCGCCTCGAAGACATCGCCGCGAAGAAGCCGAAGCTGAAGGTCATGATGCGCGGCGCGCTCGATCACACGCTGCATCCCATGTTCGACGACGTCGCCGCGGCGGCGGGTTTCTCGCGCGAGGACATCGCGGCCTGGGGCGGCGAGGTGCTGAAGAAGGGCAGCGTGCCTTGGCCGCATACGCCGACCTTCAAGGCGCTGGTCAATGGCGAGGTCGACGCATTGTTTGATGAGGCCGCCCACTCGTGGGTGCCGCAAGCGCTCGACGCCGGAATGCGTATTCTCTCCCTGAGCGAGGCGACGGTGAGAAAGCTCGAGGAAATGGGCTATCGCCGCGCCATTCTGCCGAAATCGGCCTATCCGAAGCTGCCTGCCGATGTGCTGTCGATCGATTTCAGCGGCTGGACCGTGTTCGTGCGCGCCGACGCCGACGACAAGCTGGTCGAGCAGATCTGCGCCGGGCTTGCCGCGCGCACCATGAACATCCCCTGGGAAGAGCCGGGCGATCTGCCGGTCGAGCGCATGGCGAAGGAGGCGATCGACACGCCGCAATGCGTGCCGCTCCACCCCGCCGCCGAGCGCTATTGGCGGAGTCGCGGCTGGCTGTAGGACAGATCGCTCCGGGCGCGCGTCGAGGCAAGGCGACCAGGCCTCGCGGTCTTATTTAACCGTTGCGTTAATAATCAATCTGTTGATATGGTGAAGGCGCTGCTGCAGGGCGTCCACGTCCTCGCCTAAACGAAAAACCGTAACGCGATCGCGCGAAACTGCGCGGCGTGTCTGCGCGCAATCTCGAACTGCTGCTCGATCGCCTCAACGACGCACACACAACAGGAGGAGTGACCCATGCCGGCACCGCGCGGAAAGTTCATCTGGTACGACGTGATGACCCACGACACGAAGGCGGGCAGCGATTTCTATAAGGCTGTCGTCGGCTGGAACGCGGCCGAGTTCCCGATGCCGGACGGCAGCGACTACACCGTCTTCAGCCAAGGCCAGACCATGGTCAGCGGGCTGATGAAGATCCCGCCCGACGCGGTCGCGATGGGCGCGAAGCCCTGCTGGTCGGGCTATATCGCGGTCGACGATGTCGATGCCGATACCAAGCGCATCGCCGGGGCCGGCGGCAAGATTATGCGCGAGCCAACCGATATCCCGAATGTCGGTCGCTTCGCCGTCGCGGCCGATCCGGGCGGCGCGGTGTTCATGATCTTCAAGCCGAATACCGACGAGGCGTCGGCCGCGCATCCGCCGATGGCGCCGGGCTTCATCGGCTGGCACGAGCTCTACGCCGGCAATATCGATCGCGAATGGGATTTTTATGCCAAGCTCTTCGGCTGGACCAAGGAGCGGTCGATGGATATGGGCGCGATGGGACTCTATCAGACCTTCGCCATCAACGGCGTCGAGAGCGGCGGCATCATGAACCGCCCGCCGCAAGTCCCGGCTTCGTTCTGGAATTACTATCTCGGCGTCGACAGCGCGGCCGCGGCAATGGACCGCATCGCGCGGCACGGCGGCAAGGTGATGATGGGACCGCAGGAAGTCCCAGGCGGTGCCTGGATCGTGCAGGCGCTTGACCCGCAGGGCGCTTTCTTCTCGCTGATCAGCGCAACGAAATCAGCCCCAACGCGGCCGTTGGGCGCTCTTGCCCAACGGCCGCGTGCTTTCAGTGCGATTTCCGCGGCGCACGGTTGCAAAACCCCGCGCGCCGCTGCAATATCGCGACGCTTTCTGAGACTTCTTTTTTCGGGGGACGATCCGTGAATTTTTCGCGCAAGCTCATCGCGCTCGGCGTCGCCGGCGCGGCTCTCGGGTTCATCAGTGTCAGCGACGCGCAAGCGGCGGGGCCGGCGATGGTCATTCAATCCGATACGGTGCGCGGCGTGCTGCAAGGCATGACGGCGCCGGGTTGCGTGTTGAACAACCAGTTCAAGCACAAGGAAGAGATCGTCTTCCGCGTCCGCGTCATCGACACCAAGACCGG
>DASXCX010000323.1:0-8543 GCA_036490955.1 Allostellaceae bacterium | reverse complement strand
TATCGCTGTCGCTCCATTGACGAGCCGGCCTGCTTATTTCGGGTCCCAGGCAATCACGGCCTTGGCGGCATTGGGCGTACCGGTCAACATGCCGCGCTCCTTCATTACGCCGATCCAGAAATCGAGATCGCTCGGCTTGATCTCCGCAACCAGATTGGGGATCGGCAGCGCGGCGACGACGGCGACCGGCAGCTTCGTATAGCGCGCGATGCTCTCCTGCACCGCGGCGGCGTGCGCCGTGTCCTTGCTGAACGCCGCCGCTTCGGCGAGCGCGCCCTGAAACGATTTCACCGCATCGGCGTGCTCGGCCGCCCACTTGCCGGTTGCCGAATAGACCGATGCGATCGTGCCGTCCGGCAGAACGCTTGTGTAGTTGTCGACGAGATAGCCGGTCTTCTGGTCGATGATCCGCGCGTAGAAAGGATCGACGGCGACGACGGCGTCGACTGTCCCGGCGCGCAGCATGTCGCTCATCTGCGGAAAAGAGGCCTCGACATAGGTCACTTTCTTCGTGTCGATGCCCTGCTTGGCCAGCCATTGCCGGAATACCACATCCAACAGGCCATTGATGCCCGGCACGCCGACCTTCTTGCCGATCAAGTCGTTGGCGCTGTGGATGCTCTCCTCCGTCCGCGCCAACACGCCCGATTTCGACTTCTCCGGAAAGGCGTTCGTCGCCGCGACGGCGACTTGGTCGAGTCCGCTATCGAGCGCCTGAAGGAACACGGTCGGCGTTGGCGTACCGATCTCGGCACTGCCGCTGACCAGCCCTTCGATGATCGCCCCACCCTGCGGCGCGAGGATGAGTTCGACGTCGAGGTCACGCTTCTCGAAGAAACCTTGATCCTTCGCGATATAGGCGGAGGAATAGCCGCTCACCGCGGTGTACATCACACGCACCTTGGTCGCCGCCGCCGCCGGCCCGAAAACGAACGTCAGCAAGCCCACAGCCAGGATGATCGCGCGCACCGGCTTAGTTCCCTGCTTTTATCTTCGCCGTCTCGGCGCGGAACGCCGCGAGCACTTTTTCGCCGTCGGGCGTCGACTTGACCCAATCGCCGACCACCGGCTCGACCGTTTTGCGCCATTGCGCCGCCATCTCAGGCGTTTGCTGGACGATTTGATGCTTATCGCCCAGTCCTTTCACCATCTCGCGGCCTTCATTATCGACATCGTCCCAGAACTTACCGTAAACGCGGCTTTCCGCCTCGCCGGAATTGTCGTCGAGGATCTTCTTCACCGCAGCTGGCAGCGCGTCGTATTTCTTCTTCGCCATGAAAACCATACCGGCGGCGCCACCAAGCTTGGTCTCGAGGTGATAGAACGTCACGTCCTGCAGCTTGAATGGCTGGAAGGCCGTCCATTGCACCAGCACGGCATCCACCATGCCGCGCTGCACCGCCGTGTAATACTCGCTCGTCACCATCGAAAGCGGCGTCCCGCCCAAGCGCTCGATCGCGTCCGCGGTGACCTTCGAGCCGGTCGCGATCTTCAAGCCATTGAGGTTCTCGAGCGTCTTCGGCTGCTTCGCATAATGAATGCCCGAAGGCGGAAACGTGATCAAATAGAGCGGCTGAACCGTGTCGTATTCCGCGTCGAGCAAACCGCTCTTATAGAGGCGCCACAGCGCAACAGAACCGACTTCCGCCTTCTCGACCTCGAACGGCAAACCGGAAACCGACGTGCGCGGAAACTTGCCGCCGATCGCCGATTGCAGGCCCCAGGAGATCTGGATCACGTCGTCCTGAACCCGCGAATAGAAATTGCTGAGATTGGCGATCGCCTCGCCGTCGCGGACGTCGATGTGAACGATGCCCTTGCCCTGCTCGTTGATCTTGTCGGCCCAAGGGTGCAACACGCGCATGTTGAGATGCACCTGCGCCGGCAAGGTGGTTCCGAAGAGCAGATTGATCTCGTCCGCTTTCGCCGCCGGCACCGCGGCAACACAGAACGCCGCCGCGATCAGCGCCGCCCATCTATTCGCCATGATGTCCTCCTTGTCCCCCGTAGTCGACGACGAAAAAGCGCAGGTGCTGGACATTCGCCTCGCTGCGCGCATTGCCGATGAAAGCGTGGTGATTCATCCATAGAAGATCGGGCGCGCCCGTCTCGATCAGCGGCGTCGAAGCGCCGTAATAATCCGGTCCGCGCGCCGCCGGCTCGCCGCGCAACAGCTTCTGCAGGATTTCCGGACTTGCATAGCGGCGGCCCGAAGCGCGGACATAGATGAGATGCCCGTCCTCGGTGCGGAGGTTGTAACGCGCATCGAGCTCGGCGTAGCGGTCGCTATGAAGTATCTGCCAGTCATGGCCGCCGAGGACGACGCCTTTCACCACGCGCGTCGAAAACGTGCCGCCGGTTTGCGCCGGAATCTCGAACGTACCGCCGATCAGCGTCTGGATACGCCGGATGCCTTTGCCCATCTCGCCCACGGTCTCGAACGGCGTGCAATCGACGCGCAGCGTCATCGCCAGGCGCAGCACGGGATCGTTCGGCGAAAGCGTCATCGCGACCGCCGCTCAGTCGTCGCGCGCGGCGTCGGCATGCACTTGTAAGATCTGCCGCACCAACTCCGGCCGGCGCGCGCGCGCAATGCCGCATTCGGAAGCGACGCCGAAATGCTTCACATAGCGGCTCGCCGCCGCGATGCGGCGCTTCGTCCCTTCAGCGCCATCGCCGGCATGAACCAGCCCGAGATAAAGCTCGGTCGTCGGCGCCAAAGCAAGGTCGCCGAGCGGCGCAAAGAACGCATCGTCGCTGCGATCGATCGGCACCGGCATGTGAATCCATTGTATCGGGCGCGGCACGCTCTGGCGCATGAGATGCGCCAGCTCGACCATCTTGCGCATGTCGCGCGGCTGAACGAAATGCGCGCCGTCGAGATCGCCGTAGCAGAGGTGGAAGCCGAGCTCGACATCCGCCGGAACCGCGCCGCCGAGCCGCGCGAAGCTGTCGCCGAACACCTTGTCCATGCCAGGGAAAGCGGGGATGCTGGCATAGCCGCCGTCCCAGATCACCATCTCGATGCAGACATCCCATTGGATGGCGAGATCGCGATGCGGAATCGAATCGCAAATCGTGGCGACCTCGCGCAGCATCGCCTGCTCATAGGCGCGCAGGATCCCGGGGCGGGCTTCGGCCGTGCAGAACGGGCCGATCACGGCAAAAGGCGTCGGCAGCGCCACCTGGAAACGTGCGCCTTTCGGCAGAATGCCCTTATCGCGCGCGGCGACGAAATCGAGATGGGAAGCGCGGGCCTCGTGGGCGTAGCCAAGCTCGCCGAAGCGCACGTCCTCGGGCTTCACCCCGTCGGCCAGCCTGATCGGATGAAAGCCGATGCCGCCGGAGCGGTGCGTCGTCGCATCGGCTTGGAGATAGGGGTTGGCGCGCAACACGGCGAATTGCCACGAGATCCACAGCCGCCGTCCGCCCGGCTCGCCGTCAGGCACGCGCTTGAGATAGGGGCCGAGCAGGCTGCCGCAGGTGGAAAAGCCTTCGCCGACCGTATCGAGGCCGACGCTGCCGACCAGATGCACTTGGCGCGCCATTCTCACCCCTCCCACTCGAGCGGTCAAAAATTATCGATTGTGATCTTTTTCGATCCTGATCTAAATTTGTCGAAGCGTCAACTCGACTTGCCGAACCTATGGACCGTCAGGGATTCTCCTCGCTCGTACCGCTCGATCCCGGCCCGGAAGCCGGAGCGCCGCTCGGCTTGCGCGCGAAGAACAAGGCCGAGAAGCTCCAGCGCATCCGCAAGGCGGCGCGCGCGCTTTTCATGAAGCGCGGTTATGACGACACGACGATGCGCGACATCGCCAAACGCGCCGGCATCGGCTTCGGCACGCTCTTCACGTATGCGTCCGACAAGCGCGATCTCTTGTTCCTGATCTTCAACGACGAACTCGACGACGTCGTCGACACCGCCTTCGCGCGCGCAACCACCGAACGTGTTTTCCTCGATCAGCTCGTTGCGTATTTCAGCGGCTTTTATATCTTCTTCGCGCCGCAGCCCGAGCTGTCGCGCGTCGTGCTGCGCGAGATGACGCTTTACCTGAAAGGCCGCCAGGCCGAGCAGTTCCAAGCGAGCTGCGGCCGCATGACCGGCCACATCGCCTCTTTCGTGAGCGAAGCCCGCGCCGCCCGGCGCCTCGGCACGCGCGAGGAGCCGCAACTCGTCGGGCAAGCCTTGCTCTCGACCTTCGCCGCCGAGATTCGCCGCTGGATCGCCATCGACGATCCGGTGTTAAAGAGCGGTCTCACTCGGTTGCGCCGGATGCTCGCGTTGCACGTCACCGGGCTGGCGCCGCGTCCCGGCGCGTTGGGTAAGAAGGCCGTATTGAGCAAGAGGAGCAAGGCATGAGGCACAGCACTGACCGCATCTTGACGACCCATGCCGGCAGCCTGCCCCGCCCCGATGGCTTGCGCGAAGCCTGGGCCAAGCCGGGCGCCAGCGACGGCGAGATCGACGCGTTACTCAAAGCCGCCGTCGACGATGTCGTAAAGGCGCAACAAGCGGCCGCGGTCGACATTCCGAACGACGGCGAGTTCGGCAAGCCGATGCGCGCCGCCGCCGATCTCGCCGCTTGGGGCACCTATATTTTCGGCCGGCTCTCGGGCTTCGGCCCGACGCCTGCAGGCGCCGCCGCGCCCGGCCGCAACACACCCGGCCAGCCGATGCGCATCGTCGGCGAGCGCTGGGAGCAGCGCGAATTCGCCGATTTCTACGCGCAAGGCGCCGGCGTCCCCAGCGTCGCTTCGCGTCCCAGCTGTATCGGCCCGATTGGCTACAGCGGACAGGCGGCGGTGAAGCGCGACCTCGCCGACCTCAAAGCCGCGGCCGACGCCGCCGGTATCGAAGAGGCTTTCGTCACGTCGATTGCCGTCGGCAGCCTCGAGATGTTCTGCCGCGGCCAGAATGCACACTACAAGCGCGACGATGACTTCCTCGATGCCATTGCCAAGGCGCTGGCCGTCGAATACCGCGCGATCGTCGATGCCGGCTTCCTCTTGCAGCTCGACGATCCCGGCTTGCCCGATACCTGGGATATGCTCGATCCGCATCCGACGCTCGAGCAATACAAAAGCTACGCGCTCTTGCGCATCGAGGCGCTCAACCAGGCGCTCGCCGGCATTCCCGAGGACCGCGTGCGCTATCACATCTGCTGGGGTAGTTGGCATGGGCCGCATACCGCCGACCTGCCGCTCGCGGACATCGCCGACATCATGCTGCGCGTCAAAGCGCAGGCGTATTCGGTCGAGGCCGGCAATGTCCGGCATGAGCATGAATACAAAGTATGGCGCGATCTGAAGCTACCGGACGGCAAGATCCTGATCCCCGGCGTGGTCAGCCACGCGACGAATGTCGTCGAGCATCCCGAGCTCGTCGCCGACCGTCTCCTCGCCTATGCGCGCGTCGTCGGCCGCGAGAATGTCATCGCCGGCACGGATTGCGGTCTCGGCGGCCGCGTCCATCCGCAAATCGCCTGGGCGAAGCTGAAAGCGCTTGCCGCCGGCACGCGTCTCGCCAGCAAAGAGCTCTGGCCCGAGCGCGTTTAGTCGAAGCCTCGCTAAGGCAGGAATTTGTTGGTGTAGAACTTCTCCATCTCGGGCTTTTGCTCGAGCAGCTTCAACTCAAGGAAAGATTCGGCGGCGCGCTGCATCATTGACGGCTCGTGCTTGCCGTCGCCAGTAATCTCGGGCATCAGCAGATCGTATTCCTGGCTCTCGTCCTCAGCGCTTAGCCCCGTCACCAGCATCGCTGCCGCGACGGTTTCGGCCTTATGCGCGCGCATGTAGCCGGCCGCCTCGAACCACGCTTTGATGAAGCGGCGGATCGCGTCGGGGTGCCCCTCGATCAACGCGTCGCTCGCCGACATCTCGTGCATAATGAAGTCGCTGGCGTAATCCGAGGCGAGCGCCAGAACCCGCGCCTGCTTCTGCTTTTCGAGCACCACACCGGTCATCAGATTGCCGACATCGGCATCGACTTGATGTTGGCGCATGGCGACCGTCGCGGCATTCGCGCTCGAGCTGATCGAGACCAGATTGATGTCTTCGGGCTTCCAGCCTTGCGAGCGCGCCAGCTCAAGCGCCGCCCATTGCGTGATCGAGCCGACAGTGGCGATGCCGATCGCCTTGCCTTTCAGCTCCTCGATCGATTTCACCGGCGAATCATAGGGCACCAATATGGCCAGCTCGCGGACCGGCCGGGCGATGATCGCCACCGCCTTGGCCGGCATACCTTTGGCAATGGCCACCAGCTCCATCGGGCTGCCGAGCGTGATGTCGACCGAGCCCGAGGTCATGCCGAGATCCATCTTCGACGCGCCTTCGAACGAGATGGTCTCGATGTCGATGCCCTCTTTCTGCAGCATGCCTTGGGACTTGGCGATCTCCAGCGGCACATAGGCAAAGGCAAAGCCCGGCGATCGGCCGATGCGCAGATGGTCCTCCGCCGGCGCGCTCGTCGCACAGCCAAGAGCCACAGCGGCGGCCAGGGCGAGCCCCATCTTCCGCATCATTTCGCTCCCGCAGGCTCCGGCTTGGCGACCGGGAGATCGGGTCTGCCTTCGAGGCCACGGCGCGATTGCTCCGCGTTCGGGCCGTCGGGTGGCGGCATGGTGAAGATCTCTTGCACGCTGGTGTAATCGAGGTAGCCCATGCGCGCGAGCGGCCGGATGCGCGTGATGTCGATGCGTCCATCCTTCAGTACCTCGTCGCGGATATGGACGCCGATGACGCGGCCGATGATGAGGTTATGCCCGTGATCCGGCTGCCGGCCCGGCACCACGATCGAGGAGTAGAGCCTGCATTCCATCTGCACCGGCGAAGCGGCGACGCGTTTCGGCTTCACTAAGGTCGATGGCACCATCTTGAGCCCGGCCAGCGCCGCTTCGTCGATATCGGAGGGGACCACCGCCGAAGTCGCGTTGACCGCGTCTTTCAATTCATACGTCGCCATGTTGACGACGAATTCGCTCGTCGCATTGACGTTGCGCGCGGTGTCCGTACCGGCGCGTGCCGAGATCACCACCATCGGCGGGTCGAAGGACAGATTGGTGAATTGGCTGAACGGCGCGAGATTGGGCACGCCGTCGATGCTGAGCGACGATACCCAAGCGATCGGGCGCGGCACGCAGATCGACTTGAAGGGATTGAAGCGCAGCCCGTGATTGTTCTTGTCCGGTTCGTAGAACATCGTTTCCTCGCTAGGCCGACGGCAGGACTTTTTTCGGTATAGAGTTGCTTCATATCGGGCTCGGTGTCGGCGAGCTTCAGCTCGACGTAAGAACGCGCCAGCGCGGCGAGGCTCTTGTCATCGAACTTTCCAGTCAGCGACATCAGCGGCACGACGAGATCGTAGTTCTTCACCTGCACCTCGGGCGACAATTGCGTCACCGGCCCGACAATGCGGTTGGTCTCGTCTCGGTTCTTCTGCATGAAAGCGACCGTCTCGAACCAGGCAGCGCAGAAGGCTTTCACCGCTTCCGGCTGCTCGCTCGCCACTTTGTTCGACGCGAAATTCGCGTGCATGATGAAATTGGGCACGTAGTCGGCGCAATTGACGATGGCGCGGCCTTGGCTCTGCGGCTCCAGCGTGTAGGCGACGGCCGTATCGGCAACGACCGCATCCACCTGATGCACGCGCAGCGCTGCAATCGCCGCTTGCGTGCCGCCGAGGCCAACCGTCTTCACGTCGGTCTTGGCCCAGCCTTTGAGCCGCGCGAGTTCGAACACCACCCATTCCGTCGGCGAGCCGGTGGAAGCGACACCGATATTCTTGCCCTTCAGATCATCGGTCGTGCGGATCGGCGAATCATAAGGCACGATGATCGACAGCTCGACCGGCGGTCCCAGGGTCTGAGCGATGCAAATATCCGGCTCGCCTTTCACGATGTTGACCATCGTCGAGCCCGACCCGAGCCCGATATCGAGCGCGCCCGCCGTCATCGCCTGATGCATGCCGGCCGAGCCCGAGAAGGCAATCGATTCGATCTCGATCTCATGCTGGCCGTAAATGCCTTTGGCCAAGCCGACATCGATCGGCGTATAGGCCATGAGATTGGGAATCGATTTCGCCACCGTGAGCTTACGTGTCGCGCCACGCGAGATCGATGGTGCGGCGATGAGCACTGCCGCCGCTGCGATGCCCTGCAGTACCGGCCGTCGGCCGATGGTTTTTCCCATTGTTTTGCTTCCTCCCTGCCCGCGCAGCCGACTCAGGAGTCCGGCCGCTTATAGGCGAGGTTCGGTCCGCCTTTCTGCGATTTGAGATATTTCTCGATATCGCCGGTGGCGTCGACCGCTTTCGCCAGCCGCTGGCCGACGAGATGATCCAATTTCATCGCATCGGTGAGCGAGAGATCGCGTCCCATCTGCGCCGCGATCTTGGCATGTTCCAGCACCGCGAGATGGCGCAGCGATAATTCGCGGGCAAAGGCGTTGGTCTTTTCCTCCAGCTCCGCCGCCGGATAGGCGCGCGAGACCAGCCCGACGCGATCCGCCTCGATGCCCGAGATATTCTCGCCGACGAGCTGGAT
>DASXCX010000322.1:0-11840 GCA_036490955.1 Allostellaceae bacterium | reverse complement strand
CTTCCGCCCTTTCCGACGACCACGATTGGCTCGTTTCCGCAGACAGCAGAGGTCCGTAGAGCCCGCGCCGCCCATGCCAAGGGCGCCATGAGCGACGCCGATTACGAGACCTTCCTCCGCGATGAGACGGAGCGCGCCATTCGCTGGCAAGAGGAGATCGGCCTCGACGTGCTCGTGCACGGCGAGTTCGAGCGAAACGATATGGTGCAATATTTCGGCGAGCAACTTCGGGGCTTCGCCTTCAGCCAGCACGGATGGGTCCAAAGCTACGGCTCGCGCTGCGTGCGGCCGCCGATCCTGTTCGGCGATGTGTCGCGGCCGAAGCCGATGACCGTCGGTTGGTGGAGGTACGCTCAATCCCTAACGGCCCAGCCGGTGAAGGCTATGCTCACCGGTCCGGTGACCATCCTCAACTGGTCGTTCGTCCGCGATGATGTGCCGCGCCGCCTCGCTTGCCGGCAGATTGCGCTCGCCATCCGCGACGAAGTCGACGATCTGGAGAAGGCGGGCACGAGCATGATCCAGATCGACGAGGCGGCACTGCGCGAAGGCATGCCGTTGCGTCGGGCGGATGGGCAAGCCTATCTAGATTGGGCCGTCGGGGCCTTCCGTCTTTGCTCGGCGGGTGTTGCCGACACGACTCAGATCCACACCCATATGTGCTATGCGGAGTTCAATGACATCATCGACGCGATCACGGCGATGGACGCCGATGTTATCTCGATCGAGACCTCGCGTTCCAAGATGGAGCTTCTCGATGCCTTCAAGAACTACAAATATCCGAACGAGATTGGTCCCGGGGTCTATGACATCCACTCGCCGCGCGTGCCGGCTGTTGACGAGATGACCGGGCTGCTCAGGCTGGCGCGGCAGAGCCTTAGCGACGCCCAACTCTGGATCAATCCGGATTGCGGCTTGAAAACAAGAAAGTGGGAAGAGGTTCGGCCGGCGTTGATCAATATGGTTGCGGCGGCACGTCAACTAAGACTTGCCCAAGCCGACGATGCTTGAAGCCAAGTATTTCTCGGTCTAACCGTCGTGTCGTCGGATGCCGATTTTGCGGCCGAGCTGCGGCGGCGGCGGAAGAAGACGGTGCTCGGCGAGTAGCGCTTCGACCTTGGCGTAGACGTCGTCCGGCAGCGGCGCGGAATGCGGCCCTGCCATATCGACATGCAGCCCCATCACCTCGATCGTGGCGGATAGTTCGTTATCCGTCGCCCGGGTCATCGCATGGAAAAGATGCAGCCGTTTGCGGTCGGCATCGACGAGCCGGGTCGCGATTTCGAATTCATCGCCTTGGCGCAACTCGTGCTCATAGGTGACATGGGCTTCGAGCGCGAAGACCGAATGGTGGGTCGCACGCCGATACGCCTCGCCGATGTCGAGATAATCGAACAGCCGGTCCGTGGCGCGGTCGAAGGCGAGCACGTAATAAGCCACATTCATATGGCCGTTATAGTCGATCCATTCCGGAGCAACCGCGTCGCGATAAGGCGGGTAGGGCAGGCTCGGCATCAAATTCCCTGGATATGAGCAATGACCGGAGCGTAGCGCTATGGAGCCGAGTAATCCCCGTGATTTCCGGCCTGTCCACAGAAATTCATGCGGCAGCCGTCGCGCTCTTACCGAACCGTTAAGCAATCGCCGGTAGAAATTCCGACTCGGATTATGCGACCCGAAAAGCGCGGTTTTTCGCGCCCTTTCGAGGCTGCGGAAGGTGACAACAGATGGCCGGCGCTCCCGCCCCCAACCCGTCGGCGAAAGTGGCCGAGTCCGTATGCAAGGCGATGACGGTCCACGGCATCGTGCCGACGCCCCATAATTATACGGTCTGGTACACCTATGTTGCCGGGACGATGCCGGCGCTGGGCCAGGCAATCGACGACCTCGTCGCCAAGCAAACGAGCTTCACCGACGGGATCAACGCGGATCTCTACAAGCGCTATTTTGGCCGCAACGAAGATCAGGTCGATGTGATCGAAACCGGCGGCCGCCTACAAGCCGTGATCGACCAAGTCAGCCGCTACCTCGACGATCACACCGGCGAGGTTGGCAATTTCGGCCACACTCTCGATAACATTTCGACGGCGATGGGGCACTCGCAGCCGCAGGAGTCGATCCGCGCGCTGGTTGCCGATCTCATCAAAGAGACGCAGTCGATGGCGAAGCGCAACACCAATCTCGAGACCAGGCTCGGCCGCATCGCGACCGAGGTCACGGAGCTGCGCGAGAATCTCCAAGTGGTCCAGCGCGAGGCGCTGACGGACGCTCTCACCGGCATTCCCAACCGCAAATCCTTCGATGCGCAGCTGCACGAGGCGGCGCGCGAGGCGTGCGATGAGAACGAGCCCTTGAGCCTCGTGCTTTGCGACATCGACCACTTCAAGCGCTTTAACGACAGCTACGGACACCAAATCGGCGACCAGGTGTTGCGTCTTGTCGCGCGCACACTATCGGCCTCGGTTAAAGGCCGGGACACGCCCGCCCGATTTGGCGGCGAGGAGTTCGCCATCATTCTGCCGCGCACCAATCTCGAACAGGCGGCGATCGTCGCCGATCAGATCCGAAGCGGCGTGATGCGCCGGCGTTTCGTCGGCAAGGATACGCGCGACGATTACGGCAGCGTGACGCTGTCATTCGGCGTCGCGCAATATCGTGCGAATGAGGATTTGGCCGACCTCGTCCGCCGTGCGGACGCGGCGCTCTATCATGCGAAGGGCGACGGCCGCAACCGTGTCTCGACCGAGCTCAACGTCACCGATCTGGCGCACGCTTCCTGATCGCTAGGGAGCAGCCCCGGCGGAGCCCGGGAAGAGCGGCAGCCAGCCGGTCCAGGCAAGCCACACCACCGCGAAGAACAACGAGATCAGCGTGAACGGCACGCCCGCGCGCGCATATTCGGCGAAGGTAATGTTGACGCCGAGCAACTCGGCGCGCTCCACCGCGATGAGGCTGGCGAAAGAGCCGAGCAAGGTCAGATTGGCCGCGAGCGAGGACAGCACGGCGAAAGCGTAAAGCGGCCCTTGCGGCGGATTGGGCCAGATCTGCAAGAGCAGGATCGCTGTCGGCGTGTTGCCGATCGTATTGCTCGTCACTAGCACAAAAGGCGTGAGGATCAGCAGATTGGTGGGCAGCAGGTGGTGGTCCTGAAGCCATGAAACGATGGTCCAGGGTATCCCCGTATCGGCGAGCGCGCCCGTCACCGCGAAGAGGCAGACGAAGAGCACGAGCAGGGGCCAGTCGAGGGCCGCGATCATGACGCGGTTGGTGAAACGCCGATTGGTCAACAGCGCCGCGGCGATCAGCAAGCCGCCGACCTCGCGCGGCAGCGGGGTCGCGAATAGCATCAGCAGCAGGCCCATGCCGGCAAGGCCTTTCCAGGTCTGGATCCGGTCGTGTGGGTGGCGCGGCACCTCGGGCACGCCCCCGACTGGCACGCGCGCTTCGAGCCGGTCGCGCCATAGGAACCAGGTGACTGCGAAGACCGAGGCGAGGCCGAGCACGGCGGGGACGATCCCGGCAAGCAGATATAGGTGGAAGCTGAGCTCGCCGACCTGGCCGATGACGATGTTCGGCGGATTGCCGATCAGCGTCGCCGCCGAGCCGGCATTGGCGGCGCCGGCCAGCGCGATCAGGTAGGGACGCGGATCGAGGCCGCGCGATTGGGCGCCGGTGATAAGCAGCGGCGCCATGGTCAACACCACCAGCTCATTGGCGAGCAGGGCCGAGAGTGCGCCAGCGACACCGACAGTCAGCGCCAGCATCATGGTCGGCGTCTCGGCCTTTTGCATGATCCAGTCGGCCGAGAGTTCGAAGAATCCGGCGGAGACGAATTGCGCCGAGATGATCATCAACGCAAACAGCAGGACGAGCGTCGAGACGTCGATGTTGGTGCCGAGCTCGTCGAGCGTGACGGTTGCGCTGGCGAGCATCACGATGACGCCGAGCAGCGCGATGCCGGTGCGGTCGATCTGCAAATGCGGCAGCCGTCCGGCGGCCATGCCGACATAGGTACAGAGAAATACCAGGATGATGATGAGGGCGTGCATGGTTCTGCGCGGGCCGGCGCATCATAGGTGGTTTCGCTGCGGAACGCGCCTGGGATTTTGGCTATCCCATGCTATATAGCGAGCAATGTCGGAACCTGCTGCCACGCCCCACGCCGCCGAGCTTTCGGCCGCGTCGCCGGCCGCTTACCTCGCCGGCCTCAACGACGCACAGCGCCGCGCCGTCGAGGCGGTAGACGGGCCGGTTCTGGTGCTGGCCGGGGCGGGAACGGGCAAGACCCGCGTGTTGACCACCCGACTGGCCCATATCCTCGCGACTCGCCGCGCCTGGCCTTCACAGATCGTCGCCGTGACCTTCACGAACAAGGCGGCGCTCGAAATGCGCGAGCGGCTCCGACGGATGATCGGCGAGACGGCGGACGGACTCTGGCTCGGCACGTTTCATGCGATCGCCGCCCGGATTCTCCGTCGCCACGCCGAGATGGTGGGCCTCAAGCCGAATTTCACCATCCTCGATGCCGATGACCAACTCCGCGTCGTCAAGCAGATCGCCGCCGCCGAGAATCTCGACGAGCGCCGTGCCCCGGCGCGTGCGATCCTTGGCGCGATCGAGCGCTGGAAGGACCGAGGCCTTGTGCCCGACAAAGTGCCAGTGGCCGATCAAGGCGACCTCGCCAACGGCCGAATGATCGAGCTCTATCGCCTTTACCAGGATCGGCTCAAAGCGCTCAACGCCGCCGATTTCGGCGATCTCTTGCTGCACAATCTGACGGTTTTCACCTCGCGACCCGAGGTGCTCGCCGATTACCAGCAACGCTTTCGCTACATCCTGGTCGACGAATATCAGGACACCAACGTCGCGCAATATCTCTGGCTGCGGCTGCTGGCGCAGCTCCACAAAAATCTCTGCTGCGTGGGCGACGACGACCAGTCGATCTATTCGTGGCGCGGCGCGGAGATCGGCAACATCCTGCGCTTCGAGAAGGATTTCCCCGGCGCGCAGATCGTTCGTCTCGAGCAGAATTATCGCTCGACGCCGCATATTCTCGGCGCTGCCTCGTCTCTGATCGCCCAAAATGAGGGTCGTCTCGGCAAGACGCTGTGGACAGAGACGAATGAGGGCGAAAAAGTCACGCTGCGCGGCGTGTGGGACGGCGAGGAAGAGGCACGCTGGGTCGGCGACGAGATCGAGGCACTGCAGCACAAGGGCGAGAAGTTGTCGGCGATCGCTATCCTGGTCCGTGCCGGCTTCCAGACGCGCGAATTCGAAGAGCGCTTTCTCACGCTCGGCCTGCCCTATCGCGTGATCGGGGGGTTACGTTTCTACGAGCGGCAAGAAATCCGTGATGCGCTGGCTTATCTGCGCCTCGTGCATCAGCCCGCTGACGATCTCGCTTTCGAGCGCATCATCAACGTCCCGAAGCGCGGCATCGGCACCTCGACCTTGCAGACGTTACACGCGCTTGCCCGCGCGCGCGAATTGCCGCTGACCGATGCAGTGCAGATCATCATCGGCACCGACGAATTGAAACCGGCGTCGCGTCGCGCGCTCTTGGGCTTCATCACCGATCTCAATCGCTGGCGCGGACTGCTCGACGACACCGCACATCCCGATCTCGCCGCGCAAATTCTCGATGAATCGGGCTATACCGGCATGTGGCAGGCCGACAAGTCGCCCGACGCGCCGGGTCGGCTCGAGAATCTCAAAGAGCTGGTCGCGGCAATGGCCGAATTCGACAGCCTCGCCGGCTTCCTCGATCACGTGAGCTTGGTGATGGAGAACACCGCCGAGACCGGCAGCGACATGATCAGCCTCATGACCTTGCACGGTGCCAAGGGACTCGAGTTCAACGACGTTTTCTTGCCGGGCTGGGAAGAGGGGCTCTTTCCGCATCAGCGGGCGATGGACGAGGCGGGGCTGAAAGGCCTCGAAGAAGAGCGTCGGCTCGCTTACGTCGGGCTGACGCGGGCGCGGCGCCGCGCTTTCGTGTCGTACGCCGCCAATCGCCGCGTTCGCGGCCAATGGCAGAGTTCGTTGCCGTCGCGCTTTGTTGGCGAGTTGCCCGAGGATCACATCGATTCGGTTGCCGAGCCGGGACTCTATCCGCGTGCACCGTCGCTACAGGAAGCCTGGGGCGCAGGTTCGTCCTTCTTCGGCCGCCGGGCCGAAGCGCCGCGTCTCGTTACTGCCGAGCGCCCGCGTCCCCCGGTCGGCTATATCGCGGGCGATCGCGTCTTCCACCAGAAATTCGGCTACGGCACGGTGCGCTCTTCCGAGGGCGGCAAGCTCGCCATCTCCTTCGACAAAGCCGGCGACAAGATGGTCATGGACAGCTTTGTCGCGAAAGCCTGAACGATTGCCGCGCGCCGAAGGGCTGTGGCGCGTGGCGGTCGCCGTGTCCGACGCCGCCGCGGCCGCCGTCGCGGCTGATGCTTTCGCCGATTTCGAAGCCGTTACCGCATTCGAAGAGCGCGAGGACGGCCCGTGGCGGATCGAGGGCTTTGCCCGCGCCAAACCCGATCGTGGCTCGCTCCTCGCACGCCTAGCGCTGGCTTGGCTCGATCTCGGGGGATCGCCGCCGGAGCCGGTTTGGGACAGACTGCCGCGTCAGGATTGGGTCGGCATCAATCAGGCCAGCTTTCAGCCGCTCTCGGTCGGACGGTTTTTCATCCACGGCTCGCACTTCAGGGGCCGCATTCCGGCCGGGCGCGTCGCGCTCGAAATAGACGCCGCCACCGCTTTCGGGACGGGCGAGCATGCGACGACGCGTGGGTGTCTTACGGTGGTCGACGCAGTCGCGCGGCAAGGGCCGCGCCGCGTTCTCGATATGGGAACCGGTACCGGCATACTTGCCATGGCGGCGGCAAAGCGCTGGCGGCACCGCGTTGTCGCACGCGATATCGATCCCGAATCGGTGCGGGTCAGCGCGCATAACGTTCGCCGCAACGGCGTCGCGCCGTCGATCGCGGTCGGCCGCAGCACCGGCTATCGCGAGCGCGGCGTGACGCGGCGGCGTCCTTACGACCTCGTGCTCGCGAATATCCTGGCGCGGCCGCTCGAGCGTATGGCGGCCGATCTCCGCCGCGTTTTGGCGCCGGGCGGTATCGCCGTGCTGTCTGGCCTGCTCTCCTCTCAGGAACCCGGCGTGCTCGCCGCGCATCGTCTCGCGGGATTAAGCTTGCGGCAGCGCATCGTCATCGGCGGCTGGTCGACCCTCGTGCTCGCCCGCGGTCGCTCGTCCCTTCTCCGTTCCGTAAGAAAGCACCGCTCAACATGAGCCTCCTCCAAGCTCTTTTCATCGCCATCGTCCAAGGCGTCACCGAACTCTTTCCGGTTTCCAGCCTCGGTCATGCCGTCGTCCTGCCGAAATTGCTCGGCTGGAACATCGACCAATCCTCGGAAGGCTTCTTGCCGTTTCTCGTCGTCCTTCATCTCGGCACGGCGGCGGCGTTGCTGATCTATTTCTGGCGCGACTGGAGCGGCATCCTGCTCGCCTTCATCGGCATGGGCCCAGGCGAGGAGCGGCGGGCGCAATGGCGGTTGTTGTGGATGATCATCCTCGCGACGATCCCCGCGGTGATTTTGGGCTTTGCGCTGGAGAAGCCGCTGAAGTCGCTTTTCGGTGCGCCGGCGGTGGCTGCCTTTTTCCTCATCATCAACGGCGGCGTGCTATTCATCGCCGAGCGGCTGCGCCGTCGCGGCGGCTCCGGCAACTTGGGTCAACTCAGCTGGCTCGGCGCGCTGATCATCGGCTGCACCCAGGCGACCGCGCTGATCCCGGGCATCTCGCGCTCGGGCGCGACGATGGTCGGCGGGCTGATGCTCGGCCTCCATCACAAGGACGCGGCGCATTTCTCATTCCTGATCGCAACGCCGGTGATCCTCGGCGCCGGCGTGCTCGAAGTGCCACATCTGCTCCATGGCGGCGCGGCGGCCTCGATCGGGCCCGTGGCGTGGATTGCCGGCGTTGTCGCCGGCGTCATGGCCTATCTCAGCACTTGGTTCCTGATGCGTTATTTTGGGCGCCATGATTTCCAGGCGCTCGATCCGTTCGCTTATTACTGCGCGGCGTTCGGACTCTCGTCACTGGGGCTGTTGCTGTTTCTCGGCTGAGCCGACGCGCTAGACGATGTGATCCGGCACAAGGACGCAAGGATGCGCCGGATCGCCAGTCTCGACCTGGATCGTCGCGTGCTCGATGCCGAAGCGCTTTTGCAGCGACGCGGCAACATCGGCGAGGCAGGCATCGCCGGGGTGACCCGTGGGCATGATGAGATGAGCGGTGAGCGCCGTCGTCGTCGTGCTCATCGGCCAGATATGAAGATCATGCACCTCGCTCACGCCGGAAACTTGGAGCAGATGCAGGCGTACTGCGGCCGGATCGATGCCGGCTGGCACCGCTTGCAAGGCCATATCGAGCGAACGGCGCAGCAGGCGCCACGTGCCGAAGACGATCACGACCGAAACGACGATGCTCACCGCGGGATCGAGCCATAACCAGCCGGTCCACAAGATGACCGCGCCCGAAAGCGCGACGCCGACGCTCACCAATGCATCGCCGAGCATATGCGCGAAAGCACTCTGGACATTGAGATCGCCGTGATGGCGGTGACCGAGGAGCAGCGCCGCCAAGCCGTTTACGACGACACCGGCGCAAGCGACGATGATGATCGTGACGCCGCCGACCGGCGTCGGCGTGGCCAGGCGCTGCACCGCTTCGACGACGATGCCGCCGACCGCGATCAGCAGGATGATGGCGTTGAGCAGCGCGGCGAGAATCGAGGAGCTGCGCAGGCCGTAGGTGTAACGTGCACTTGGCCGCCGCGCGGCGAGGACGTTGGCGCTCCAGGCCGCCGCAAGTCCGAGGACGTCGCTGAAATTGTGTCCCGCATCGGCGAGCAGCGCCATCGAATGGCTGAAGAAGCCGAAGACGCTTTCGATAATGACGAAGCCAAGATTGAGCGCGATCGAAATCGCGAAGACGAGGCCGAGATCGCCGCTTAGCCCGTTATGGTGATCATGGCCCGCGTGATCATGACCGTGATGGTCATGATCGTGGTGGTGATGGTCGTCGTGGCCATGATGGGTATGGGCCATGGCCTGATTCTGCACGCACCCGGATTTTGCGGCAAGCGCCAGCAAAAATCGGCACGTCAAAGCGAGGGCGATTAGCCCTCGCCGACGTTTGGCTTAAGCCGCCCGGCGATTGTCGTTCTGCGCCAGACCCGCCGCCTGCGCTTTCGCCGCCTCATGGACGTCGCGGGCGAACAGGTACGGGATGTCGGCGCGCGTGATGCCGATATCGGCAAGCGAACGGTCGTCCAGCGCGCTCAGCTCGTCATAGGCGGCCTGGCGACGGCGCCAATTGTGATAGCCTGCCTGGAGATGCTGCAGGCCGGAAAGAACAAGATTCAACATTTCCAACTCCTTGAAGAACATATCCTTGTCTCTGCGCTGCGTTGCACAATAGGTAAGCTTTCCTGCCAAATGGTAAAAGGCGCAAGATTCGAACCCAGCCATTCCGTAGCCGCATATCCGGCCGTTTTCCGGGCTTTTTGACCCTGGTTTTCGGGGCTGGGTGCAGACGGGGTTTGGGGAGGGCAGGTTTTGCGCTAGGTTCGCGACCTCAGGAGGTCCGGAAATGGATGATGGGCGTCCGGTAAACCGGGAAACCGCGGCGGAAAGGCTGGCTCGGCTCCGAGCCGAGTTGGTGCGACGCGGTGTCGAGGGGTTCGTGGTTCCGCGGACCGACGAGTATCAGGGCGAATATGTCCCGGCATCGGCCCAGCGACTGGCTTGGTTAACCGGTTTTACGGGCTCCGCCGGGCTGGCGATCGCCCTGAAAGACAAGGCGGCCATCTTCGTCGATGGCCGCTACACGCTTCAGGCCGCGGCCGAGGTCGATGGCCGGCTCTTCGAACATCGCCATGTTAGCGACCAGCCGGCGGGGCCTTGGATCGAAGCCAATCTGAAACCCGGCGAGTCGCTGGGCTACGATCCGCGGCTCCATACGCTCGGCGAGGTCGCGCGCTACCGTGCCGCCGCCGAGAAAGTTGGCGGCAAGGCCATCCCGCTCGACGGCAACGCCATCGACGCAGTCTGGACCGACCGGCCGGCGCCGCCGACCGCGCCGGTCGTCCCGCACGATATCCGCTTCGCCGGCGAGAGCGCGGTTGACAAGCGCGCACGCATCGCCGCTGGCCTCGCCGCGCAGGGCGCCGAGGCCGCGGTGCTGACGGCGCCGGACTCGATCGCCTGGCTGCTCAATATCCGCGGCGGCGACGTGCCGCATACGCCGCTCCCGCTGAGCTTTGCAGTGCTCCATCGCGACGAGTCGGTCGATCTCTTCATCGATCGACGCAAGCTGACGCCGGAACTGCCGGCGCATCTCGGCAACGCCGTGCGAATTGCCGAACCGGACGGTTTCGGCGCCTTTCTCGAAAAGCTCGCGGCCGACAAAAAGCACGTGCTCGCCGATCCCGCACTTTCGGCCGCGTGGATATTCGACCGGCTCGGCGATGCGGCGATCCGCGCGCCAGATCCCTGCCAATTGCCCAAGGCCTGCAAGAATGTTGTCGAGCTTGAAGGCACGCGCGAGGCGCATCGCCGCGACGGTGCCGCGCTCACCTCGTTTCTCGCGTGGCTGGCGCGCGAAGCCGGCTCGGGCAAGTTGCGCGAGATCGATGTTTCCGATCGGCTCGAAGAGTTCCGTCGCCCCGGCGCCAATTTCCGCGATCTGAGCTTTCCGACGATCTCCGGCGCGGGACCCAACGGCGCGATCGTTCATTATCACGCGAGCAAAGCGACGGAGCGTGTGCTCGAGCCGGACAGCTTCTATCTCGTCGATTCCGGCGCACAGTATCTCGACGGTACGACCGATGTAACGCGCACGGTCGCGATCGGCAAGCCGAGCGCGGAGATGAGAGATCGCTTCACCCGCGTGCTCAAAGGGCATATCGCCTTAGCGACGTGCGTTTTCCCCAAAGGCACGAGCGGCTCGCAGCTCGATGCTCTGGCGCGCGCCGCGCTGTGGCAGGCCGGGCTGGATTACGATCACGGCACAGGCCATGGCGTCGGCTCCTATCTCGGCGTGCATGAAGGGCCGCAGCGCATCTCGAAGCTGCCGAACAGCCAGGCGCTGATGCCGGGCATGATCGTCTCGAACGAGCCGGGCTATTACAAAACCGGCGCCTATGGCATCCGCATCGAGAACCTCGTCGTGGTCGAAAAGCGCGACGGGCTTGGCGAGGCCGGCCGCGAGATCTACGGCTTCGAGACGATCACGCTGGCGCCGATCGATCGCGAGGCCATCGAGCCTTCGCTGCTCGCGCCGCGAGAGATCGCCTGGCTCGATGACTACCATGCGCGGGTACGCGCGACGCTGACGCCGCTGGTCGATGGCACGACGGCGGCATGGCTCGCGCAAGTGACCCGCCCTCTACTGCAAAGGTGAATCGATGAGTGAGAAACGCCGGCTGCGGCTCGCAGCCTTCATGCGGCCGGTCAGCCTTCACACCGCGGCTTGGCGCTATCCCGGCGCCTTTCCCGACGCGAATTTCAACTTCGCGCATATCACGCGTTTCGCGCAGACCCTAGAGCGCGGCTGCGTCGACGCGTTCTTCATGGCGGATCATCTCGCCGTGCTCAATCAGCCGATGGACGCGCTGATCCGCGGCCAGACGACGACCTCTTTCGAGCCGATGACTTTGCTGTCGGCGCTGGCGATGAAGACCAAGCATCTGGGGCTCATCGCCACCGGCTCGACGACGTATGACGAGCCCTATCACGTCGCACGGCGCTTCGCCTCGCTCGATCATCTCAGCGAGGGCCGC